>NZ_JALNUL010000087.1:0-10453 GCF_026540775.1 Methylobacterium sp. GC_Met_3
CCCAGCCGATTAGAAGTTGCACTAACATGATTTATTGTCCCTCGGTGATTGAAGGCAACCGGCGGCACCAGTTGGGGCTTGAAGAGATCGTCTGACATGCTTCTGCTTCAACGCAGACGGCGGGACCACCACCCGGGGCAAGGCGTGCAAGGCGCGCCGCGTTTTAGTGTGCGATCGACGCCAGGATTTTGCGGACGGCATCGATCCGAACAAAGGCTCAATTTCTGAAGCTGCGAGGGCCGATGGTAGGGATCGCGCCTGAATGGCGACGCACTCCGTGATGCCGGTGGAGGATCGCGGCGAAAAGCCAAGCTGTCAGTATCTGCTCCAGATTGTCGATTTAAGAGTTTGGTTCGAGCAATTACCACTTGCCGTATCAAATCAAACTTAAATTGTCCCCGCATAATAATTGTAGCTTCTGATAGAACTTTATCGGCTGTTCAAGTTAATCATCACAATAATAGAATCAATATGACCACTACTAGAAAATCGATCGAGGGATTAGGATTCATGACGCAAATTAATACCAGTCGTCCCGTCAGCACTTTGGACGTGGCCGGCACTATCGTTTCGGCTTATGTTGCCAACAATTCCTTGACTATGTCCGAGCTTCCGAGCCTCATCGGCTCTATCCGTGCGGCGTTGAACGGTCTTGCGAACGGAGCGGCAGAGGACACGCCGATCAAGACCAGCACCAAGGCGACACCCGCGCAGATCCGCAAGTCGGTCACGCCGGGTGCGCTGATCAGTTTTATCGATGGCAAAGGCTACAAGACGCTGAAGCGGCACCTGACTGGTCACGGGCTCGACCCACGCAGTTACCGTGCGCGCTATGGCCTGCCTGTCGACTACCCAATGGTCGCGGCGAATTACGCCGAGAAACGCTCCGCCCTTGCCAAGGCCATCGGCTTGGGAGAGCCGCGCTAGGCTCTCTGGGCGGCGTCGGCGGCCAGCGGGCGCCGCAAACTGCACTGAACTGCAGCGTCGGAAGAGCCGACAGATTATGCGCACTCGGCCGATCCGACCCTTGCCGAGCCCCCTAAATTTGCTCGCCCGATTAGGCAGAGCCATAAATGCCCCGCTACTTCTTCCACATCGATGGAACGCGTCACTACGTCGATACAGACGGAGTTGATCTTGAGGATCTAGGGGCCGCCAGGATGGAGGCCTTAAGGATCATTCGCGAGTTGATGATCGATAACGTCATGGATGACCTTTGGTCCGGCGGTGAATGCGTCATGACGGTTACCGATGCAGCCGCGCGGAATCTGTTCAGCATTCGGCTCTCAACGGCTCAGCGGACCGGTGCTGGTTGCGATTGAGATTTTCCGCCGTCATTCAACTGTGTCCGTCTGCAGACCTGCCCGCGTTCGGGGCGCGCAATGCTGCATAACCGATATTTCAATCACTGGCGCAGCTCACGGAACAATCAGCGCCCACGCGATCGAAGACCAGAAAGCAACTCTTTTCAGGCTCGAGAAGCGCTTTGCCGAGGATGCCATCGCGGCCGACCCGGGTAAGCTTATCTGATATGAGTCGAGATCATCGCCATCGACTGGCCAACCAAAGCTCGCACGTGTTCGATTGAGAGATCCGCCTTCTAACCTATTTGATTTTTTGCCTCCACAACAGATCCAACGATGTGGCAAGCGATGATGGCCAAAGATCTGGGCCGTGCGCCGACATGCTGCTCCGACGCGAGTCTGGGAGGTCGACAACGTGGAGGCCGGAGATTTCCTCACGGGTGGCGGTCAGGTTGCCATCCGCATCCGCGAGCATGACTGGAGGTCGACGCCGCTCGGTCCGATCGAAACATGGCCCCAAGCGCTCCGGTACACACTGAGCGCATGCTCAACTCGGCCTTTCCGACCTACCTTGCCTGGGGGCCGGACCTGATCAGCTTCTACAACGACGCCTACCTGCCGATCCTCGGCATCAAGCCCGAGGCGTTGGGGCGTCCCTTCCCCGAGGTGTGGGAGGAGTCGTGGGAGCAGGTCGGACCTGTGACGGAGCGGGCGCTGCGGGGTGAAGCCAGTTATTTGCAGGACTACAGCGTTACAGTGGATCGCCATGGCACGCGGGAGCAGAGCGTCTGGACGTTCGCCTATTCGCCGGTGCGGGACGCAGGCGGCAGCGTGCAGGGTGTGCTCTGTCACGTCCATGAAACCACCGCCCGGTTTCAAACGGAGCAGCGTCTCCGGTCCGCCTTGCGGGAGATTCAGACGCAACAGACGCGCTTCGACGCTCTGATCGAGCATCTCCGGTTCGGGGCTGGGCTGTTTGACATCGAAGCGCGAGCCCTGCTCACCAATCCGCTCCTTCGAGAATATCTCCCCGGCGGCAGGCTCCCCTCCCTCGATCCGGAGGTGCAGCCGCACTGGACCGGCTTCGACCCGGAGAGCGGGGTCTTGAGCCCGCACGATTATCCGTTCGCACGGGCGATGCGGGGCGAGCTTACGCAGAACGTGAGCTTTCTGCATCGGACAAGGGAGGGCAACGAGTGCTGGATGCGGATCAGCGGCATTCCGGTCCACGGCGGAGATGGCCGAATTCGGCAAGTCATCGTGGTGGTGCAGAACGTCGATCGGGAAAAGCGCGCAGAGGCGGCCCTGTGTGCGGGCGAGGCCCGGTTCCGGCGCTTCGCCGAGCATTCGGCCAACGTTCTCTGGCTCGCCGATCTGGAGAGCGGGCGGCTCGATTACCTCAGCCCGGCCTTTGCACAGGTCTGGGGCATGCCTGGAAAGGACATGCCAAATACTGCAGCCTGGCTCGCGAGCGTCCACCCGGAGGACCGCGACGCCGCGGCTCAGGCGTTGGAGAGGGTCCGCGACGGTGAGACGCTGGTTCTCGAGTACCGGATCCTGCGCGCTTCGGACCATACCGTGCGCCGGATCCGCGATACCCTCTTCCCGGTCCCGGCGGAGGACGGGCATATTCGATCGGCCGGTGGGATCGCGCAGGATATCACCGTCGTGAACAGCCTGCGCGCCTACGTGGTTGCGGGTAGGGATGCCGCCCGGCAGGACCGCGTCGCCGTCCTTCAAGCCGGCGGTTACGCTGTTCAGGCCTTCGCGAACAATCAGGCCCTCCTCAAGATAGCGGGCTCCCTGATGCCAGGCTGCGTCGTGCTCGAACTGGAGGAGGCCGATGGCTTCGCGACGGCAAGCCAGCTGAAGGCCCATCGTGCGCACCTGCCTGTCGTGGCGATCGGGGCGAGCAAGGGCGATGTCGGCTTCGGCGTCCGCGCCATGAAGGCGGGGGCTATCGATTTCCTCGAAGCGCCCGGGACATCGGAGGTGCTGCTCCTGGCGGTGAGAACGGCTTTGGCCGGTATCCGCGTCGTCGCCGAGCGGTCGCGCGCGCGCGACGCATCTCGGGACCGGGTTGCAACCCTGTCGGGGCGCGAGCGCGCGGTGCTTGAGGGGTTGCTCGCGGGCGGGACCAACAAGACCATCGCCCGGACGCTGGGCCTGAGTCCGCGCACGGTGGAGATCCACCGGGCTCGGGTCATGGAGACGCTCGGCGTCCATACCCTGCCCGAGGCTGTTCTCATCGCGTCAGCTGCCGGCGTGCGCCCCGCCGAACAGAATCGCGACACCAATGAGCACGGCGACCGTTAGAAGATACGCGGCTCCTGGCCTTGACATGGTGGTGAGCGGTGAAGCACCGCCCGGCTAACCGGGACTGGGGCGATGCTCCACCTGCGCCGCACTGGCATCCACGTCGGTGGAGAGCGCTTTTCAGAGGTACCCCGCCTCGAACTCGGCGAGTTCACGCAGTTGTCGCGGCGCGAGGATCTGCAGGCGATGCCCTTGCAGCGTGATCAAACCGTTGCGCCGCAAGGTTTGCAGCACGCGGTTCACATGGACGCTCGACAGGCCAAGCGTTTCGGCCAGATCCGTCTGCGTCAACGGCATATCGAACTGACCGGCCGCAACCTGCCCGATCGAGCCGAGGCGTTCCAGCAGCTCGCACAGGAGATGGGCCATGCGCTCAGGGCCCGAGCGCATCCCGATATTGGCCATCCACTCGTGGGCCGTCGCCTCTTCGGCGAGCTTCGCCCGCTGCAACGCGAGCGCGACACCGGGATGCTCGCCGATCAGCTCAAGGTAGGCCGTGCGCGGGACCTTAGCGATCCGGCAGCGGGTCAGGGTCTCGATCGTGTGGTCGAGGGGGTAACCGTGGAGCGCGCCGCGGTCGCAGAGATCTCCGGGGATGAGATAGGCGAGGATCTGGCGCCGGCCCGACGCGCGACGCTTGTACCGGCTGACGAACCCGGCAAAGACCACGAGGGCATGGTCGGCCACGCCGTCCTGCTCCACGAGGACGGTGTGCCGCTCGACCGGCCGGACATAGCGGGCCAAGCCGACGAGCGCCGCCCGATCCGGTTCCGTCAGCGGGGCGAAGCCGTCGAGCTTGCGGATCAACGCAGAGATGGGGTCGACTCCCTCCGGCGCCGTCCGCCGCCGCGGACGTACACGTCCGGATACGGTTGGATCCATCACGGCGATCGGGACGACTGTCTCCATTGGGCTTGCTCCAAGACGGGGGCTCTATCCATCGGTCTTGACGCGCGGCGCGTGCATCCGTCCCGTCCCTTAGGACACCTCCGGTCCACGCCCTTCGACGTCCGTGCTCCGATAGGCCATCGCCGGGGCAAGCCGGGCGATGTGCGGCCACCACTGCGTGCGCAGGTCGATATAGGCCTGTACGGCCGCCTCTTCTTGGGCGACCGCAATGCCCGCCTCGGCAAGCCGGGACATGCCCCTCCCCCAATGGGCACGCCAGCGCTGTCGCTCGCGCGGATCAACGGCCTTCGTGACAGGCGGATCACCCGGCAGGAAAGTCGTTTCGAGGGTGACGACCAGCATCTGGGCCACCCGCCAGAGCGCCTCGACCGCCGCGGCTTCCTTCAACCATGCCGTATCCTCGCCGGCGAGCGTGCTGCGGATCAGCGACACGGTGTCGAGGGTGAGGTAAGCTTGCGCCGACACGGAATAATAAGGCTTCTGGAACCGGAAGTAGAACAGCACCGGGTAGAAATGGTGGGTCTCCTTCATTGCGGCCATCGCGTCGGCAAGCGCGACCAAGTGACTGTAGCCGCCGCTGAACTGCCCGCGAGGTCCGAGCCGCGCCAGCAACTCACCGGCGTCGGAGGTTTCCGCCGCGAGGATATGGAGTTGTAGCCCGAGCGCGTTGCGCTGCCGAAGGGCGCCGTAGACCTGCATGACGTAGGTCAGGACCAGCGAGGTCACCGACATCCCGATCAGCGAATTCACCAAGTAGACGAGTCGGTAGGCGTCGGTCGTAGGCTTGAAATCGCTCGCCCCGACGATCGCCATGCTGCTGCCCCCCGCATAGAGCGCAGTGAAGACACCCGTAGGCGTGGGGCCGTTGCCCGCCTGCACGCCTATCCCAAGCCCAGGGTGGATGATGAGCCCAGCGCCGAGCGTCAGGCCTACGGCCCAGAGCAGGACGTAGAGGAGGAGGATGACCGGTCCGCAGAAGGACAACACCGCTCCGCGATGCGTCCCGGCCGCATCGGCAGCGCGGCGAAAGACCATCCAGGTGAGATGCGCGGCACGCTCGGCGATCAGGCCGGTGCCGATGCGGGCGTAAAGAACAGTGAGGAAGACGTCGAGAAGAACGATCCCCATTACGAGGACGCCCGACGCGCGTTCGAGGACGGCTACCATGATCAGCCTGTCGCGAGATCCCGTGCGCCGCAGGCGTCACTCTCGTCGCGAACCGGCCGCTGCCGCCACCGTTTCCTGCGATACGTCCTTAGGGCAAACCCGATCGGAACGAGGCAGGCGGCCGAGCCTCCGGGTCCGGCCTCGGTGCTGCCAGAGACCGCCCCCCTGGCTCAGGGGCCGGCCGATAGTGCTTCTCGACGGCGCTCCAGAAGGCGCGCTTCAGGTCCGGGCACCGTTGGTTGAGGACCGCCTCGATCGCGGCGGCGGCTTCGAGCGCGCAAGCCTCGCCTTCTGCATCCGAAAAGACATCGGTCATCGCGTCCCTCCGGACCGGCGGCCAGCTGGCGCGACCTTGAGGCACAGCAGTAATCTTCGACGCTTCCCAGAACGATCCGGGCATTCCCGTAGGTTCGACTCGATTTCGATCGAACACTGCAGTAAATCATCTCGCTGCCCGGGAAATTCGCTCAGACCGGAGGCTTCCTACGGGTTCATCCGGAGGAAACTGGCGCAGGACGGCCCGGTTCGACCCTACGTCCATACCAGGAGGTCTTCATGGCACTGAAGCATGTCTTTCTCGTCAGCACGATGATCGCAACCTTGGCCGGCGGTTACGCGCAGGCTCAGCAATCGGCCGTCAGCAACCAACGCATCACCCAGGACCAGGCAGATGGGCAGGGCACACAGATTTACGTCAGCTCGGCGGGCGTCCGGCAGATCCAGCAGGCCTTGACGCAGAAGGGCTACAGCACCGGTACGGTCGACGGGCGGTGGAACCCGCAGACCGCGGCAGCGGCGCGCAGCTTCCAGCAGGCTCAGAACATGGAGCCGACCGGCACGCTCACCATACCGCTCGCTTACGGTCTTGGTCTCGAGCAGGACATCGTCCTCGGCAATCGCGACCGGCAGGGCGGCGGCCAAGGCGGCGATCAGGGGACCAAGCAAGCCGACAACCAGCGCATCGTCGTCGAGCGCGCGGACAGCCGCGGAACGCCCCTCTATGTCAGCCCGGCCGGCATCCGGCAGATCCAGCAGGCGCTGAACCAGCAGGGCTGGAACACGGGGCAGGTGGACGGACGCTGGGGGCCCGCGACCGTTCAGGCGGCGCGCAGCTATCAGCAGGCGCATGCGCTCGAGCCGACGGGACGGCTTGAGGTCGGCCTCGTGGCCGCGCTCGGCCTGACGGATTCGATCTTCTCGGCCGGGCACGGCTCAGGCCCGCAGGCCGCCAACGCGGCACGGCCGCAGCCGACCCAGGCGGCCGGCCCGGGCGGCGATCGGCAGGTCGACAACCAGCGCATCGGCGTGGAGCGCACGGACAGCCCCGGCGAGCCGATCTGGATGAATGCCGACGGCGTGCGCCAGATCCAGCAGGTGCTGAACCAGCGGGGCTATGCCGCCGGCCACCTCGACGGCAACTGGAACAACGACACCACGATCGCGGCGACGCATTTCCAGCAGGCGCAGGGCCTGGAGCCCACCGGCACGCTGACCACAAACCTGCTCGCCACGGTCGGCATGTCGCGCTGGGAGCAGGGCGAGTTCATGGGCGGCATGACGGCGCGTGCGAACACGCCGGGCAATCCGAACCCGCAGACGACCGGGTCCTTCAATGATTCGGGCGGCTCCACATCAGATAGCGGCTCCGCCAAGTCCGAGGCCTCCGCCAGACAAGGCAGCGGCGACGCGCCCGCAGCATCAGGCACGCGCTGACCCAAGCCTTGAGCGGCGGGTTCACGTCCTGCCGCCTCGGCAGCCCGCTCGGCGACGGTGTCGGGCGGGCTGATCACGGGTCTGGAGGCTAATTGCTGGCGCATCCGTCTCTAAGCGCTACGGCAGCCCTCGCGCCCGCGATGCGCTCCAAGCGGCCTCGGCCCGGCCTTCGTGGCTTCCGGGCTTGGAAACCAGACAGGCATCGTCTGTCCGGGCGGGCAGGTCCGTTCATCCGGATGGAGGCGATCGCTCACGTCACGTCGTCGTCTCGCCATCGCCCGCGTCTGGCTCCGTGTGATCGTTTCCGGTGGGTCGGCTGCACCGTGAGAGGAGCCGCATGCACAGCCCGTCCAAGCCCGTCGACGATCCGATGATGCACAAGCTGGTCGCGCTGGTGCAGGAGCGGCTGCCGAACTCGGCTCGCCGAGGCCGTCTTATCCTGTTGGAGCAGCTCCGCGCCCTCGAGCGAGAGGCGCTGGAGCACGGTGCGGATACAGGCACCCTGCGCTCGATCCGTGCCACCCAGGCCTTCGTCCGGGGATGCGATCCGCTGCCGGATTCCTGAGGATGCTCGTGACCGGTTTGCTGCCGGCCCACCTGCGAGTGCCGCGCGTCCTTCGCAGGATGATCCAGGTCTTTCCGCCCGTCTGACGCGGGGCCGAGCTGCCCGCACGGGCGGTCCTCCAGCGCGAGCCCTCTGCTCACGCCGGAGGTTTCCTAGGGGATTGTCCGCGGGAACGTGGCCGCCCCCGCCCCGGTTCGCCCCGTTGCAATACCGACCACCATCCCCGCGAGAGACCAGCCCGGATAGGCCGTACCGCCCGGATCCGGCTCTCGCACCTCATCCGATGGGAGAAGACGGCGATGCGAGCCTTGGTTTGGCACGGGAAGGAAGACATCCGCTGCGACACCGTCAGCGATCCGGAGATTGAGGACGAGCGCGACGCCATCATCAAAGTCACGAGCTGCGCGATCTGCGGCTCCGACCTGCACCTGTTCCACAACTTCGTCCCCGCCATGCTGCCGGGCGACGTCATGGGCCATGAGACCATGGGCGAAGTCGTCGAGGCCGGGCGCGGACTCAACGGCAAGGTGAAGAAGGGCGACCGCGTGGTGGTGCCGTTCACCATCGTCTGCGGCGAGTGCGACCAGTGCAAGCGCGGCTACTTTTCCGTCTGTCAGCGGAGCAACCGCAAGAAGCACCTCGCCGACAAGGTTTTTGGCCACACCACCGCGGGCCTGTTCGGCTACACGCATCTCACGGGCGGCTATCCGGGCGGCCAGGCCGAATACCTGCGCGTGCCGTTCGCCGACACGACGGTCCAGAAGGTGCCCGAGGGCATCCCCGACGAGAAGCTGCTGTTCCTCTCGGACATCTTCCCGACCGGTTGGCAGGCGGCGGTGCAGGCCGACATCCAGCCCACCGACACCGTGGCGATCTGGGGCTGCGGGCCGGTCGGCCAGATGACGATCCGTTCGGCCATCCTCCTCGGCGCCGAGCAGGTGGTCGCCATCGACTGCCTGCCGGAGCGTCTGGAGATGGCCGAGGCGGCCGGCGCCATCACGATCAACTTCGAAACGGAGAACGTCGTCGAGCGGCTCAACGAGCTGACCGGCGGCGAGGGTCCCGAGAAATGCATCGACTGCATCGGCATGGAGAGCCACGTCAGCCCCACCATGCCCGACACGGTCTACGACCGGGCCAAGCAGATCCTTCTCGCCGAGAGCGACCGGCCGCACGTGCTGCGGGAGATGATCTACGTCTGCCGACCGGGCGGCCTGATCTCGATCCCGGGCGTCTATGGCGGCCTCGTCGACAAGATCCCAATGGGCGCGGCCATGAACAAGGGCCTCACGTTCCGCATGGGGCAAACTCACGTCCAGCGCTGGACTGCCGATCTCTTGCGCCGGATCGAGGAGGAGCAGATCGATCCCTCGTTCGTCATCACGCACGAGGCTCCGCTCGACAAGGGACCCGAGATGTACCGGACGTTCCGGGACAAGCAGGACAGCTGCATCAAGGTCGTTCTCAAACCCTGACATTGCGAGAGGAAGACTATGACAAACATCTCAAGCGTCGCGAGCCTCTCGAACATCACGCGGTCCGAGGGAGATCCGAAGGTCCTGCGCTCCGGGCCGAGTTCGCGCGGCGTGCCGGACAGCCTCGCGAAGGGGCTCGGCTGGTTTAGCCTCGGCCTGGGTCTCACGGAACTTCTGGCGCCCCGAAGCATCACCCGGGCGCTCGGCATGGAGGGCAAGGAGGCGCTGGTGCGCGTCTACGGCGCCCGTGAGATCGGCAGCGGCATCCTCTCGCTGTCGGTCGACAAGAACCTCGGCCTGTGGAGCCGGGTGGCCGGGGACGGCCTCGACATTGCGACCGTGCTGACGGCGCTGCGAGAGGACAATCCGAAGCGCGGCAATGTCGTCGTGGCCCTGGCGCTGCTGATCGGCATCACGGCGGTCGACCTGATGGACGCTCAGGCCAGCATGGCGCGGCACAGCCGCAGTGTGGGACGGAAGCGCTCCTATCGGGATCGCAGCGGCTTCCCGCGCGGCGTCCAGGCATCCCGCGGCGCGGCCCGGGACTTCAAGACGCCGCCCGACCTGCGACATGCCCCGCCGCTCGCATCGGTGTCGAAGCGGACATCCGCCGCTTGAGGCACGCCTCTTCAAGTCAGCAGCTCGCATAGCCTGGGCGGCCGACCGCACCGCGCGTGCGGAATTCCAAGCCGCCCAGGTCAGCCCCGATCAATTCGACATCCGTTGTGCTGACTTCGGACGGGGCGTCGTTGGCGCAGTACCCGCCGACTTCCGCTATGCGGTCAGCCGTAGCGGAACTCCGAGTTGGGTCAGCCGTACGCGCTTATAGGGTAGCCCAGCTTGGTATGGATTTAAGGGTGTAACTGGAAACGCCTCGGTGTCTGGTTTCGAGAACCTGCCCTTCAGGACTCAATGACCGGAACTGGCGCCAAGCGGACCACCCGGTGCTGCGCGCGACGGCAATCCGGAGTGACGTAGTCTGACCGAAATCAGCAAATCCGATT
>NZ_JALNUL010000088.1:0-10241 GCF_026540775.1 Methylobacterium sp. GC_Met_3
TCTCGTGGGATACATGCCCTTCAAGCCGATTGCAGATGAGGTAACATCTTTCTCAAAATATAATATATATCCCAACACACTTAGACAGGCTCAGCTTGTCTCGAAGGAGAGTACCTTACTTGAGGATGGATCCAACTTAGCATCAGTTTTGAAAAGAATTAATAGTGGTAGACGTTTCTCCGCCAACAAAGAGGATATCATAGCAGCTTTGCAAGCTATGATGCCTATTGTTTCTGACTTTCAAGTCAAAAGTGCAGCCGGTTTTTATGTGCCGGTACTTCGTGTGCAGGAAAACAGCGGCGAACTCCATGACTTTAATTTATCCCAGATTTCCGACGGTACACTAAGAACACTAGGGCTACTCGCCGCGTTTTATCAACCAAATGCGCCGAACAGGATTGGCGTTGAAGAACCAGAACAAATGATACATCCGGGCGCGCTCACAGTGCTCCATGAAGCCATAACATCATTTGTAACCGCTAGAACTAGGCGGCAACGACAGGTTTTTGTGACAACACATAGCCCAACTTTTATCGATCTATTCGATCCAGAAGACTTGATCTGGGCAAGGTTTAATAAGGGCGTGACTGAGTGTGGTCACGTTAAACGCCGGCAACTCGATGTAATCAAGCAACAACTATTTACTGCTGGCGAGCTTTTGCTCGCTGAAGGCTTCTTTTGATGAAGAAAATAGCCTTGATTGTTGAGGGAAAAGGCGATGTTAAATCAATTCCTTCTCTTATCGCAAAATCTGCCGCAGCTTTCGGCCTTCAGCTTGTAGCTTCTGATCCACCTATCCGTGCCGGAGAAGCAAAGAAGCTTCGACGTACAGGCGAACTGGAAAGATATCTGCGGTTAGCTGCAACTAGAGACGAAGCCGAAGAAATTATCCTAGTTGTCGATCTTGACGATGGATGTGCGAAAGAATTTGCAGACGAATTTAATGGTCGGGCAAAACCAATTGCGGATGAAACTGGAAAATCGATCCATATATGCTTCTGTATCAGGGAGTATGAGGCTTGGTTGCTAGGTGAGCTAGCGTCAATAGCACAAGCTCTGCCTGAATATGGTATTGCCCCTGGTAGCGTAATAGAAAATCATAGTTCTATTAGAGGGGCGAAGGAGCGTTTGTCCAAAGCCTGTACGTCAAAAAAGTATCGACAAATTAGGGATCAATTACTGTTTACACAAAAAATAAACGTTCACAAGCTTGGCTTAGTAGACAGGTCTTTCCGAAAGCTACTTAAATCCATAACGTCACTTAGCTACTCAGATATAGTTGAGGCCTGTGACGGGCATTTGCAAGCCTGATGCACTTACGCGAAGACAGAAGCTAGGGTATACAGCGAGACGATTTCAGCAACTGCACTGTGCCGTCCGAGCAAAAGGTAATGGTGCTATTCAGCGGCTCTTCTTGCGGCGTCCTAGGTCACCGGCAAAAGTCTAACCGCAATTTTTCGATGGTATCCCTTTTCCAGAAAAGGTCCCCGGGTGGGGGGTCGAAAGGGTTTCTCGGCTGAATTGGCGGTTACGGCGCTCGTGCCCACCCTGATAAAGATGGCGGTCGAGCCTCTTGGCACCCGGGGGGTCTAAACCGGGTTTTCGCCTGGAATTTGAGTAGAGGCGGTCCTGAATTTTATGCCGCCCGGTCCAGCATCCGCGAGACCTGCGCCGCTGACCACTCGCCACCGCGCACTGTAGGGATACCACGTTGGTTGAGAGCCCTCGCGATCTGGCGCAAGGATGTAGCACCAGCGGCCTGAACCTCGGCTAGCACGTCCGACAGCAGGGTTGCCCGCTCATCCGCCTTAGCCCTTTTAGCGGCTGCGGCCTTTACTCGGTGGGCTTCCGTCATCACGGCGCCCGTCCCCTTGGCGTTGCCGAGCTTCACGCCTCGAGCCTTCGCAGCGGCGAGGGCCGCCCTGGTACGCTCAGAGATGGCCTTGGCCTCATGCTCGGCCACAGCAGCCAGGATGTGCACGGTCAGGCGGTTTGCCTGCGGGAAATCCACCGCCACAAATTCCACGCCCGCTTCCATCAGCGCCGAGACGAAGGCCACGTTGCGCGCCAGCCGATCCAGCTTTGCAATAACCAGGGTGGCCTTGTGCAGACGGCAGAGCTTCAGCGCCTCGGCCAGCTTCGGACGGTCATTGCGCTTGCCGCTCTCGACCTCGACCACTTCGGCCAGGAGCTGCCAATTGCCGCCGTTCAAGTAGCTGCGAACGGCTTCCTGCTGGGCCTCAAGCCCGAGACCGCTCACGCCCTGCCGCTTCGTGCTGACCCGGTAGTAGGCAATGAACTGTCCATGAGCCATGAGCGCGAACCCCTGTAACGAAACTAATTACGTTCGTTACAAGATATGTAACACTCAAGCTTGTGCTCCTCAAGCCCTTCGCGTGCTGATTTCTGCGCGGCGTCGGCTTAATTCGGCACGGGCCATCCGATCGGCGCCCGCCCGCCCGCGGGTATCGAGCCCCGGCCGTGCAAATAGCGATTTGACAATCTGCAACCACCCGGCGCCGACGGGCATCGCATCGCTAATTACCAGCACGGGGCATAATTATTAGCTCCGAAGCTAGCGGACTTAAATGCCGTGGACCGCCAGTGGACCGCGAAAGCGCACCTAAGTCATTGAAAGGCATGAGTGGACCGCCAAACGCCCGGAAATTATTGGGCGTGTAGGTGCGTGTGTGTGCGCACGCGTACTAGCAGCATCCATATTAAGTCACTTTGTTATATTTCAATTACTTAGATACGTTTTGGCGGTCCATAGCCGGTCCAAACCCGGTCCATCGCCGGTCCACTGGCGGTCCAAAGGACACTGAGGCGGTCCACGGGAGAGGTATGGCAATTGAGATATTTCGTGAGCAATCTCCCGCCGCCCCGTTATCTCGGCTTAATTCGGCGAAAACCGCCGAAAGCCGGCTCAAATAGGCGGTAGCAGCCACTAGCGCGGAATTAGCGAGCTATCTGCCCTCGCTAGCTCGTTAGTTGCACGGTCGGGGAGCTAGCGCCGCCAGGCACAAGCCCGTTCCGGCTGTGCGACCATGATTGCGGCACGGACGGCGGCGCGGCGCAGATCGGCGCTCGCCCACGGCTGGTGCAGCAATGTCCGGGCGAATGGGTGCAGGGCGACAGCCGCCGCGGGGTCGAGCCGGTAGCCCTCACCGAACGAGACCATGCCGCACGTGGGCTCTGCCAGGTAGGCGTCCACCACCGCGGTCACATCGTCGTCCACGACCTGGAGGGTGTCGAATAAGTCTA
Organism: Methylobacterium sp. GC_Met_3; assembly: GCF_026540775.1. Taxonomy (NCBI): domain Bacteria; kingdom Pseudomonadati; phylum Pseudomonadota; class Alphaproteobacteria; order Hyphomicrobiales; family Methylobacteriaceae; genus Methylobacterium; species Methylobacterium sp. GC_Met_3. The sequence continues at coordinate 3,265 of NZ_JALNUL010000088.1, forward strand.
GGGTCATGGGGCGCCGGGTCATGGCGTCGCTTTAGGGGCTCGACTGCGGCGACGCCATGACAGGGGTGGGAAGTCCCTTCACGATGCCCGGAGCGGCCGTGTGAGGCGCCCCGGGCTGTTCCTGCGCTGTAGTGAGCGGGGAGCTACTGCCGCCGACCGCTGGCGGGCTTCAACGGGCCGTTGAACCGATCGGACACCGGGTGCACCCGGGGAAGCGTGCATCCATCGCGGTCCCGGTCCAGCGCCTCCAGGACATCGTCCCGGTCGGCACTGGCCAACTTGTCGATAAGCGGCCTGGCCGTGCGGAGCCCGTAGACCGGCGGTAAGCGTTCACCGTTGACCTTCGGCCGTAGCAGCTTGACCGAATAGCGCTCCAGCCGCTTTGCCGTGTTGGCTGCACCACCCCCGGACCCGTCCCTCCCGAAGTCGTACTGCCGGCGGTCATCCACGTCGCCGTCCGTCTGCACGTATTCGTTTTCCCCCATCGCCGTCATCAACTCCCCAAGCTCGCCGAGGTCGAACAACGACCGCTTTCCGGCGCGAAGGGTCTCGATCGCGGCTTCATAGTGCCGATCCCACGCCGGCAATCCCAAAATCTGCGCCTCGGCTTTTTCCCTAGTGACAGGTGGTGCTTTGGCCGCGTCGTAATGCGACACGTCCCGGGCCAACAGGAAGCGCCAGAACGCGGCAAGGCGCTTCGGGCTGCCAGTCACGTCGTTGAGATTGGAATAAAAATCATCCTCCGGCTTGGTATCAATAGTGATCCCGCACATGACGAAAAAGATGCGCCGGTCGTGCTTTTCGATTTTTAGCGCGTTTGCATAGTTTGACGTAGACACGACCCGAGCGAAATTCCGCACGCTCACCGTGTCTTTCCGCTTGCGCTCGATTTCGATGTAGTCGCCATCAGTGCCCGGATCGACCATTTGCTTTATTGAGGACGTGACGGCGGCCATGTTCGACGCAGTCGATCCCTCGGGTAGCTCTTTGATGGAAATGATGCGGCACCCCTCGACCTTCGCGAGCGCGAACCGCCGTGCCTGTTCGTTCGTGATTTTCGTACCGTCGATTTGGCTTCCCATGTCTTTTCCGGTGCCGTCGAACATGGAAATCAGCATTTGGATATAGGTGGACTTTCCGACGCCGCTGTCACCGACCAGCAAAAGCATATGCCCGGGCCGCCGGCCCGACTGCGCCATAAACGCCAGGGTATCTAATTCGTATTTTACCAGTTTCGGGTCGTGAAAAATCCGCGCGATGAAGTCGAGTATGCGGGCCACGTCCTCGCGCGCTTGCTTCGGGTCGAGTTTCGACAGCTTGGCATGCCGGATAACTGGCGAAATGAACCGCATATTTAGCTCGCGGACCATTACGCCCCCGCCATCTTTTTCGCAGACGATTTCGCCGCGATCGTAAAGCGGGTTGCGCGTTTTTCCGGTGTAAAACCGGTCTGGGTGGTGTCGCCGCATATCCCGGATAAAAGTCCAGAAATTGTCGTCTTTTTCGCCGTAAGAATTATGGAGGTCGCGGACAAGCTGTGTGTTGGGGTCGTCCGATTTTAAAAGCCACCAACTAAGCGCTGGGAACTCCACGGACGGGTCCAGCACGTCCCGCATGCGCAATGACCCATCGTCCGTGTCGGTATTGACCCGGGCGAAAACGTACTGGCCTGCTACGGCGTCGCGGGCCGGCACTCGGGCTTCCTTCCGAGCAGCTTTGTTCTCAGCCGGTCCTTTTTCTTCATCTGGCGTAAGGGCGGGAAAATCAACCACAACGCCTTTGTCTCGCAGAAACATCGCAAGCGCGTGGGGCCTTTGTCCGACACCCCCGCCGAAGCTATTCCAGGTTCGCTCGAAATAATCCTCCGGGCAAAGGCTTAAGTCCTCGCACGCCCACGCCTGGACCCGTTCGCGCTCGACCTCGGCTTCCCTCCCGAGGGCGGCCAGGATTTTTGCAAGGATCGAAACGAAGCTTTCGTGGGTCGGGAATTTCTCCCGGTTGTTCGGCCAGCTTTTCAGCCCCTGAAAAATGGCGTCCACGGGCATGGCGGGTTCGTCAGCGGAATAATCCCGCAACTCACCACCACCCCCGCCAAGGGCGCCTTTCTGCACCTGGCCGCCGGCGCCCTCGATCATTTCGACCACGACAGCCCGAAACCCGTGCATTCCGTCGTTGTTGATCTGCGTGAGCTTTTTCCGGCGGTACAGGTCGCACAGGTCGAAATCCTGGCGCCATTCATACAGGTCACGCCCATTATGGTGGACGCCGGCCGCCACGGATTGCTTGCCGAAGCCTATGAAGTCGATCGCGTGTGGGAACTTCCCCTCCGGATCGCCAGGTAGGCGGTACTGCAAGCTCGGGCACTGCACGCGGCCCTCGGGATCATCCGGGCTCACATGCTCAAAGGCGTAGAGCCGACGCGAGCCATCACCGCGCACGCGCTCGGCCACGGTGTCAGCATCCGTGCCGAAGGACTGTACCAATGCCCTTTCTACTAGTCTGCGCGCGTCCTCACTCTCTGCGTCGCTATCGATCGCAGGGAAGTATCGCCCCAACAAGCCGACGTTGCGGGTTGGGTAGCTCGCGCGCTCGCGCACGTCCTGTGCAGCGGCCCCCTCACGGATGTACCGAGCGCCATCGCTGTTTTTCGCAAGCCCGCACCAGGCCCGCTTGTGCGGGATGTATTTCCCGGGGGCTTTTCCTAGGCTTTTTGGGTTCAAGCTGCCCGTGCCGGAAATCTCGGCATCGTGCGGTGCAATGGGGATTAGTGCTTTTTCAGGAATTCCATTTTCACGAAAACGACGTGTGGCTTCGCCGAAACTCGGCGTTGACTTGAGCTGCGCGTTCATTAGGGTGATTTCCGGTTACGATAGTGGATTTTGAGAGAGTCTACCGTCGGTGTGCCTTGGGGGCGGGGGCGTTGTCTTAGCGGGCACGCCCCCGCTTCGTTGGAGTAATGGTCACTTCGACGTGAAACGCCGGCGGTGGCCCTTGGTCATCGGGTGCGAACCGAAGCAAAGCCCGTTCACGACAATCGGCTTCCTTCTCCGACCGAGGCGCAAAAAGGCAAATAAGCAAAAACACGCGCTGTTTACGTTGTTTTACTCTATGGTTAGTTACACCCGGAAAAAGTTTTATTTCCTCCGCCCCCCAATCTTCGTTGTAATCCGATCGGTAATAATCGTCGAAAATTCTGTTTGGTTCGCTTAAAGCTATTGCAAGCAACTCATCATCGCTTTTCGTATCTTTTAGGTCTCGACCTAAATCTACGAAATACAAACGACCTCTCATCGGAACACACTCCGCGAATTAGCTCAGGGCTGGGTGAGCCATCGCGCGGAAGGGGCCGTCGCACGGAAACGCTCGACTGCCGTGTATCTGGTATACCAAATACCAGATATATTCACGTCAGGAGCTACTGTTTAACAAAAGTCATCGGCTCAGAAAAGGCCGCTGGCGAATGAGTTGTTGAGTAAGTCCGGCACCAGGCGAGGCATATACTCCGAATAAATGCCCGGTTTATTTCCCGTGGTCGAAAATTAAAAAGGGGCACCCGTAGGCGCCCCTGAAAAATCGCTCACTAATTGCTTGCGGCCATCTTGGAATTACCGGACGTCTAATTCGGCACGGCGATGATTAGCGAGCCGGTCTCTAGGGAAAATGCGCTCACGCCGACCACCGTGCGGAATGCGCTCATCCCGACTGGAATGCCCGGACACAGCACGACAGGAACCCCGCCTATTTCCCGCACGGTGGCCGTACGCGGCGGTTTCCGGACAAGGCGGGTGAGGCCGCGGATATAATCCTCAACCGGCATTTCCGGGTGGCTCGTGCCGATTGCAGCCTCGACCTCATGTGCACGGGCGCGCTTCGTGAGCACCCGGGAATTTTCGATGCCGGAGGAATGCAGCGAGCTACGGGGCTTGCCCCAATCGGGGGACCGGGCTTGTCGGCGGTCGAGCCATGTTGGGGATGGTGCAGACACGCGTTCAGATTCTTCGCGCAGCGTGTTGCGCGGACCGTCTATCCGGTTTTCCATGATTTCAGCCGTTCCCTTGTTTGCCCAAGGCTGCGGTGAGGTGGCGGCGCGATGCTTCCAACATCGCCCGTCACCGCTCGAATACCCCGCGTAGGGGTGCTGCACTGTGCCGGTGGGTTTCAGCCCCGGCAAGTCCCGAAATCAGCTTTCATCCGGTCGTTCTGTAAACCGCCCGGCTGCACGCGCCTACCGCATGGCTCGACCAGCTGCACGGGGCACACGGATTCTCGATGGCTCGCTTTGGTTAGAGTCGTTCGCCGCCCCTCGGCAGCCTTTTGACGCTTCCGCTAACGCGCTTTTCCCTCGATTCTGAGAATCTGTATCCGTGGGGTTCGGGGATTTGCACCCTCCCCCCTTCAAGCCCGAGACCCGTTCGCCGCGTCGCGCCAGCCGCAACCAGGCTGTCCACTCGGGCGAGACGATCCGCACGACGTTCGTATCGCTGCGCCAGCCTGTGAGGCGGCGTTCCTCGATCGTCACCAGCCCGAGGCGCTGGGCCTCACGCAGGGCGTTCCGCACGGTCGTCTCGCTCACGCCGGCCACGGCCGCGATCTGGCCCACAGACAACCGGCAATCGCCCCGCCGGGCGGTCTCGGCTGACACCAGGGCCAGGGCGGCTTGCTCGGCCAATGTGAACCGTGCCGCGAGCTGCGGCGGGAGGCGCCCTGAGGCGGCCCACCGGCGGCGGCGCTCTAGGCTGGCGTCCGTGCGCGGCCGGGAGCCCGCGGTTGCCCTAGTGGCCGCCTGCGCGAGCGTAGGAGCCTCCGCGGCGCGCTGGACGCTCCGCCGAGCCTCGATCACTGCAGACAGGGCCTCCGCTTCCGCCTCCGAGACCTTCCCTTCCCCATAGGCACGCCACAGCGTAGCCGTGATGGCCGGCAACGCGGCGCACGGGGCCGCCTCCGCTCGTCGGCGGATTTCCTCAGCAAACATTCTGCACGGTCCCTCACGGGCCGCGTTCCAGGGTCCAGGCAAAGCCTACCCGTTGCCGGAATTGCCATTCCGGCTTGACTCCCGAGGGGGTCATATGGCTTGTGAGGGGAATTCGGTTGGCCCTCACAGGCCCTAGGTTTTCGACGGCCTCACCCTGCCAGGGGTGGGGCCGTTGGCTTTTCAGGGTCTATCGCGCGGCGGTATCTCCTAACGATCGGCGCGACTCGGGCGCCAAGCTGGCATTTCGGCCGAACCTCATAGTCACGTCAACCTAAACCCGTGACCGTATCGTTCCTCTCCAAACGAAATGAACCGGATGCGTAGGCTTTCAAATGATATCAGTTCGGTTGGACCGTCGCTGGAGGATTTTCTTTTAACGCGCAGGCGGTAATATCCCTTCCGTGAATTTCGGTCCCGAAATTCCGCCTCTGACAGGGGATCGGCGTTATGCCTGTCATCTCGATTGCCAACCCCAAAGGTGGGGCGGGCAAATCCACCGCGGCCCTGGTGCTCGGAAGCACGCTTGCGGAAAAAGGGGCGACCGTCACCCTTTTGGACTGCGACCCAAATCAGCCCATCGCGACATGGGGCAAAGGGTCTAACCGCACTGGCCTCAAGGTGCTGTCCGAAATCAGCGAGCGGGAAATCATTTCGGCGATCGATGCCGAGAGTGCCGAACGACAATTCGTTCTGGTGGACCTGGAGGGCACCGCGAGCCGAATGGTTTCCCGGGCTCTGTCTCGCTCAGATTTGGTCCTGATACCGATGCAGGCTTCCGCCGTGGACGCAGCGCAGGCCGCCCGTGCCGTGGGGCTCATCCGTGAAGAAGAACAGGTGATCCGGCGGCCGATCCCCTATCGGGTTCTTTTCACACGCACGTCACCAGCGATCCCCACGCGCGCCGAAAAGGCGATCGTCGGCGAAATGCAGCGTACGGGAATTTCCGTCCTCTCCGCCCACTTAAACGAGCGCGCTGCGTTCAAAGCCCTTTTTGCCTACAAACGCACGCTGGCTGAGTTGGACCCGGAAAAGGTGAGTGGCCTGCCCGCTGCAATCAAAAATGCCGATAAGCTCGCCGCGGAAATCGTGAGCGTGGTGCGCCAGCTAGCAAAAGGGGAAGCCGCGTGAGCGACGAGGCCACATTCGGTTTTTCAGATATCCAGCCCAACAAAACCCGGCGCGAGCCCGCGGATATGTCGGCCATAGACCGGACGGGCGAGGATTTGGGTTTTGTCTCGCGGGAAGCCTTCGCGGACCACGGCGAGACCACCACAATTCAGCGGAAACCCAAACCGGGTCCAGGAGGGCCGGTAGGACAATTTAATCTGCGTGCCGCTGTGGCGGACGTGAACGAATTTATCGAATGGTGCGGGCGGGAGCGCATGAGCTATCGCGAAGGTTTCGGGAAGCTGATGGATTTGAAGCGCCAAGCGCAACCGGACCGGCGATAGATAGCGCAGCCCCCATTCAAGAGTGGAATATTTAAAGTGATAACAGGCGCCATTGTATCACACTACAAAAGTATTCATGAAACCAGTCTGAGGTTTAGGAATATTAATGTCATCGTTGGGCCCAATGGGTCCGGAAAAAGCAATATATTGGACGCATTGTATTTCATAAGAGACTGTGCGGTTGATGACATTGACACGGCAGTAACGAAGAGGCACGGCATAGATAGCCTTAGACAATGGTCACGTACCAGGCCCTATAATATAACTATAGACATTTCTTTCAAGAATGTTGATGGATCAGGAAACTATAAAGTCGTTATATCATCGAGCAAAGGTCAGTATAGAATAGTTGAGGAAACCGGCTATTGGATTGGTCCGCACCCTCGGGATAGATACAAGAATGATGTAAAACCAGAGGATCAAACTTCACATTTCAAGAGAGACGAGACTGGAAATTTATACATAGTTAGTTCTATGGAAGATCTCAATCTGAATAGATTAAATTCTGTCGAACAAGATGAGCTTTTTCTTACATTTATTGCGAGACGTAGCCC
>NZ_JALNUL010000089.1:0-9956 GCF_026540775.1 Methylobacterium sp. GC_Met_3
CTAAGTTAGCCTTCTTCCTCACGATGTCGGCGCTCATCTCCGGCACGGTGTGGCAAGCCTCCAGATAGGCCGCCTCCAGGCTATCAAACTCCAGACCGAGATCGTCACGATCCAGGCCCGGTCGGGCTCGCCATCAGCTCTTGGTCTTCCTCGCCCACCCCGGCGCGGTCGAGCCGACCAACAACGGATCTGAGCGGCTACTGCGCCCGTCCGTCGTCCAGCGAAAGGTTACCAACGGCTATCGTGCGATGTGGGCCGCCGCGGGCGAAGCCGACATCCGCACTGTCGTCGATACGGCACGCCTCACAGGCAGCAGCCCCTTCGGCGCCATCCTCAAAACCATCGGCGCCTGAACCCAGCAGTTACAGGGGTGGGTAATTACCTAAAATTTAAGTTTACTTGGCCTTACAGGAGGCTAAATCAGCATCGATCTGTATAATTTGCACTTTAATTTTCTTCATCTGAGCCATAAGATTTTTTTTCGATGACTCAACTCCACTTTCTTTCGATCCTTTATAATCTTCTACGACCTCAGCTATCCCCTGAGCAGCCTTTACGAAGGTTTTAATCCCCCCAACAACTTTTGACGCTTTTGTTTTATCCAAACTTTCTAGAGTAGCTGAGAGAGCATCAACATGATTTTCTCCAACTTGTTGCAAGACTTTACGGTCGTCCAGTTGGCCGTTTAGACCATCTGTTACAAACGAAGCATGACTGTATATAACATTTACTGCCTTCCCGGCGGGGCCAGTAAAATTTTCGAGGACATCCATTGCGACATCGGCTGCCACTTTGATTAACTTTGCCGTAATTAGCGCGTTTGTCCAGAATTTCTCATTAGATCGCGCCTGTTCCGCTTCCTTGATGCTGGAGTCCAGCATCTTGATCAGGTCAGTAAGCGTAACTTTTTTATCTTCATAAATCTTTTTCTGCGCGCCACTTAAGGAACAAACCTTCTGAGCGTCTCTATTCACGACCGGTCGGACAGTTCCGCTTGCAGCCATGTCTTTACCTTTTCTCTCTAAACACGCCTGTTTAAACGTGATAGGCCCAATAGACGAGCCAACTGCATACCACATTTTAACGCAGAAACCGATACAAAATTAACATAGTAGTCGATGAGCGTAGGGCCGCCAAACTCATGCCGCCACCGGTAGTACGTCACTGAACTCACACCGATTGCGCGGATCACATCGGCGACGCTATGGCCCTGTGAGATCAGCACATCCGCCTGCCGCAGCTTGGCAACGATCTCCTTGGGCTTCGGGTGCTTTGCCAAGTCATCCGTCCTCCAGGCTCAAAAGCCATACCAAAGGGCGGACCACTTCAATGGGGGCGGATCAGTTGGGATGAACTGCCCGATAGTTCGGGATTGGGGCAACAGGAGGCTGTCCGCTTTTCCAGCGATCCCTCTCCGGAGCGGACCAGCGGCTTTCGGCAGTTGGAGACATCCATTCGGCGACGCGAAGCCGATGGCCAGGGTAGCGTCGAGATCAGGTGTCGCAGCGCCGTTCGGGTTTTGCGGGCTTGGCGGCTGATCGGCATGCTTCTTGTTGAGCACTCGCGTCAGCGCGAACGAGGCAGATCAGGATCATGGGGATGCGGCGGCGTAGGTTCCTCCAACTCGCCGGCGCGAGCCTCGCGATGCCCGCGGTCGCCCGGGCTGCTGGAAAGGACCGCGTGCTGCGCTTCGTTCCGCAGGCCGACCTCGCCCTCCTTGACCCAATCGTCACGCCCGCTTTTGTCACCCGCAATCACGGCTTCATGGTCTTCGACACCCTGTACGGAGTCGACGACGCCTACGTGGCGCGCCCGCAGATGGTTGCCGGACACGTCGTCGAGCAGGACGGCCTGCTCTGGCGGCTGACCCTGCGCAACGGGCTGCGCTTCCATGACGGAGAGCCGGTGCGCGCTCGCGACGTCGTCGCGAGTCTCAAGCGCTGGGGCGCCCGCGACCTCTACGGCTTCGACCTGATGGCGGCCATCGACGAAATGACGGCGCCGTCCGACGCTGAGGTGCGGATCCGACTCAGACATCTCTTTCCGACTCTGCCAGACGTGCTCGGCAAGGCCAACACCAACATGCCCTGCATCATGCCGGAGCGCTTGGCGAAGCTGGACCCGTTCAAGCCGATCCCTGAGGTGATCGGCAGCGGACCGTTCAAGTTCCTGGCCGCCGAGCGCGTTCCGGGCGCGCGCAATGTCTACGAGCGGTTTGCCGAGTATGTTCCGCGCGAGGGCGGCCCCCCGAGCTTCCTCTCCGGTCCGAAAGTCGCCCATCTGGACCGGGTGGAGTGGCGCACGATCCCGGATGCCGCCACCGCCGCCGCCGCGCTGCAGACCGGCGAGATCGACTGGTGGGAGCAGCCGATCCCCGATCTCGTCGCATCACTGGCCCGCGACCGCGACTTGCGCACCGAGGTGCAAGACGAAGCGGGTTTTCTCGGCCTGATGCGCGTCAACCACCTCCAGCCGCCCTTCGACAACCCCGCCTTACGCCGGGCCCTACTGATGGGGCTGAGCCAAGCGGACGTGATGACGGCGGTGGCGGGCGACGACCCGAAGATGTGGCGGGACGGCATCGGCTACATGACCCCGGGATCGATGGCGAACGATGCAGGGATGGAGCGCCTGTCCAGCATGCCGGATCTCGCCAAGGCCAAAGCCGCCGTGCAGGCGTCGGGTTATCGGGGCGAGCGCGTCGTGTTCATAGCACCGACCGACTTCCCGAGCATCAACGCGATGAGCGAAGTGACGGCCGACATGTTTCGCCGCATCGGCCTCAACGTCGACTACCAGGCGATGGATTGGGGTACCATGGTGCAGCGCTGGTCCTCAACGCAGCCCGTCTCGGCGGGCGGCTGGAGCGCACTGTGCGTGTTCACGACCGCGGTCTGCACGATCACCCCGGCCGACAACAAGTTTATCCGTGGCATCGGCAGCAAGGGCATCTACGGCTGGCCGACGAGCACGGCGCTAGAGGCGATGCGGGACGAATATCTCGCGACCTCGGATCCGGACGTGCGGTTGGCGATCTGCCGGCGGCTGCAGGAGCAGGCTTTCGAGGACGTGCCCTACCTGCCGCTCGGAGTCTACTTCCAGCCGACGGCGCGGCGCAGCACCGTTACGGGACTGCTGAAGGGTTTCCCGCTGTTCTACAACGTCCGCAAGGCGTGACGCGGCGGACCGAAGAGGCAACGACATGAGCAACGCGGCGCCGGCGGAACTACCCGTCACGGGATACATGTCCCGCTTCTCCGGGCGGCCCGGCGACACGCTCTCGGTCCACGTCAGCCTGCGCGATGGAGGTTCGTACCGGGCTCGGCTGGAGCGGGTTGTCTCGGGCGATCCGAACCCGGACGGGCCGGGTCTTCGTGTCGAAGACTTGTCCGCCCTCTTCGACCGGATGGTAGCCGGCCGCCGACAGCCAGTCCATGCTGGCTCCTATGGACTGGTGCCGGCCGGACCGGACCGGGACGCGTCTGCTCCTTGTACTTGGACCGCCCTCGTTTGGGCGGGCCGGCCGGGTGACACACGTGCCGTCCTCACTGAAGAGGCCAGCGATCGTGCCGTCGTCCTCTCGTTCGGTCGGGCGGGCGCGACAGCGTCGCTGCGGTGGGCGGGCGGCCGCGCCGATCTCGCCACGGATGCCCCGATCCAGCGGCGGCGCTGGTACCGGATCTGGCTCGCCGCCGACCCGCGGACCGGCGCGCTCACCCTCGGGCAGCGGGCGCTCGATGGCGGCGAACCAGTCATCCGGCGCGCCGACGATGCCGGGCTCGCGCTTCCCGCCGGGGGGCCTGTGCTGTTCGCGGCCGAGCGGGCAGCGGAGCCGGCGCGGCACTTCACCGGCAAGATCGAGGCACCGGCGATTTTAGATGGTCATGTGGCCGACTGGCTCGACCCTGGCCGCCTCCCCGAAGACGTCACGCCACTCGCTCTCTGGGACTTCGCGCAGGACATCGGCGGGACCGGGCTGATCGACACCGGGCCCCAAGCGCGACACGGCCGCGCCGTGAACCTGCCCACCCGCGGCGTGGTCGGGGCGTTCTGGAGCGGGCGCGAGACCTGCTTTCGCCACGCGCCCGAGGACTACGCTGCCATCCACTTCCACGACGACGACCTCGATGATTGTCGGTGGGAGCCCGACTTCGAGCTGACGATTCCCGACCTGCCGAGCGGCGCCTACGCCCTGCGGCTGACCTGTGCTGGTGGGGAGGACCGCCTGCCGTTCTACGTCCTGCCGCGCCGGGACGGCCCGCGGGCGCCGATCGCCTTCCTGGCCTCGACCTTCACCTACCAGGCCTATGCCAACCACGCGCGCGGCAACTTCGACGACAGCCTCCGCGCGCGGGCCGCCGCCTGGGGAGCCTCGCCCTACAACCCGGACGACTTCCCGGTCTACGGCCGCTCGACCTACAACCGCCACGCCGACGGCAGCGGCATCGCCTTCTCGTCCCGCCTTCGGCCGATCCTGACGATGCGGCCGGGCTACCTGACCTTCGATGACCCAAAGGGCTCCGGCCTGCGGCATTACCCCGCCGACACGCACCTCCTCGCGTGGCTCACCGCCAAGGACTTCCCGTTCGACATCGTCACCGACGAGGATCTCGACGACGAGGGCCCCGACCTGATCCGGCCCTATCGGACGGTCCTGACAGGTTCGCACCCGGAATATCACACCCCGGGCACGCTCGACGCGCTGGCGGCCTACACGGGCAGCGGCGGCCGCCTCGTGTACCTCGGGGGCAACGGCTTCTACTGGCGCATCGCCCGCCATCCCGACATGCCAGGCGTGATCGAGATCCGGCGCGCCGAGGGTGGGATCCGGGCCTGGGAGGCCGAGCCCGGCGAGTACCACAACGCCTTCGACGGCGCGCTGGGCGGCTTATGGCGGCGCAACCGTCGGCCGCCGCAGTCGCTGGTCGGCGTCGGCTTCTCGGGCCAGGGATTGTTCGAGGGCACCCACTACCGCCGGCTGCCGGCCTCGTACGAGGCCGCGCACGCCTGGATTTTCGAGGGGGTCGAGGGTGAGACGATCGGCGGGTACGGCCTGTCCGGCGGCGGGGCGGCGGGGTTCGAGCTCGACCGGGCCGACCACGACCTTGGCACCCCGGAGGACGCGGTGATCCTCGCGGTGTCGGAGGACCCGCCGAGCTCGTTCGTGACCGTGCCGGAGGAGATGCTCACGCACGTTTCGACCATCTCGGGCGAGGAGCCTGAGGAGCTCAAGCGGGGCGAGATCGTCTACTTCGAGACCCCGTCCGGTGGGGCGGTGCTGTCGGTCGGTTCGATCACGTTCTGCGGTAGCCTCTGGCACGCGGGTGCGTTCCAGGGCCAGATCTCCCGGCTGCTGGAGAACGTGGTCCGGCGCTTCTCGCGCGACGAGCCTTGAGGGGCGCAACAAGGGATTTCACGGGACGGCGTGGGCCTCGTCCAGACGCGCTGCGGCCGCGCGGTAGGCCGCGCGCGTGTCGGCCACATCCCGTTCGTCGTGGGCGAGTGAGACGTACATCTTACTGTCGCCCTTCAGGATTCCACCCGCCCGCAACAGGCCGTTGAGCTGCCGTGCGCGCACGGCATCTGCCCCTGCCATGCCGCGATGATCCATCACCCGCGACGTCGTGAACAGCGCGTCGAACATCGGCGGCTCGCCCACCATCGTGATGGCGTGCCCCGCCTCACGCAGCGCCGCCTCGACGCTGGCCCAGATGGCGCGCCCTGTCGCGAACAAGTGCTCGTACGCTCCCGGCTGCTTCAGGAGCGCCAGGGCGGCCAGCCCCGCCGCGGCAGCGATGGGGTTGCCGCTGAGCGTACCGATCTGCGGCGTGAAGCCTTCCGGCTCGACCCGCTCGCGGTCGAAGTGCGCCATGATCTCGGCTCGGCCAGCGATCGCCGCGAGCGGGTAGCCGCCGCCGATCACCTTGCCCAGCGTGCACAGGTCGGGCGTGACGCCGTAGTAGGTCTGACCTCCGCCGTAGGAGAGGCGGAAGCCGGTCACGACCTCGTCGAAAATCAACACGATGCCGTACTCGGTAGTTAGGTCGCGCAGGCCCTGCAGGAAGCCTGGTGCGGGCGGGATCAGGCGCTGCATCGGCTCTACGATCACGCCAGCGATCGCGTCGTGGTGGGCGTGGATCATCTCGCGCGCCGCTGCGAGGTCGTTAAATGGGCACACCAACATCTCGTCGAGCAGGCCGGGTGGAATGCCGGCTGTGTCGGCGACGGCGCGCCCCGTGTTGTTCTCACGTGCGGACCACAGGCTCATCAGGGCCCAGTCGCTCATGCCGTGGTAGCCGCCCTCGAACTTCAGGATCTTGGGCCGTCGCCGATGGGCACGGGCGAGCCGCATGGCGTAGGCGTCGGCTTCGGTGCCGGTGGAGACAAAGCGGACCTGCTCGGCGCAGGGCAGCGCTTCGACGATCTCGGCCGCGAGCCGGATGCCAGGTTCGTTGTTGACGAAGAAGGTCGAGCCGCGTTCGACTTGTTCCAACACGGCGGCGTTCACGGCCGGGTGGGCGTGTCCGACGAGCATGGGCCCCGACCCGAGCAGGTAGTCGATGTACTCGTTCCCGCTGACGTCCCACACGCGTCCGCCACGGCCTGAGCGCACGACGATCTCTCCGGCCATGTTGCCGAAGTTGCCCCCCGGCAGGACGCGTCGCGCGATCTGGGCTAGCGACTGCTCCTCAGTGGTGGTCGGCGTGTTCAACCTGCACTCTCCGAGGCTGTCGACGTCGCTGCCTGGGTGCACTGTCGCATCAGGAGGCCGACATCGTGAGAACACGTGCGCAGGGTTCGTGCCAAGGCGAGGGCTTGCCTGCCTCGGCTGAATGGTCATGCGCCCGAATGCGGATCGGCGTGGAGCCGTCCGCGTAGGGAGCAAGTGTCCGGCCTCCTGAGTCAACTGCGTGGCCGCGGACCTGTGATCTGCCCGCCCCGCGGCTTCGCGCCGTCAACCGACATCGGCTCGCTTCCCGAAACCGGAAGTTCGGCTTGGCGCCCATCCCGGTCATTCACGGAGCCGCGGACGTAACTCCATAGCGGACATTCACCCTGACGGCTGCGGCGCCCATTCGCATAAGGGTACGTTAGGGTACGGCTCACCGATGGTACGGCAAGCAGCCGCTACCGGACCAGCCACAAGCATTCTCATTATCGGCTACGCGGACGGCCTGCCAAGTTCCACACAGTTCTCTGACGTTCGCCGGTTCGCGTTCCAAAAGCCGACTACCACCTGACGGAACGGCTGCGCTTCGTGCTTCCAATCGTTCCGCTAGATCACGCCCTATTGGACCGACCTCGCCGTTGCGCCCGATGCATGAGCTGCGAGCAACCGGGACCGAGGCGGGCGCGATGGCGGCTATGGGTGGTTTTCTGCCGGTCCGCTTCCGCCTGAAAAGAAGCGGAAGCGGACGTGCGAGGGTTGGCGTCAGGCCGCGCGAACGGTGGCGAGGAAGCGCCTGACCTCGGCCGTCAGGTGCTCGGACTGTCGCGACAGCTCGGACGCCGCCCCGAGCACTTGGCTCGCTGCCGCGCCGGTGTCCTCCGCCGCGCTCGCTACGCCGGCGATGTTGCCGGTCACCTCGCCGGTGCCAGCCGCCGCCTGGGCGACGTTGCGGACGATCTCCTGTGTCGCCGCACCCTGCTGCTCCACGGCCGCGGCGATCGAGGTGGCGGTGGCGCTGATGTCGCGGATCCGCTGCGTAATGCCGCGGATCGCCGCTACGGCCTGACCGGTCGAGGCCTGGATCCGCCAGATCTGGCCCGAGATCTCCTGGGTCGCCCGAGCCGTCTGGCCGGCCAGGTCCTTCACCTCGGACGCCACGACGGCGAAGCCCTTGCCGGCCTCGCCGGCACGCGCCGCCTCGATGGTGGCGTTGAGCGCCAGCAGATTGGTCTGGCCGGCGATCGACGAGATCAGGCCGACCACGTCGCCGATCCGCTCGACGGCTGCGCTCAGTTCGAGCACCAGGGCACCCGTCTGGTCGGCCTCGGCCACGGCCTGCCGCGCGATGGTGGCAGAGCCGTCCACCTGCCGGCCAATCTCTTGGACGGAGGACCCGAGTTCCTCAGCCGCCGCCGCGACCGTCCCGACGTTGCTGGCCGCTTCCTCCGCGGCGGCGGCCACGGCCGTCGAGTGCGCGGCTGTCTCGGCTGCGGTGCCGCTCATCGCACTGGCCGTGGCCTGAAGCTCGGTCGCCGAGGACGACACCATGCCGATGATGCCACCGACCGCAGCCTCGAAGCTGTCGGCCATCTGGCACATGCCGGCCTCGCGCTGCTCCTCCGCGGCCAAGCGCGCCTGCGCGGTCTCCGCCTCCAGCCGACGGGTGTGGATCAGATTGTCCTTGAAGACCCGCACGGCCGCCGCCATCGAGCCGATCTCGTCTCGGCGCTCGGCATCTGGCACCTGTCCGCTCAGGTCCCCCGCGGCGAGACCTGTCATGAACGCCGTCATGGCTCGCATGGGTCGCGCCACGCTTCGCCCTATGAGGGTACCCAACAGACCGATCATCATGGCAACGATGGCCGCGCCGCCGAGAAGTCGCATCAGGGTGGGGCGCATCTGCGCCGCCGTGTCATCCGCGTAGATGCCCGATCCGATGATCCACCCCCATGGCGCGAAGCCTTTCACGTAGGAGATCTTCGCCACCGGCTGATCCAGGCCGGGCTTCGGCCAAAGGTATGGGACGAAGCCCGCGCCCGACTGCTTCACCTGCTCGACCATGTCGACGAAGAGGTGCTTGCCAGCCGGATCGACAATCCCGCCGATGTCCTTGCCAATCAAGTCGGCCTTGGGATGCAGCACCATGCGCGGGTGCATATCCTGGATCCAGAAGTACTCGCTGCCGGCGTAGTGCAGGTTCCGAACCGCCGCTACGGCCGCTTGCTGTGCGGCATCGCGGGTCATCCGGCCGGCGCGCTCCTCGGCTTCGAAGTAGGCGAGCACCCCTTGCGCGGTCTCGACAAGGTCGCGCGTCTTCAACTCGCGTGCGTCCGTGACCGTCTGGGACATGTCCCAGCCAGCGAGCCCGATCAGCACCGCAATGCCGCCGAGTGCGATCAGGGTGATCAGCTGAAGGCGCGTACCGACGCGGAAAGCCATGGGATCCTGCTGTGAGCTGCGCCAGACGGGCGGATGGGCAATCGTGTTTGGGCGCGTATCGCCGTGCCCGCGGCCTAACGTGCGAGGTGTCCGTCGGTGGCTAAATGCGTGGCGATGACAGCGGTCTATCAAGCTATGCGGTTAATAAAATTAAGTGCAACCTTTGATTGAAAGCTTGATATAAAGGTTTGTGGCTAGCCGCTTTCTGTAATGCGGTATTATTTATCACGATTCCGGGATCGAGCTGGCTCGATAATTCCAGGAGTAGCTGGTTGCCTCTTTCAATTTAACGTTGCCGGCCAGTCGGCGAATGACCGCTTTCAGGAAGCGCCTTTCTTCGATGGGATGGCCGACTTGGGTCGAGGCTGTGTCAAAACGCGGGTATGTAGCGAAATCGTAGAACGAACGTCTCCGCCCCAAGGATGATGGATCTCCAGATTTAGCGGCCGACGCCGACAAGAAGCCCGTTTGGCCGGTGCCACCATCCTTCGAGAGAACGTTTTTCTACAACGGCCGACAGCATTCGAGTTTTGACACAGCCTCGGTCGCTATCGGACTGTCCGCTCGGGGTGGGTTGAGGACCGTCCGCTTTCCGGGTGAGGTTCCTCCGAAGCAGTCAATGGCCGGTTGGTGCGTGTCGCCGGTCCTGACGGCGACATCCCGGTCGAGATCCGCCTCTACCTACCGCAGGCCCGGCAAATCCCGGGCGCGGAGCACCTCGGGTCGCTCGTGGGCGGCCATGACCGGGACGGACGCGTCGAGGATCGTCAGGGAGGCGTCGTCCGTGCTGGGATAGTGGCTGGGCGCCTTCTCGGCCGTCATCAGCCGGGATGGCGCTGGTCACTAG
>NZ_JALNUL010000009.1:0-184905 GCF_026540775.1 Methylobacterium sp. GC_Met_3
TGAGTCCTCGATCTCCGGATCCGGGATGGTGGCCATTAGACGCCTCCTTCAGGGCCGCTTTGCCTTCAAGGCTTCCTCGACGAGGCGGCGGATGGCTTCAGATCGGCTGGCAGGCCGATCTCCGTTTCGCCCGACGCTGCCCTGATGCCCTCCATCTGAGCGACGAGGTTGTCGATAACCTCAGTCACGACTGTGGGCCAGGGTAGGTTGCGCGCGTGAAGAAACTCTGCCGCTTTCACGACGGCCTCAAGTTCATTCATGGAAAGCGCCTGCCCCGAGTCCCTTGCGTGAAGCACCCGCTGGGCGAGCTTTACCGACAGGCTTAGAACATCGCGCACGCCAGCAGGCTGAGCATCGTCGCTCACTTCAGATAGCCCTTCGCCTTCAGGTGCTCGGTGAGCCAACCCGTCAACGCGCGCAGCCCAACTGACGCTCAGTCGTTCGGATCTGAGCTACCTGCTTCCGCTGGCGCGCCGACAGGGGAACATCCGCCTCGTCGTCGAACTGACAGCCCGCGTTGCCGAACGCCTGGATGGCTTGCGGGGTGCGGAAGCAGTAGCCCGCGGCTTTGAAGATCGCGTTCCGCTCGGACCACAGCTCCTCGCACGACGACGAGGTGGATCCGCTGGGCGCGCTTCGACCGCTCGCCACCGTGCGGCAGCAACCGACGTACCGGGCGCTCACCCATCCGGTCTGGCCGGAAGGCAGCTGGATGTCACCCAGCCGCCCTGGCGGCCGAGTTCGGTGAAAAGGGTGTCGGGCCCGAGTCGCGCGAGGCGGACGCCTTGGGTGCCGCTCGGTAGGCTGCGCAGCGCCAGGAAGTTGTCGCCGTAGGGATCGAGTCCGACGGGATAGCTGAAGGCTTCTTGCTGAACCTGGGCCAGCGCCGGCGTAACACACCCCAGCAGCAGGGCGAGCGCACCGCCGGCCCAAAGGCCGAAGCGAGGCTGTTTTTGACCCCGTGCTTCCGCAGCGCTTCCGCGATCCAGTCGAGGGTGCATCGCGGGCCGTGCTAAGTAATTGAGAAGATTGGCGCACCCGACACGATTCGAACGTGTGACCTTTGCCTTCGGAGGGCAGGGGAATGGTTTCTCCGCATGCTACCCCAATTATATTTGCGTTGACGAAACAGTGTCTTAAGACCTATGACCCTTGCCTGAAGTTCCGGTAAAGGGCGGCGAATTACCCCCGCCGTGCTACCCCGGTGCTACCCGGAGGCTCGGGCGTTGGCGGATCGGAAGCTCACGAAGTCGGTCGTCGAAGGGCTTGAGGTCAGGCCCACGGACTATGTCGTTTGGTGCGCCAAGCTTCCGGGCTTCGGTTGCCGCGTGCGGCCGTCGGGGTCGAAGTCTTTCATCGCCTTCTATCGTGTCGGTGGCCGGAACGCGGCCGTGCGGAAGGTCACGATCGGGGCGTTCGGCAAGGTCACGGTTGAGGAAGCTCGGAAAGCCGCAACCGAGATCCTAGCGAAGGCCGAGCTTGGGGAAGACGTGGCCGAGACCCGTACCCGTCAGCGGGCCGAGATGACCGTCGCTCAGCTATGCGACGAGTACCTGATCGAAGGCGTCGAGACGAAGAAGGCGAGCACGCTCGTCACTGACCGCGGTCGGATCGAGCGCCATATCAAGCCGTTGCTCGGGCGGAAGCGCCTCAGTGAAGTCACGAGTGCCGATATCGAGCGGTTCGTGAAGGACGTGGCGAACGGGAAGACCAAAGCCGACGTAAAGACCGGCAAGCAAGGCCGGGCTCGGGTCACGGGCGGCAAGGGAACCGCTACGCGAACCGCTCGGCTTCTCGGCGGCATCTTCACCTATGCGGTGAAACGGAAATACATCGCAGCCAACCCTCGGCAGGGCGTGAAGCTCTACGACGACAAGAAGGGCGAGAGGTTCCTATCGGAACCCGAACTGAAGCGCCTCGGCGAGACCCTGCGCGAAGCCGAGACGGTCGGACTCCCGTGGCAGTTCAACGAGGGCAAGGCCGAAAAACACCGGCCGGTGAACGCCGAGCATCAGCGCGAAGTTATTTCGCCGTTCGCGGTCGCGGCGATCCGCCTGCTAATGCTGACCGGCTGCCGCCTCGGTGAAATTCTTGGGCTCCGATGGACCGAAGTCGACCTTGAAAACGGCCTTCTTCACCTTCCCGACTCGAAGACCGGCGCAAAACGCATCATGATCGGTGCCGCGGCCGTCGCCGTGCTCGGGAGCATCCCCCGCACCGGCAGATACGTGATCGCGGGCGCCAATCCTGACCGGCCCCGGTCGGACCTGAAGAAGCCATGGGCGCGCATCACCGCCCACGCCGATTTGGACGGAGTCAGGCTTCATGACCTCCGGCATTCGTACGCGTCGAAGGGAGCAGCGTCGGGCATGGGCCTTACGATCGTCGGCAAATTACTAGGGCACCGTTCGACGGCCACGACGGCCCGATACAGCCACTTCGCCGACGATCCGCTCAGGCGGGCTTCTGACGCGATCTCAGAGGCTATCGCGGCGGCGATGGGTGCTCCGACTCAAACCGCCGCCCGCGAGGCGAACGATGGCTGAACTTCCACCGAACTGGGCCGGCTTCTTTGCCACCATTGAAGGGCGTGAAAGCGCCTTCTCGGCCCCTATGATCGGCGGGAAGCCGGCCTGGGTAGGCGAGGGAATTGGGCCGGGCGCCGAGCAAAACTTCGGCATTCTGGTCGAGCTTCTCCGAAGCGACGCCCCGCTAGCCCGCGAGGTACGAAGCTGGCTAGCCGATGTTTTTGACGAGAAAGCTGAGAGTGAGTTCCAAGTCAAAGCACTTGTACGGCGGCGCCGCGGCAAGCCGCCCACTGCGCCGGAGCAGTATATCGAGGTCACTCGACATTTTCGAGAATTGATCGAGAAGGGCATGAGCCGGCAACGCGCCTTAAAAGTAGTGGGATTGAAGGCCAAGATCACGCGAAGCACGGTCGAGAAGGCCATTGCGAGGGTCAGTGAGGCCGAAAGGATCGGCCATGCTGACGCCTGGGGCCATGATGTGTAATTTCGCGATTAAACCGGACTACACTTTTCGTGACGCGTCCGAGGAAGCGTGAGACATTAACGGTCATCGGGCGCCACCGCGGCCCTTACCGGGGATGACTGGATATGACGACCACAGAAAGCTTCCTTCGTCGCAACGATGCCGCCGCGTACCTGAAGGGGCGGTATGGGGTTGGAACGGCGGCGACCTTGGCAAAGCTCGCCTGTCTTGGCGGCGGCCCGCTGTATCGGAAGCTCGGACGCTTCCCGGTCTACGCCGCTGCTGATCTCGACGCATGGGCGCAGTCTCGGATATCAGAGAAGGTCGCGAGCACGTCGCAGCTGGCGTAATCTGCCCTCGATCATTTATATCCGCCAATATCTACTGATACGACGGATATAACTGACAGTATCCATTTAATTTAACAATTGCCAATATCGCACATTAGATCTATCAATTGATCCGCAGCGCGTTGCAGAGATCTAACATTACAAAATTTTGACGGCCCGAGCATCCCGCCGGGCGCAATATGGACGCACGCCAGTGCGCCGAGGGGGAGCCCATGAATGAAGCACAGCGCGAAGAAGTGATCAGCTTGGCCGAGTACCTCGAGGAACAGGCCGCAAAAGGATGCGACGGCGTGGATATCGGTCTGACCGATGCCGGACTTGCCGCGAAGGCTCTCAGAGTCATGGCCGAAATTTTTGGTCAAGGACTCGTCGCCCCATCACCCGAGACGGGGTAATGGAAAAACAAATCAACGGAGTTGAACTATGAATCATCAATCTTCTATCGAAGCATACTCGCAAACCATCGAGTCCCTGACGCACATGTATCTTGGTGTCACTTCTAAGTATTATACGGAATCGGTGCGGGCGGATAGCATCATGAGCAAAAATCAGGGCAGCCAAATGCATGATATCCGTTGCGAGGTGGCGCGTTTGGCGCATCAAAGTTTCAATGAAAAAGCTGAAAGTGCTAGTCATTTTAACGCCCGCGTTATGATTTTTCAAAACACCGTCAAAATCTTTGGGTTTGGTCACATCGTCGTAGCGAGGGCGAGCAAGGCTATTTCGAGCGACTCTTTTCGGCTGTGTCGCTCTTCTGGCCGGATGAACCCTTTCTACTAATGCAATCATAAACTAATATATCACGGCACTTCAGCATCGCAAGCGCTGGAGTGCCGTGATTGAAATGTTGAAAATATTTCGACCAATTTATATTTAGAGGTCAACCCGTAAATTAGTATGATTAATATCAAAATTCTTCTCTATGGAACTAGCAGACGTTCCGAGAATCAATACGGCAAACAAATACCAACTCAGACTCAACTTTGAGTTAACCATTATGACGGATGCGCTGGCCACCTTGTCCCCCTTTACCTCGGCCGCCCCTGCGCTCGTCGCTCAAGGCTACTCGCCACTGCCGATCGCCCCCGGCGCGAAATTCCCCGGCTCGCTCGGGCTCGACGGCGAACCCCGCGCGATGCGAGGTTGGGATCGCTTTTGCAAAAAGCCGGTGCCGCCGAACATTATTGCTGGCTGGTCGCGGCTTCGCGCCGCCGGAGTCGGCGTCGCGCTCGGCCGGGGGTTAATCGCTGTCGATATCGACCGTGACGATATGGTCGATGCGATCCTCGCGGTCTTGCCGCCCTCGCCGGTGATGAAGGTGGGCCGTAAAGGCATCACGGCTTTTTTTCGAGAGGGCTCGACGCCGGTTGCCTCCCGCAATTTTCACGGGTTTCTCGATCTCCTCTCGACGGGCAAGCAAACCGTGCTTCCTCCGTCGCGGCACCCGAGCGGCATCGATTATGCCTGGGCGACGGAGCGCACCCTTCTCGACATGCCACTGTCGGAACTGCCCGAGTTCCCGGTCGCCGGTATTGAGATTATCGAGTCCGTTCTCGTTCGTTTCGGTTGGGACCCGAAACCCGTTAAGATCGAGCGTGCGTCGAGCCCCGCCGGGTTCGCCCCCCTAGCGCCCGGCGGCGATTTTGGCGGCAACCTCAACGACCTCAACAACGCCGCACTCGCAAACCTCGACGCATGGGTGCCTCACCTCGGCTTGCCGAAGACGTACCCGCAATCGGGAGGCTGGCGAGCAGTCCCACGCTGGCGGCCGTCGAGCACGGGAAAGTCTGAAGCCGCTCGCGACTCCAATCTCGGCTTTCATTCATCCGGCATCAAAGACTTCGTGAACGAGCAGGGCTATCGGCCGCTTCAGGTTGTCGAGAAGGTTTTTGTCGGGCTGGACCGGCACGACGCTGCCCGTTGGCTCGCCGAGCGGATCGGCTACAGCCTGCCCGAGGCCGAGCCGATCATCGAGCTTGTTGCCGGATCGAAGGCGCCGAGCCGCCGGGGCGAGGTAGCGCCGCCGGAGATGCCGGAACGCCGCCCCCTCGCCGAGGTCAAGGCGTCCTTGGCATCGGCGTTCGACGAGTTCGCGAGCCGGACCGTCGTCGAGCATCGTCACAAGCGTGCGGCATATGATGAGGCCATTGCGGCCTATGACGAAGCCATTGCCGAGAACGCGCGCGGCTGCTCCGGCGGGCGCCTGGCGTTCACGCCCTTGCCGCCCGAGCCCGTTGCGCCCGTCGTGACCGCGCGGTGCCTCGGCGCCGAGACGGGGGCGGGGAAGACTCGATCCTTCGAACGCGCGAGCGCCGCAGCGTCGCGGTCTGGGTTTCGCGTCTATGGGGCATTCCCTCGTCACGAGGTTAGTGAGCAGGTCGTGAAGAACCTGCGGAATAGGCATGGCGTCGCCGCGTTGTCGCTTCGGGGGCGTCATGCTCCCGATCCCGAGATGCCAGGTCGTCTGATGTGTTGGGCGCCGGAGGCTGCGAAGCTGGCCGAGGAAGCCTGCCTCCCGGTCTATGATACGGTTTGTGCCGCGCGCGACGGCTCCCGGTGCCCGCACTTCGGGTCGTGCGGCTACATCCAACAGCGCGCCGCCAAGCCAGACTTGTGGAACATTCAACACTCGAGTCTTGCCACGCCTCGGCCGGAACACGTCGAAGCCCCGAACGGTCTCGTGATCGACGAGACCCTGAACGTCATCCCTAGCGTAAACGAAACTCAGCGGCTCGGAGTGGACGTGCTGGCCCATATGCCGACGGAGGTCGAGAACGACCCCGCGCTTTCGGCGAGGCTCGCCGACATGCGATCGAAGCTCGTGAAGGCGCTCAGGGGCTCACCTGAAGGGCATCTTGCCCGCCAGACCCTAACAGGTGCCCGGATCACGGCCGAAGGCGCCAGCGGGGCCGCGAGGGCAGAGCGGCGGCGCGTCCGCACGTTCGGCATGTTTCCGGGGATGGACCCGCGCCAGCAGGCCGTCGTCGCCAAAGAGGCCGCCAAGGTGAACGGCGAGACGATGGCCGCGTCCGGTCTTTGGCAGGAGATCGCCGAGTTCCTTCGCCATGACGTTCCGGTCAGCGGGCGCATGAAGATCGTGCTCGACGGAAAGACGAAGGGGGCTGGTGTCGAGTGGCGCTCCCTCAAGCGCATTCACGACAGCTGGCTCACCGGCCCGGTTTTGCTGACCGACGCGACTCCGGTCGGCAGGGCGTATGTCGAAGCAGCGCTCGGGCGGGATGTCGTGGTCGAGGTCGCGCCCATGCTCGCGGTCGACCGAAACCCTCACGGGCGGATAATTCAGGTTGTGCGCGCGCCGACCTCGACAAACAAACTCGGGCTGAAGAGCGACAAGCCGACAGCCGATGGCCGCCGGAACCGCGAGGGGGTGCACCGCTACATCCTCCGCGAGGCCGCAAGGGCGTGGCCTCGGACCGTCGTCGTCATCGCGTCCGGCAAAATGGAGGCTTGGCTTCGCGGCCATACGGATTGGCTTGCGAACGTGGATTTCGAGCATTTCGGTAACGTGTCGGGAATTGACCGCTGGCGAAAGGCGGCGACCCTCATTGTCGTCGGGCGCCATGGCGTCCCGAGCCGGTCGTTAGAGGCCGATGCGGGCGTGTTGACGGGCATTCCGGCTCAGGCCCTACCGACGGGTCCGCGCGGCGAACCCTGGCTTCAGCGCGTCCCTGGCGCGATCCGGCTTGTCGACGGGTCGACGCACGTAGTCGAGCGGGAATTTCACCCCGACCCGTCGGTGGAGATGCTGCGGTTTCGCTCGAACGAAGGCGAGACGTTGCAGGCGATCGGCCGCCTGCGGTCCGTGTGGCGAGATGGCATAGAGCCGTGGGAGGTTCATATCCTGAACGATCAGCCCTTGCCGATCGAGGTCGACGAGGTTCGGCAGTGGGCCGACGCTGCGCCGGGGGCCTGGGCGGACCTGATCCCCGACGGCGTGCTGTTCGAGAATCGGGCCGATATCCTCAAGGCGTGGCCGGGGCGGTTCTCGGAAGATCAAGCCCGTGGTCGTGTGGCCGAAACTTCGGGGGTTTCTCCTATATGGGACTCTAATAGGGGAAATCCCCGGAGTTTGCGGGCAACCTTCCGGCGTAAGGGGAAGGCCGAGGTTGTGGCCCACCTACTCCCCACCGGCCCTCGAACGGCGGCGGCGTTCGATGCTTGGCTTATCGCGAGGGGCTTCGAGGGCGTGGCCGAAGTCGTGGTCGAAGGCGAAGGCCGCCCCGTGGATCGCGTGCTAGTTTCGGCTGTAGTTCGTTCGATGAACGAGAACGAACATGCCTCGCCAAACGACGTATGGGCTCGCGTCGAAGCTCGGCTCGGACGGCCCGCGAACGCGACTGAACGGGCGGCCTTGCCGCTTGCAGCTATGAACGAAGGCGATCAGCAGTTCGTCGATCGCAAGGTCAATGACGATGGGCTTCCGCTCGACTTCGGCAATGAACGGTTCGAGGCGGCATAGGCTGTCGAGTGGGCCAAGGCGAACCGGCTGGCGGGGCGTGGGTGCGGCCGTCCTTCGAGTGGGTCGGGCGTCTCCTCGCCGAGCGCGCTGAATGCTTTGCGATGAACTGCTCGATGCGGCCTGATGCGATCGAGGTTGAGAACTTGTTCGGCAGACGATCCGCTAATGCAACAGCGTTGCAAACCTTCTTAACTGCAAAATAGGGTTTGGGTCCTTCCACGGGGGTACCGGTTGAGGGTAACGCGCGAGCTCAGACTTCCGCCAAATACAACAGAATTTTACTAGATTTCTGACTCCCAGACAGAATTTTTCGCAATCTTCACAGCTTGCGCTGGCCGGCAGTTCGAGCGGGGTCCGATAGCTGCCCTTGGCTGACAGGTGCCCGTCTGCTCCGTATGCCGTATTAAAAAAGCTGACCGGATGGTTGCGACCGAACCCAGCCACCAGGACCGTTGTCTCCGCTTCGCGAAAGCAGCCGCTCCCCAGCCCTCGAGCAAACACGGTTAGAAGCGTTAACCGTATGGTGGCTGGGCCATCGGCGACAGCCAGTCCCCGCGAGGGGCGCCCGTCGGCCCATGCGACACCGGCCTCCAGCCTTTTTGCTTGAGTGTGAGGTGCCGCTGGGGAAAACTCGCCTCAACCAAGGGTGGAGACAACATGCCAGGATCGACGTTTCAAACCAATCCTGTAGACCTACCGAAGGTCCTTGATGACTGCCACCGGGGCGTCATCCAGCTCCCGGATTTTCAGCGTAGCTGGGTGTGGGACGAAGACCGTATCAAGAGCGTGATCGCCTCGATCTCCCAGGCGTTTCCGATCGGCGCCTTAATGTCGCTCGACACGGGCGGGCCGGTGAACTTTAAGCCGCGTCCTGTCGAGGGCGCTCCAACGGAAGCGCATGACGTCGTTCCGCAATCGCTCCTGCTCGACGGCCAGCAGCGCATGACGTCGCTCTACCAAGTGACGCTGCGTGGGAAGGTGGTGGAGACCGTCACCCCCAAGAAGAAGCGGGTCAAACGCTGGTTCTACATCGACATCCGCAAGGCGCTCGACGCTGACACGGACCGCGAAGAAGCCATCATTGGTATGCCCGAGAACCGGATTGAGCACGGCGATTTCGGTCGCGCGGGCGAGCTGGATCTCTCCTCGGCGGAGCAGGAATACGCCAATCTGATGTACCCGGTATGCCAGGTGTTCGACTGGGACAGCTGGCAGGACGGCTTCGATGAGTATTGGGCCGGTGACGAGCACAAGGCCGTCAAGGCCGCCTTCCGCACCTTTAAGAAGGAAGTACTCGAGAACTTCAAACACTACCGCGTGCCGGTGATCGCCCTCGATCGCTCGACCTCGAAGGAGGCGGTCTGCGTCGTCTTCGAGAAGGTGAACACCGGCGGCAAGGCACTCGATGCCTTCGAGCTAGTTACAGCCATGTACGCAGCCTCCGGCCATGAGCTGCGCAAGGACTGGTACGGCGACGAGAAGACCAAGGGGCGGCACCGCCGCCTGGTAGATACACTGCGTTTGGCAGATACCGAAAAAGGCATCCTGGCCGGGGTATCGAACACCGATTTCCTGCAGGCGGTGTCGCTCTTCTACACGCGCGATAGACGTCGGGCGGCGGTCGAGGCCGGCAAGGAAGGCAAGGAGCTGCCCGCGGTCTCCGGCAATCGCCAAGCCCTGCTCGATCTGCCTCTGGAGGCCTACATCCGCTACGAGACGCAGGTGGAAGCCGGCTTCGTCCGGGCGGCTAAGTTCCTGCACATGCTGCACATCTACCGCATCTTCGACCTGCCCTATCAGTCGCAGATCGTGCCGCTGGCGACGATCCTCGCAGATATCGGCGACGCCTGGGAGCACGAGGCCAACCGGGCAAAGCTGTTCCAATGGTACTGGAACGGCGTCTTCGGCGAGCTGTACGGCTCGACTGTCGAGTCCCGGATCGCCCGCGATTTCGTCGAGGTGCCAGTTTGGCTGAGGGGTGGCAAGGCGCCATCGACGGTCAGCGAGACGATCTTTCGCGCCGACCGCCTTAAGACCATGCGGATGCGCCTCTCAGCCGCCTACAAAGGCGTGAACGCGCTCCTGATGCGGAAAGGCGCCGAGGATTTTCGCTCCGGCCAGAAATTTGATCACACCGTGTTCTTCGGCGAGAATGTCGACATCCACCACATCTTTCCGCAGGCCTGGTGCAAGAGCAACGGCATCAGTCCAGCCGTCTACGACTCCATCATCAACAAGACGCCGCTGTCGGATCGCACTAACCGGATCATCGGCGGTGCGGCGCCATCCGAGTATCTGGCCAAACTTGAGAAGGGCAGCAGCACCGCCCCATCGATCGCGGGCGCAACGCTCGACGGCCATCTGCGCTCCCACCTGATTGATCCGGCGCAGCTCAGGAGCGACAATTTCGAGGCTTTCATGGAGAGTCGGCAGAAGGCGCTCCTTGAGATTATCGCGCAGGCGATGGGCAGGACCGCTTACACCGGCAATGTCCCCGAGGAGGGGCTGGACGTCGAAAGCGACGCCGAGACCACTGAGGCCGGGCTCACGATGGCACTGCAGTCAGCCGCGTGAGATGTGCGGAAGCTTGTATCAAAAGGCGTTCCGCCGACAGCTCATGCCTTCCAAGTGTCCTTGAGCCGCCGCTCTCCTACAGCTGCATTCGGCTGGCGCGCGGCGATCGACCCCGGCCTGCCCGATGCGACTGCCAGCTGGCGCTGATGCGGTTGCCTGGGCAGCGGCCTGACACGAATCCTCGACCGTCCGCTTCCGCTTCCGCTTCATGTTTCAGCGGAAGCGGACTGGCAGATATCCACCCATCTGAGCCATTCCCATGGGCGGTCGGCGGCGGCCGATTCTGGCCGAAAGCCGTCTAGCTGGTTTCGGTAGCGCGATGCGCCATACCGGACACACAAGCATCGCCGCTACCACCATTAGGGGCGCTCGTTTGCCGAAGTTTGAATAGCCGACAGAGCTCCAGCCGGTTTCGCCAGTGGACCTGCGGTTCAATCGATCACCAGGAGAACAGTCGTTTACTGCACACTATGAGAAATTTCATTTCACCGCCAACCAAGCTTAAACCCCATAGGTTGCAAGGAAGTCGTCGAACTCCGGCCGTTCATTGGCCTCAATCGAGCTGTAATCATTCTCACCGCCGCGGAATTGAGATCTCAGTCGGCGGGGAAACTCGCCGTTTCCGGCCAGAAGATCGACGTATCGACCGATCCATTCAAACTGCGCTTCACCTTTGAGAACAGTATTTATTTGATCAGTTACCGCTGTAGCAGTATCTTCATTGATAATTTTGTTCGCAGCAATCTTTACTTCAGATGCAACGATCCGCATGTCCTTGCGGCCGCTTACTGGGAATATGAAAGCCCCATGCTCGGCCAGAAATCCACATAGCTTAGGCAGATTTGGGAACCAGTAAAATACTCCCACCCCACCGCCAATACCGCCTGGCGCATCACCCCAACAGTAGAAGCCCCAACTCTCGTCCGTTAGATGCATGTTAGTCAGGATACTCTCAGAAGTCTCATCCGCTTTCTCAACACGATCCACTAGCCATTGATCATAATCTTGCATCAGATTTCCTAAGTTGTCCATTTTAATAGCTTACTACTTTATCAGAGATCTTTATGCGGCTGCCCGCCCCTGCACATCGCGCAGAACGCTCACGAGCTCGTGGACTTCAGCATCACTAAACAGGCCAGAGACACCGAGCGGGTTTCGGTCAGTGAAGGGCGATGCGTAAAGGAGGCGGGGGTCCATCACGCCGCGCGCGGTCAGGTGATCGATTACCATCGTAATGAACTCATGCTGGTTCGCTGTGAGGGTTTTGCCCGCGGAGAAGCCATCAAGCGCCTGTTTGGCTGCTGATCGGTCGAGTCCGACCATGGAGCGAACAAAGATCCCTAGTCCCCCCTCCTGGCGCACGCGATTGATGTCCTCAGTTGATCCCACACTGGCCTCGGAGAAGATGCGTTCCAACTCATCTAAGTCAGTTTTGGTGAGGGGGTCATTGCGGCGGAGCTTGAGCACCGCCAAGTGGCTCTCATTGTCTTTGAGAAACTGCCGCGCCTTTGCACGGAACCGGCCCATATCGGTCCCGATCGGCCCACCGTTGATCGTAACGCCTGAGGACATCCCGATCTCGTCCTCGAAATCGGTGTAGACTAGCGAACGGCTGCCGACTTCGATGAGCTTGATGAGGCCTCGGAGGCGGCGGCGCACCGTTTCCAGCATCGGCGCCTGGACGTCCTGCCAATAATCGTCTGTCTGCACCTCGAGAATGAGCGGCAACTCCGCGGCCACCATCGGCACGTTCTGCAGCTCTTCGAGCAGCCCGGCAATCTCGATGATGCGCCTCTTCAGGCCGTCAAAAGCCTTTTGTTGTCGAAGCAGCGCTAACTGCGTGCGCAGCACGAGCAGATCGAACTGCTTGGCCTCCAGATCGTCGTCCACGAGCGCAGTCGGCAGGCCGGCTACCTCAGCGATGAGCTCAGTCTTCGCTGTAAGGTCCAGGCCTTCCCAAGCAGCAGGCTCCGCGTACTTCTCGACGAAGCGTCGCTTCGGCCGTACAATGAAGTTGTCGACGCTCATCCCGGTAACCTCTGCCTGGAGGCGCACGGCTGTATCCTGCCGCAGCACCTTATGAGGTTCATCACGTGCGGATTCGGCATGATCGATGGTGTCGATCAATTCCACTCGGGAGGTGAACAGCCGCTTGCTCAGCGACTCTGCGGTGCTGCCATCTACCTTTTCAGGGTTCTGATTGAAGAACTCGAAGTTCTGACAGAAATCAAAGACGTAGAAGAACTCTTTATGCCGACCTGGCCCAAAAAGGTCTGGACACAAGCGCGTACCGCGCCCAATCATCTGCCAAAACTTGGTCTTCGAGCGCACGATTTTGAACAACACGAGATTAACGACCTCCGGCACATCAATGCCGGTATCAAGCATGTCTACAGATACGGCAATGTGCGGCGCCTTTTCCGGGATCGAAAAGTCATCGATAAGGGACTGCACATACTCGGTCTTGTAGTCGATAACGCGCGCAAATGAGCCCTTCAGGTGTGGGTAGTTCGTGTCGAAGCGCTCGATAATGAAGTGAGCGTGCTCGCGGTTCTTGGCAAAGATAATGGTCTTGCCGAGCCGGTCACCGTTGGCGACCTTCAGGCCGTGCGTCATCAGGTGCTCCAGCACCTTGTCGACCGTGTCGGCGTTGAAGAGCCATTTGTTGACAGCACCTGGGTCGACGTGGTCCGGGATGTTTCCATCCTCATCCCATTCCAGCGCGTCCCAGGTCTCCTTCTCCTCGTCGCTCAGGTCATCGTAGGTAATGCCCTCACGCTGGAACTTGAGCGGAACGGAGATGGCGCGCGGCGGTACGAGATAGCCATCGTCGACGGCCTCATCAAGGGTGTAGGCGTCCGTTGGAATACCTCGCTGCAGAGCAAACAGCCGGTAGGTATCCCGATCAACTTCGTCCTTAGGCGTTGCCGTGAGCCCGACAAGCAGGCTGTCGAAGTAGTCGAAGATGGCGCCGTATTTCCGGTAGACCGAACGGTGGGCCTCATCGATCACGACCAAGTCGAAGTGCCCCACGCCGAACCGGCGCTTGCCGTTCTGAGTCTCGTCAATCAACCCCATCATCGTCGGATACGTCGACACGTAGATCCGGCCCTGAGCATCCTTGTCGGTCACCAGATTGACGGGTGAGGATGAGGGCAGAAATTTCTTGAATGCATTGATGGCCTGCCGGACCAGCGCCACCCGATCGGCCAGGAACAGCACGCGCTTCGCCCAGCTGGCGCGCATGAGCAGGTCGCATAGGGCGATGACCGTCCGCGTTTTGCCAGCGCCGGTCGCCATAACGAGCAGGGTCTTCCGCGAGTTGTCGCGCTCGAAGGCCTCAGTCACACGCCGGATGGCGCGCTCCTGGTAGTAGCGCTCGACGATAGCCCGATCGATCGGCTCATTTGCGAGGGGTTTCTGCAGGGTCCGGCGCTGGATCGCCAGCTGCAGCTCGTCCTTGGTCAGAAAGCCTTGGACGGGGCGGGGTGCATAGCGCGCATCGTCCCACACCCAGTGATCGTAGCCATTAGTGTAGAAGATCACCGGGCGCTGGCCAAACATCGCTTCCAGACAGTCAGCGTAGAGCTTGGCCTGCTGCTGACCGACACGAGCATCGCGGCGGGTACGCTTGGCCTCGACGAGGCCGAGCGGCTTCCCGTCGTCGCCCCAGAGAACGTAATCGACGAACCCATCTCCGGAATTGTTGGGCATCCCGGTCACGGGGTATTCCCGATCCTCGGGCCGGCTTAGTGCCCAACCAGCTTCGTGCAGCAGCAGATCGATGAAGGCATCGCGGGTCTGCGCTTCGTTGTAGTCGTGGGTATCTGCAGCGGCTTCGTTGGCGCGGCGTACTGCAGCAACTTCGGCCTGCAGTTGGGCAATCTGCGCCTCAAGCCGCGTGCGTTCGGTTTCGCTGACGAGCCGCTGCTGCTCGGCCTCCTCACGGGCCTTCGCGTTCTCGGCAAAGCGGCGTGCAATCTCTTGCAGCTGTCGCAGCGTGGCCGTTGCAACCTGCGCCGTGCGCGGCAGGGCGTCCGGCGAGAACGTAAGCTGAGGGTCAGGCTTTTGGCCCCGCGCGTAAGTCCGGGTTAGCCAGTAGGCGACGTGGAAGAGCTCACGGAGCGCCGTGACGGCCGTCGCCAAAGCGACCGGGCGGGTCTCGTGAACGGCGGCATTGCCCACGTCCTTGATGATCCGCGATTTAGCGACCAGAGCGGGGCCGACCAAGTTCCGGAAGGTCGGCTCATGAATGCGCGCCGACAGCGTGCTCTCGTAGGGGTCCCTCAGGCTACGGTCATGGTCGTAGAGCCACTTGACCGTCACTTCGAGGGCGAGGCGAGCATAGAAGCAGGCTGCGCGCGGATCTGTCTGCGCTAGGCTTTCAGCCTTGACGGCATGAGCGTAAACGTCAGGAAACTCGGCGCGGAGGTATTCAAACTGTGTCATGATCTAACCAGCAGCTCTCTTTGGCATCTCGTCGTGATAGAGTTGAGTTTCAGCATATTCTGAACCATGTCTATTGCGAAAGAATTTCTGCTGAAAAGCTGTAAAAACATTATTTAACTCGTCGCGGTGCGCAAATTGCTTTTCTTTGATAGAATCACTTGCGGCGACATACGCTTCAAACACACGCTGAAGTTCAATAGGAGGAAGTATAATTTGCAGAGACCTTACATCAGATTGATTTATACTTGACTGGTTGACGGCATCTTTCCCCATCATTGCAATTTGCCTGCGGATGAAAGCTGTCTGCAAAAATTTAATGCAAAAGACGGGACTTATTCTACTTTTATCCAAGCGAAGTCGCATCATATTAGACTCAAAAACTGTTTTCTCCTCTAGCTCAGGAACAAGTGCCGATTTTCCAAGGTATTCTCTGCTGTTAACACGATTAATGACAATATCATTTTGGCAAAGGCGATATTTTTCCAACTCATTCGTATTCACAACTAAGCGACGTAGCGTCGACTGATCATTGACAACCCCATCATAGAAGTTGTTGATACGCATAATTCTAGTGCCATCACCATAAAAATCCGCCGATTTGTACAGCCCGTTTGTGGGACCATCAATAATCAGCTCACCAAGACTAACGCTAGGAAATTTTTTGGGATTATTGTTCGGATCCCCGAAGAGGTTGGTAAAATGCGCCGATAGTAGTTCTTCAAGCAGGGCGATCGCCTCGGCGCGGTTTCTTCGTAGATCATCAACATGATCCAAAATATTAGCAATGCGTTTTTGTTGAGAAATTATAGGTAGGGGTATTTCCAAACTCAAGCATTGTTCGATGCTTAAGTTTGCGATGTTGGTGGTCTGCCGTGCGCACTTTCTCACTTGAGGCTGTGCTATATCTGAGGAAAACCATCTATACAAATAACGGCCGTCAATTTTATCCCCGATAGGGCGAAGAGCAGATATAAACCCCCCCAGTGTGGCTGGCCAATCCAGCTCAGGAACCCAGCAACATTTACCTACCAAGTTCCAACTGTTTGCTGTTGAAACGAGAATGTCGCCAACACGAAGTAGTTGGTCCTTTCGCCTCACAAAGCGAGATGGTAAACCCCAGACATCGGAGATATCCAGATCCCTTTGTATGTTCTTTGTGCGCATGCAAGCGACAACGTCGTCTTCGTCGATGGATATAACATCCTCCGGCTTGAAGGTTATGCCTCGCACAAACTCTGCAACATCGCCCAACTTATAGGATCTAGAGGACATAGCCATTACAACAATTCCTCAAGCTGATTTATACCAACAGATATCTTCAGTTCTACGCTTTTCAATCGCGCAATGATAGCTGGTACATCTACAACAATTTCTTCAACATGATCAATATCTTGATATCTAGTTAGCGATAGATCGTATTTCTTGTCACATATTTCTTTCTTTGAAATACAAAAACTCTGTCCGGTTTTCGGTCTTGTAAGTTCGGCATCGTTCCGTTCTTCCCACCTCATAAGCAGATCGGGCAAATTATTTTTGTCGTGATCCTCTTCATTTAGTGAATTTAGTGGCACTGGGCCGAATTTATCCTCCGGCAGAAGAAGTTGTCTCTTATCGTCTAGCGAGCGACCATCGGCTGTAACATCATAGAACCAGACGTTGTCGGTACCGCCGACGCCAGTTTTCGTAAAAATCAGAATAGCTGTCGTAACACCCGCATACGGTTTAAAAACGCCTGAAGGTAATTTTATAACGGCTTCAAGTTTATGCTGTTCGACTATCATTTTACGAATTGATTGATGCGCCTTTGACGAGCCGAATAACACACCGTCTGGCACGATTACTGCCGCCCGCCCTCCGACTTTCATGAGGCGGAGGAATAGCGCTACGAACAGCAGCTCTGTCTTTTTAGTTTTGACAATCTGCTGCAGGTCTTTGGCACAAGCCTCGTAGTCGAGAGATCCGGCAAAGGGTGGATTAGCTAGGATCAGGCTGTATCGACCCGCGTCGGAGGCATGGTCTTCGGCCAGCGAGTCACGATAGATAACGTGCGGGTCCTCCACACCATGCAAGATCATGTTCATCGACCCGATGCGCAGCATCGTCGGATCGAAATCGAAGCCGTTGAAAGCCTTCTCGTGAAAGTGCTTGCGTAGCGACGGATCGCGCATGACCTCGGGATGTCTCTTCCGAAGGTATTCTCCTGCTGCGACCAGGAAGCCGCAGGTGCCGGCCGCGGGATCGCAAATTACGTCGGCGGGCTTTGGCTGGGTGAGCTCGACCATGAGCTGAATGATGTGACGGGGCGTCCGAAACTGTCCATTCTGACCGGCACTGGCGATCTTGCCGAGCATGTATTCGTAGACATCGCCCTTGGTATCCCGGTCCTCCATGCGGATTGCGTCGAGCTTCTCTACCGCTTTGGCCAGGAGGGCCGGCGTAGGCACACCGAGCCGTGCATCCTTCATATGCTGGCCGAACGATGAGCCCTCGCCGCCGAGCGTCTGCAGGAACGGGAACACGTGCTGATCAACGACCGCGAACATCTCGCGGGCCTCGAACGACTTGAACCGCGACCAGCGCAGGTCAGCGTAGAGACGACCCTTTTCGTCTTTCCCGTCTGGGAAGATGCGCCGCTCAATTGGGATCCCAAGGGTCGACGCCTTGCGCTCTTCAACGGTTTGGAGCTCATCCAAGCGCTTGATGAAAAGGAGATAGGTAATCTGCTCGATGACGGACAGCGGATTTGAGACGCCACCGGACCAGAAATCGCTCCAGATGCTATCGATCTGGGATCGAATTGTTCCTATTAGCACTTCACCCAACTCCACATGATTTTATAATGCATACAATTAGTTTTTGTATTCGTCAGTGTCACATTTATCTCTCACACATCATCTTATACCATCGTCTGAGTTATGGTGCTGGAGATATTTATCAGAACATCTTCCATCCGGCGGCGGAGTATGGCAATCTCACATTGCAGCCGCTCGTGCTCACGCGCGAGGTCGAGAATGTTGTCCTGGGCAGCGAGGTCCAGCATAGGCACAGGCAGCTCCTTGATGTCTCCCATAGCGACGTTGGGGATTGAGGTACCCCCGGCTTGGCGCTGCAGCAGAGCCTGCACCATCGGGGATCCGAGGTAGCGAGCCAGCACTTCCGGGCTCTTAATCGGGCCGCCCTTGCGCAGCCGCAGGATAAGAAGGGACTGCGCGGGCACAACAGGCGTTGCATCATCGCAGTTGGCCACGTCACCCCTGACCAGCCCGACCTTGCCGATCGTTCCTTTGACCGACAGCAGCACGTCGCCCTCGCGCAGCATAGTGCTCTCGATCTTACGCGTCGCCGTTGTCGGCGCCTGTCCCATCCTCTGTGGCGGGTGCAGGTAGCCGTCCTGGATGTCGGCTAGCATCGCCTCTCGGATCTCCATCATGCTCTGTTCGCCGGACGCTTTCGGCAGCGCCTGCGGCCGGAAGATCTCCGCAACATCCGCAAGCCGGACCGTATCTCGACTCTCCAACAGGTTCTGGCTGGCCTGCGCCTCAGGATCTAGGACGTAGCGGTCAACAGAGAGATTGAACCCGGACTCGCGGATCTGCGCATAGGGGATGTCAGCGGCGTGTTGGTTCGGCGTAACCGCCGTCAGCAGATCGAGAGCCTGTACTGGATCCTTGACCCCGGCAGCGTCTATAAAGCGCACACCGCGTGTGGTGTGGTCGTCAGCGCCGGCCTGATCAAACACCAGGACCGACATGACCACGCTGCTGCGCGGGTAGGTGCCGCGTGGCAGTGCCATGACGGCTACCAAACCATGCTGCTCAATCAACACCTGCTTGAGAGCGGCCTCCCGACTGTTCGTCCGGAAGAGAAAGCCGTTGCCAACCACCACGAAACAACGGCCTTGCGCGAGGCGCGAGCCCCAGAGCGCCCCATAAGCTTCACTGGTCAGCGTGTCGTCAGCCCGAAAACCAACCGCTCCCACGGTTGAACCAGTGGCGCTGATCTTCGTGCCGAGCGGCGGAAAAAGCAGCGCTTGGCCGAACTCTGGCGCTCGCGCGGTCTCACCGCTGAAGTCGGAGAGGTTGCGCACCTCGACCGTAAGCGGCCTGGAACAGGCGCGTGCTAGGGTGCGGATGAGGGTAGCCAGAGCCAAGTTTTCGACGTCGAGGTGCACTGGCCCTGTCTGGGCGAGCTGCCAGGCCACCTGCGTGGCGTAGGACAGGCCACATCGCGCGACTGCCGGCCTCTCCGGCCGGAGCAAACCGGCAAGCAGGGCTGCGCTCTGTGTGGAGGTCCACGACTCGGCCACACCCATCTCTAGGATCATCGTGGCTAGATCGTCGGCGGTTAGCCCAAGCGACAGCGCTGAAAGCATCGCACGCCGAAATTGCTCCAGAGCGGTCTGCCCCAAGGGCTTCCAAAAGGTCTTAACTTCGGAGGCCACCGGGTCGGGCACAAATGTCCGGACCGCGTGCTCCCATTTGGCAAGCATGTAATCGACTGATACATCAGTGAATGGCAGGAGATCCCCCCGGCTCGCTGGTGACGCCTGCGACCAGGCCAGCAAGACGGCTGCGAACGGTGCGGAGTTGTATAAATTCAAGCCAGCATCTCGGATGACTGCATGCAGCGACCACTTTACCTGATCGAACGGCGTCATGTTCTATACTTTCCTTCTTAGCGCCGTCCGTAGGCGGTGATCAGCATATCGTCGTCGCTGATGACCACCACACCACCCTTGTCACGAACCTTCAGAAGCAGGCCACGTTCGCGATCCAGCTCCCCGATGCGCCGGTCCACTTCTCGACGGTCGAGCACGTATTTGTCCTGCTCGCACCGACCATGGGTGAGGGCCAGCTCGACCATGGCGCCGTCGATGCCGCGCTGATTCATCCGGGTGTGCATGTGTCTCGTCGTGATCAGCATGATGAGCTCCTGTTGACCTTCATATGCCCATTCGTGACTGATTAGTCAATGATTGATTTTTGTGATGGCGCCAGATTTTTGGGAGAATCGAGTTTGAGCGTGCAGGACAGCTCACACCGAGAAATCCCCCCATGGAGCGGCTCAATGATGCGTTAGCTCAAGCGAGCGGATTGGCAATGAAGGTGTCGGTGCCGTTCTCGCGGTGCTTGACCTGATCCGGATCTTCGGCCCGGAGCTGCTCGGCCGCGGCCTGATCCGGGGCCTCGACGGGCATCCTTCAGGCATCTCAGCTAGTCACTGCGACCCTCCAACGGCGGGCGGAGGGGGTCATGAGGCTGCCTCCGGGGTAGGTACCTCGAAGATGGGCTCGGCGGCGTCAGCAGACAGCGGCGCCTTGGCTTTGAACCAAAGGTCGCGCCGAATCGGCAGGCCGAGCTTGCCACGGACGGTCAGGAGTTCCGAGAGGCGGACATAGCCGACTTCCAGGTAACCGAGGCCCAGATCGCAGAGGCCAAAAGCAATGTCGGGCTCGCTCGGGTCGAGCTCAGTCAGTGATCCGCCCCATTAGAGAAGGCTCTAAAAGAGAGGATTGCCGGCCCGGCCGTTCTTGGCGTGACTGCTGAGTAGCGACTCGATCAGCCCCGACAAGCGCAGTTAGGATGGGTCTACTCGCGTCATCGAAAACAACTGATGCGAGCCCTTGATATGCCCGAAACGATTCTCAAAGACTACAGCACGCACGCTGAAGTCGCTGACCTTCTCGGCGTGAGCGTCACGACATTGCGCGAGAGGGAGCGGAAGGACGAAGGCCCGGCCGTTGTTCGGTTCAGCGAGCGCAAGGCTCTTTACCCCAATATCGAACTCGTGAAGTTCCTAAAGTCTCGCACCGTCGGGGGTGTCGCGTGAACGCTCTCTCACCCCGCCCCGCAAAGGCCGGCACGCCGCGCCCGAACCATACCGTCGAACCAGCCTCACGCCATCTCGCTTGGGTTGCAAGCGACCTCGACAAGGCCGCGAAGGCGCTCGCCGGGCGCGAGTTCATCGTCGCATCCGACAAGGCCGAGCTTCGTCGCCGGATCGCCAGCGCGACTGCCACGATCGCGAAGGTCTCAGCCGAGCTTGCTTCGCCCGACTCGGGCCTGCTCGTGCGCGGCGCCGGCAGCGATCACCCCGCCGTCGACGGAGGACTTCGCTCGTGAGTATTCTCGATGCCGTCTTTGGGCGCCGCGCACGTTCGGCTGTCCCCCTCGCATCTGACGAGATCGTCGCCGAGATCGAGATCCGGCGCGGAACCCTCGTTTCGGCGAAGGCTCGCGTTGGGGCCGCTGCAGCAAAGCGCCGGGCTGCCTGCGATGCCCTCGATCCGACCGGGATCGTGGCCGCCGAGTCCGACGCCACCCTGGCGCAGGCAGAAGTCGAGACCGCCGAGAACGCGGTTCGGGCGCTTGAAGCGGCGCATGGTGACGCTCTCGCCCGCGAGGCGACCGCCGCCCTTACGGCACGCCGCGCGGCGGCAGACCACAAGGCTCAGTCCGAGGGCGCGAAGCTGCTCGCCGCCTATGATGGTTTCGCCGCGCAACTCGCCGCCGTTCTGGCCGCGAAGGAAGCCCTCGATCGGGAGGTCAGCGAGACCAACCGCGCATTGAAGGAAGCGGGCCGGCGCGACGAGGCGATCGCCTCGATCGACCGCCGCTTCCGCTTCCAGCCCGGCAAGCAAGATCCGGATCGGGTCGAGTACGTCGACGAGCTTCAGGAGAAGGTCGGCGATGAATGGAGCCGTGCCACTCAGCTTCGGCGCTCGAAGGACGGATCGATGGAATCGATCTACCCGACTCGGACGATTACGCGCGAGGTCCGCCGCCCCGGCCGGAAGCGGCCCGACAACCACCTTCCGTTGCTCGGCGAGATCCGCCTTCCTCCCGGCCGGATCGGCGGCAAGTCGCATTGGCCGCGCGAAGCTTAGTCGCGGCATTATCGCCCGCCCAACGGCACGCCCGGCGCTCTCAGCACCGTCGGCGTGCCGGCATGATCGAAGTCGAGGAACGAGAAATGTTTGAGAGCGACATGCGGATCGAGGTCGAGCGCCGGCTTCAGAAGGCGTGCGACGACCGCGCCAGGGCTGGACTCCCGCCGCCTGTGAGCGTCGACGCGCTCCGAGCGATCGTCCGTAGCGACCTGATCGAAGAAATCGAGGCTCGGCGCGCGGCTCAGAGAACCGCCGCCGCGAAGCCCGGCCCGGCTTCACCCAAGGCCACCATCGTCTCGCCGCCGACCCTGACCCGGCAAGCGCCGGCCTCCAAGCCCCCGACGCCGCCTCCAGTGCCGAAGCTCTCGGCCATGGAACTGATCGCGAAATACACCGAAGGAATGGATCTGCGGGAGCCGGTATTTCCCTCGCTTCGCGCGCCGACCCGTGCGCCGTCCCCGAAGTCGGTTGTCGATCAAGACGAGTTGGCGGCCCGTGCGATCCTCGACGCGGCTCGGGTCGCACGAAACCGATAGTCGGGCGCCCTCAACATCAGCCGCGAGCGCGCGATACGTTTAGCCGTCGATTAGAGCCCTATGGGGCGAGTTCGCGCGACGGCGGCGGGGAGATTGCCGCTCTTGGGGCCGAAAGCAGCTCACGGGCCTTCCTGGGGGCGATCGGCGTCTCACCGCTTGGCGGCTTCAACCAACCGGGCGTTCCCTAGCTCATAGGCGAGCGTATTCAGAAGACCTTTGCTCCCAACGGAGATGGCACCCGTAATTTAGAAGGCTGTATAACGGATTATCGCGACAATAGCAGGGATCGCTGGTCGTAGCTCCTACGGCGACCCGGCGGACTTCCCTGATGACCGCAGGGCATTTCCCCCGATTGATAGCTGCTGCAATCCATTTTTTCTCGCCAACTTCTTCATTATAGATTGCCGTCTTTTATTTGTTTAGCTTCCCAAGCTTCAAAATCTCTAATTGATTTCGCAAAATCCTCCCTTTCACGGCGTTCTTCAGCAATTTTTTTATCTTCTTCAAGTATAAAAATAATGGACTGCCTGATTATTGGAAAGAAACTCAGACATGTCTCCTCACTTAGTTCATGAATAGCGGGACTCATAATCGAATAAATCCTAGAATTACTAGTCAGATAAGCGGGTAAATGCTCATGAAGAGCTTCAATTTTCTCAGACATTCTTTTCGCACGAAATTCCTCTTCCTCGAAATACAGTTCGTCCTTCCGGTCATTGAATCTGTTTTCAATTATTCTCTCAAAAATTCTTCTCAGATAAACAAACGATCCAATGCCCACGCCATGGGCCGCTAACCCAATAGCTTTATGAAATTCGCTGCTATCTTGCTTATTCAATAATCCTTTGTAGTTTTTGCTTTGATCGTTCGCAATGTCAGCGAGAGATGGGTATTGACCTATTTTTTGAACCGTAAGATTATTGATCATAAATATAAAATCTAGCACATGATAATCGTCTCTAGCGCAAGTCAATTTAACGGTATCACTTCTCGATACTCTATTAGCCATATTCGACCACGCCATGTCATTCGACAAATAGTGCCCTTTGATCGTGAATGTTGTTGTTTTGTGACAGTAAGGACAATGTCCATCGGCTTTAGATTTACTTTTAGAATATAAAACGTTCACATCTTCTGAAGGAAAGGATAATTTTATTGGAGTATATAGAGGAGTATCAAGCAAAAATTTCTGAATGTTCGAAGAATTGTTGGTGCTGCTCACTTCGGCTGCTCGATCCTGAGAGGTGCGGCCGCCGCTCCGTGCGACGAACGATTAGCCAGCCACAATGCCGCGATCTTGATCTTGAAGGCAACTAACTGCGTTGGATCGAATGATCATTCGCATACGATCTCATACCGGCTCGGCAAACCGCAACAATAGGTTAGGCCTTGGCCGCTATGGCCCTTGAAACCAGCCTTCGAGCCCCGCAGTCCGAGATCGGAAAGGCGTTCGGGATCGAACGCTACCAGACCGGCAATCTGCCGCCCCTGCCGAGGATCTTCCCGAACACCGCCGCGCCGATCGTCCGCATGCACGACGGCGTCCGCGCCCAGTCAACGATGCGTTGGGGTCTGCCGTCCCCTGCCTTCGCTCTGAAGGGTCGGAAGGTCGACCCCGGCGTCACGAACGTGAGAAACACGGCCTCGCCGCATTGGCGCCGCTGACTCTCGCCCGAGCATCGGTGCCTCGTGCCGCTCACGAGCTTCAGCGAGAACGAGAAGGCCGTCGACGGATCGTACCCGCCCGTGTGGTTCGCGCTCGCTGGGGATCGCCCTCTGACGTACTTCTCCGGCATTCGGGTCGAGGGTTGGGCCTCGGTGCGCAAGGTAAAGGACGGCGAGACGACCGACGACCTGTTCGCCTTCCTGACGACCGAGCCGGAAGCCGTGGTCGGCGTGGTTCATCCGAAGGTGATGCCGGTGATCCTCACAAAGCCGGAGGAATGGGCGACATGGCTTTCTGCGTCGTGGCCCGAGGCGAGGTCAGTTCAGCGCCCGCTTGCGGACGGAGCCCTGATCGTGATCGCGCGGTCCCTGCAGCGGGAGGGTTGACTCAGGGCCGGCAGAACTAGGGTCAGGGCGAGTTCAGGTATCGCTATCCGCCGGGGCTTGCTCCAAACAGCCGGATACGTTTGGCCGTCAATTAGAGCCCCGTGGGGCGGCTTCGCGCCATGGCCGCGGGCCCTTAAAACTCTCGGGCCGTCCTGGGGGCGATTGACGCCTCGCTGCTCGGCCTCGGCAAGGCCGTGCTCGCGTTCCCGCTCGTCACCCCTCACGCGATCCCGGCGGCGCTAATGATGCTCGTCGCGAGCCCGGTCGGCCTGACGATCGCCGCCCTGCCCCTGAGGGTTGTAAACCGCGCATTTCCCCCACTTTTGGGTTGAGTCGTCGCCCGGTGTTTGAGAGAGTAAACCGCGATGAGCAAGCCCCCGATCAAGACGACCTTCAGTCCACTTGGCCAAGTTATCCGTGCGACTCGCGGCGACCGGCTGCTCGCCTACGCTATCGACATGAGGCCGAGCGGCCCTCGGTCGCAATGGAAGCTCTTCGAGGCCGACAAGACCCCGGCGTTTGCATCGACGAAGTTCGACACGACCTCGCACCTAAATGCCTTACGGATGATCGTGAGCGTCGCCGACAAGTATGAGGCCCGCACGGCCGCCGAGCCTGCTCAGTACGGGCATGAGACTTCCGCCGCTCCCCTCGACGCTTCC
The DNA here is from genome assembly GCF_026540775.1 of Methylobacterium sp. GC_Met_3. Taxonomy (NCBI): domain Bacteria; kingdom Pseudomonadati; phylum Pseudomonadota; class Alphaproteobacteria; order Hyphomicrobiales; family Methylobacteriaceae; genus Methylobacterium; species Methylobacterium sp. GC_Met_3. The sequence continues at coordinate 24,984 of NZ_JALNUL010000009.1, forward strand.
AAGGCTTGACCACCGTCCTGGCGGTTCTGCTCGGCCCCCAAGAACTTGCGTATCTTTATGTACCGACCTGACGACGGACCCGAACGCCGAAGTCGGCGAGGTTCACCCGAAGGCGATGCCGGTGATCCTCACGAAGCCAGAGGAATGGGCGACGTGGCTCTCTGCGCCGCGGTTTGAGGCGAAGGAGCTTCAGCAACCGCTTGCCGATGGGGCGCTGATCGTGGTCGCACAGGGCGAGCGGCGTGACAGATGGGACCTTGCCCTACCGTGCGTTCTAGGCCGCCCTGACGGCCCGCGCGATCCTCGAAGCTGCTTTGCCGCGCGGAGATAGCGGCGGCTCTGTACGCACCCGTCAGACAATCTATCGTCGGGGGCATGACCGCCCCGAACGAACACATCACGAAGCATCTTGCCCTCGCCCTGTCGGACGCGGCGCGAACGAGGGCAGGGGGCTTGATTCGAGCTAACTAGCAATGACCGCCGCGAGATGCAGCTTTCGGTCCGCGTGCTACCCCGGTGCTACCCGCGGCGATCCACGCTCGACCAATTACGAGCTAAGTCGTTAAAAATATTGGCGCACCCGACACGATTCGAACGTGTGACCTTTGCCTTCGGAGGGCAACGCTCTATCCAGCTGAGCTACGGGTGCAGGCCGCAGCCATTCCCTAGCCCAACCGCGCCGTCAGCGCAACGGCGACCGGACACCCGGCGGCTCAGAGCAGGGCGGTGGCAGAAGCCCGACGCTGCGACAACCTGAAGATGTAGATGGCGTAGCCAGACGCGCGACGCTGTGCTGTATGGGTCCGACGCAGGGCCGCAGGGCGCAAGGCGTCGTCGGCAGGTCGGCAGCGCGGTCTCGGTTTGCTTGTGTTCCCCCAACTCGGCGGCGCGGCCGCGGATCACGGCAGACGATCTGGCTCGGCGCATCGCCGGTCTGGGGCCGGGCGAGCGCCTCGCCGTCCTGGGTGTCGGCCGCGCAGCCATCGGCACCCTCGTGTCGGAGAGCACCGAGCGCGGCGCCCTGCTGGTCGCGGACGCGGATCGGTCCGGCGCCGCGGCGCTGATCGACCGGCTCCTCGACGATCTGGCGGCCCTCGCCCTCACGCGCTGGCCTTACTGGCATGGCCGCGACGCCTCCGCGGCCCCGGTCAGCGCCGATCCCTGGTTGAAGGCGGCCTCGAAGCGCGCGCGACTCGGCCTGACGCCGCGCTTCCACCGGATGACGCGCGAGCTTGAGCTCCTGCGCCTCGTCGGGGCGCGTCGGCGCGAGGCGATGATCAGCGCGTTTAAGGCCGACCTGAGCGCGGCGATGGTAGGGTCGTAGCCCGGACGCGTGGCCGCAGATCCCGCCCCGGTGTTGCCGCTTCGCCCTTGTAGGGCCTCCGGGTTTCCCGGCCCCTGGGCGGGTCGGAGGCAGGACGGAGCGGGCAGGGGTGGCACTGGGCGGCCGGGCGAACAATTTCGGGACGCTGCGCCTGCTGTTCGCGGCCCTGGTGATCCTCGCCCACGCCCCCGAGCTGGTGGACGGGGACCGGTCGCGCGAGCTGCTCACCCGGGTGTTCGGCACCCTGTCGTTCGGCGAGGTGGCGGTCGACGGCTTCTTCCTCGTGAGCGGCTACCTGATCACCGCGAGCTACCGGGCCAAGCGCTCCTTCGCCGACTACCTGATGCGGCGGGTGCGGCGGATCTATCCGGGCTTCGTGGCGGCGTCGCTCCTGTGCATCGCGATCGTCGCGCCCCTGGCCGGGGGCGACCTCGCGGCGGTCTCGCTCCCCGAGACCCTGGTGCGGCTGGCGCTGCTGCTCATGCCGGTGGTCCCGGGCGCCTTCGCGGACCTGCCCTATCCGCTGCTCGACGGCGCGATGTGGACGATCCCCTGCGAGTTCGGCTGCTACCTGCTGCTCGGCCTCGTCGGCACCGCCCGGGCGCTCCGGCGGCGGGGCCGCTACCTCGCGATGCTGGCGGGCTTGAGCGGCCTCCTCGTGCTGCGGTGGCTGTACCTGCCGATCGGGCATCCGGGCGACGGGCTGGGTTCCCTGTCGGAGATGATCCGGCTCGGCTTCGTGTTCGCCTGCGGCGGTGCCTTCCAGCTCTTCGCCGACCGGATCACCTATACCGGCCGGGGCGCGGCCTGCGCCGCCCTGCTGCTCCTGCCGCTGCTGTTCAGCCCGCCGCTCGCCGAGCCGGCCTTCGCGCTGCTCGGCGGCTACCTGATCTTCTGGTTCGCCTTCGCGGTCCGGCCCCTCGCCCTGAGCCGCGCCACCGCGCAGGTCGATCCCTCCTACGGGCTCTATCTCTACGCGTGGCCGATCCAGAACCTGCTGATCGCCTGGGTGCCCGGGCTCTCCCCCTGGACGGGGGCAACCCTGACGCTGGCGGCGGCGCTGCCCCTCGGGATCCTGAGCTGGTATTGCGTGGAGCGGCCGATGCTCCGGCGCCCGCGGGGCTCGACTGAGCCGGAGCCGAGCGACGCGCTGGCCATTCTCAGTCGCTAAGCCTGCCGCATCGCGCGTCGCTCCCCGAGACCAAGCCCTTTCAAAACAAAGCGCATTTCCCTCCCCCTTGTGGGGAGGAGAGCGCGTCGGTGCAGAGGCGTAAACATTGGAACGCGCGGTGGGGAGGAGATCCGGTAACCGCCCCCGCCCTCGCGCGTTGGCGACGAGCCAGCAGGGCAGGGGGCCGGACATGTCCCAGACCATCGATCGCGGGACCCTCGACCGGCTCATCGCCCTCGGCCGGGACCGCGGAGAACTCTCGGCGGACGACCTGCGGGCCGCGCTGCCGGTGGAGCACCTGGATGTCGATGCCCTCGTCCTGGTGATGCTCGAACTGGAGGCCGCCGGCATCAGCGTCGAGCCCGAAGCCTTCGGGCCGCCCACCGACAAGCCGCTCACCACCGCCCTGACCCTCCCGCCGCGGGATCCCGGCCCCGTCCCGCTGGTCCGGGCGGCGCAGAGCGGGGACGCCGCGGCCTCAACGACGGAGTCCGGATCGCGGCCGGCATCGCCGCCGCAGGCGGATCCGGACGACGGGGCGGGGGTCAACCGGGCCGTCGCCCTGGCGGGCCTCGCGACGCTGCTCGTCCTCGGGGCCGTGCTGCTGCTGTTGTGAAGGGGAGGCGGAACGGATCGGCCGGCGGGCCCGTTGGCCGGGGGCTGTTCACGGAAGATCCGGCACCATGCGCCAACCCCCTGACGGAAACACCCCTGACGGCACCTTGGCCCTGCTGATCGCAGCCCTGCGCGAGGGCACGGCCCATGTCGAGGCGCTGCTCACGCTCGCGCGGACCGAGGTCGACGGCAACATCCGGGCGATCGTCTCGCTGGTCGCCATCGTGGGGACGATCCCGATCCTCCTGATCGTGACCTTCTTCCTGGGCCTCGACGGGGTGGTGAAGCTGCTGGCGCTGCCGCTGGGCTCGGAGGCGACGGCGGCGCTGATCGTCGCCGCGCCCTTCCTGGCCATGGCGCTTTGGCTCGGCTGGCTCGGCACACGCCGGATGGCGCTCGCGAACCTCGAACCCTGGCGGACGTGGCGTCAGGCGAAGCGGACCGTCCGGGACGTGGCCGGGACCGGAGCCTGACGCCGGCTCTCAGCGTCCCCGTGTGCCGGTGGCTTTGGGGCGCAGGTGCAGGAAGCTGCGCTCGCCCGTGGCCGCCTCGGCGACGTGCTGGATCGTGTCGAGCAGGTCGGCCACCGCCAACGGTCCGATAGGCCGGAAATCGGCCTTCGGCGCGACCCAGCGCTTCTGCGTGCGTCCCGCGGCGATCTGCGCCTCGCTCAGCGCGTCGAAATCCCGGTGTCGCGTCACGGATCGTCCCTCCAAGCTCGGCTCGCGATGGGAAAATCTGCCCGAACTATGGTTGATGAAGCGTTAACGCAGGGCTCTCCGGGCCCCGCGCGACAGGCCAGTCGGGTGCGGCGTTTCGGCAGAGCAAAGAGCCGCGCAGCGGCACCATAGCCCCCAGCTTGATCCACGACACCAACCCCTATAGTCAGCAAAAACTGAGGTTCATCAATAGATTAGTGTGATTATAAACTGCAGCCGCCGGGCAGCGAGTTATCCCGATGCCGGATCCCGGGCGTAGCCCATGGCGGCAGGACAGGCCATCGGCGTCCGTGTCACCGATACCCTGGCGGCCTTGCGCCCGCTGGCACCGTTCTTCTGCCTGTACGTGACCTTCGGGGCGACGCTCGGCTTCCTGTCGGGCGGGGCGCCGCTGATCCTGCGGGCGCGGGGTGTCGAGCTGGCCGAGGTCGGGCTCCTGCAGCTCATCAACCTGCCGGTCGGGCTCACCTTCCTGTGGGCGCCGCTCCTCGACCGCCTGCACCTGCCGGTGCTCCCGCACCGCATCGGCTGGATCGCGGCCGCGCAGGCGGCGACGGTGCTGCTCCTCGTCCTCCTCAGCCTCGGTGCGCAGTGGCCGCTCGCGGCGCTCCTCGTCCTGGCGGTGGCGGCCTGCGCCTGCGTGGCCACCATGGACATCGCCCTCGAAGCCCTGGTGGTCGAGACCGTGCCGGGGGACCAGCGCGCCTTCGTGGCCTCGGCCAAGCTGTGCGGGGCCTCGCTCGGCGGGATCCTGGGCGTCGGCGTGCTGGTCGGCTCCTACGACCGGTTCGGCTGGCACGGGGCGGTCCTGGCCTGCGCGGCTTTGGACGCCCTCTGCCTCGTGCCGATCCTGTTCTATCCGGAGGAGCGCCGCCGCGGGGCCGGGGGCCGGCCGGAGCTTTGGACGGGGTCGCTCGCGCGCCTGCGCGTTCTGGGCGGGCGGGTGCTGGCGCTCGGGGCCTACTTCGCCGCCGCCTACCTGCTCTCCGGTCCCAACACCCTGGCGCTGCTCGATCTCGGCGTGCCCCTCGGGCAGGTCGGGTTCCTGACCGGCACCGTCCTGCCGGCGGTCAACCTCGTCATGGCGCTGGCGGCGGGCGGGCTCGCCGCCCGGTTCGGCACGGTCCGGCTGATCGGGTTCGGCGCCGTCGGCGTCCTCGCCTCCGGGGCCCTGATGGCCGGAGCCTGCGCGGGCCGGATGGCCGATCTCGCCCTCTTCGCCGCGGTGCTGAGCTTCGTCGCGGGCGGATTCCTCGGCGTGCCGGTGTTCAACATGATCTACCGCTGGGCGCAGGGACCGAGCCCCGCCACCGACTACGCGCTGCTGTTCGGGGCGGCCTTCTTCGCCGCGATGCCCCTGCGGGTCGCCGCCCCGGCGCTCGCCGGCTGGATCGGCTGGCCGGGCTACTTCGCCGCCACCCTGCTGCCCTACGCCGCCGCGGTGGCGTGGCTCGCCGTCGCGGTGGACCGGACCCTGCGGACCGACCGGGCGGGCACGCGATGATCGCCGAAGAGGTCGCCGCGCAGGTTCCCGATTCCCTCGCCGCCTACCGGGACGGCGTCGCCGATGGCCCCGGCGGCCCGGGGACGATGCCGCTCCAGGCGCTGCGCGACCCGCGCGTGTTCGACGCGACGCTCGACGCCTTCGCGGCGGGGCTCGACCCGGCGGCGGGGCTCGACCCGGCGGCGGGGCTCGACCCGGCGGCGGGATGCGCCCCGTGCGACCGGCGCGTCCTGGTCTCGTACTGGAGCCAGTTCTACCTCGCGGCCCTCGCCACCCCCGCGCTGACCGCCCTGGTGCGCCTCGGCCGCCCGCTGCCGCTCGCCTTCGACGCGCTGAGTCTCGAACGCGACGCCGCCGGCCGGCCCTGCCGCTTCCGCCTGCCCGCGGAGGGGTGCGGATCCTGCGCGGCCCCCGGCCTCGCCGGGCTGGTGGAGGCGCATCTGCGCCCGTTCGTAGAGCTGTGCCACGAACGGTGCGGGATCGCCCCGCGGATCCTCTGGGGCAACGCCGCGGTGATCCTCGACTACGTCGCGCGGGAACTTGAAAGCTCACGCGGCGACGGAGCGGAGGCGGCCTGTGACGACGTCGCGGCCTGCCTCGGATGGCGCGCCGGCCCGGCCTGTTCTAAGAGCCCGCTGGCGCAGGCGCTCTGCCCGGGGGCGTCGGGCTGCCGGCGGCGGCGGGTCTGCTGCCTGCGCCACCGCCTGCCGGGAGTGCCGTCCTGCGGCGCGCTCTGCCCCGTCGCGTGCGCCGCCCAGAGTTGATCCGAGCCGCGATGCTGAAGGCCTTCCTCGCCTATTACCGGCCGTACCGGACCCTGTTCCTGGTGGATTTCGGCTGCGCGGTGCTGTCGGGTCTGCTGGAGCTCGGCTTCCCCATCGCGGTGAAGAGCTTCATCGATTCCCTGCTGCCCCGGCAGGATTGGGGCCTGATCGTGCTCGCCGCCGCCGGTCTGGCGCTGGTCTATGTCGCCAATGCCGGGCTGATGGTGGTGGTGACCTATTGGGGCCACGTGCTCGGCATCAACATCGAGACCACGATGCGGGCCCGGGCCTTCGACCACCTGCAGAAGCTCTCCTTCCGCTTCTACGACGGCCAGAAGACCGGCCACATCGTCGCCCGGGTGACCAAGGATCTGGAGGAGATCGGCGAGGTCGCCCATCACGGGCCCGAAGACCTGTTCATCGCCATCATGACGCTGCTGGGCGCCTTCGCGCTGATGGTCACGGTGCACGCGCCCCTGGCGCTGATCACCGGGGCGATCCTGCCGCTGATCGCCTTCGTGTCGATCCGCTACGGCGGCCGGATGACCCGCAACTGGCAGACGCAGTACGGAAGGGTCGGGGCGTTCAACGCCCGGATCGAGGAGAATGTCGGCGGCATGCGGGTCGTCCAGGCCTTCGCCAACGAGCCGCACGAGCGCGCCTTGTTTGCCCTCGACAACGCCCGCTACCGTGACACCAAGCTCGAAGCCTATCGGTTGATGGCGGCGGGGCTGTCGATCAACTATCTCGGCCTGCGCCTCGTCCAGATCGCGGTGCTGCTCGGCGGCGCCGCCTACGTGGTCCGGGGCGACCTGACACCCGGGGGGTTCGTCGGCTTCCTGCTGCTGGTCGGCGTGTTCTACCGGCCGCTGGAAAAGATCGGCGCCGTGGTGGAGACCTATCCCAAGGGGGTCGCGGGCTTCCGCCGCTACCAGGAGCTGCTCGCCACCGAGCCCGACATCACCGATGGGCCGGGCGCCCGCACGGTCGGCGCCCTACGCGGCGATATCCGCTTCGAGGGCGTGGGCTTCGGCTACGGCGCCGGCCGCCCGGTCTTTTCCGGCCTCGACCTCGCGGTGGCGGCGGGCGAGACCGTGGCGTTCGTCGGTCCCTCGGGGGTCGGCAAGACCACGCTGTGCGCCCTGCTGCCGCGCTTCTACGAGGTCGCGGCGGGGCGCATCACCGTCGACGGGATCGACATCCGCGCCATCACGCTGGCCTCCCTGCGGCGCCAGATCGGCATCGTGCAGCAGGACGTGTTCCTGTTCGCCGGGACGATCCGCGAGAACATCGCCTATGGCCGCCTCGACGCCACCGAGGCCGAGATCGACGCGGCCGCCCGGCGCGCCCGCCTCGGCGAGCTGATCGACACCCTGCCCGAGGGCCTCGCCACGGTGGTGGGCGAGCGCGGGGTGCGCCTGTCGGGCGGGCAGAAGCAGCGCATCGCCATCGCGCGGGTCTTCCTCAAGAATCCGCCGATCCTGATCCTCGACGAGGCCACCTCGGCACTCGACACCGAGACTGAGCGGGAGATCCAGCGGGCGCTGGCCGACCTCGCCCGCGGGCGCACGACCCTGGTGATCGCCCACCGCCTCGCCACCATCCGCGACGCCGACCGGATCGTGGTGCTGGGGGCGGGCGGCGTGGTCGAGACGGGCCGCCACGCGGCTTTGCTGGAAGCCGGGGGCGCCTATGGCCGCCTGCACGCGGCCCAGTTCGGGGCCGATTCGGTGCAGGCCGCGGAGTAGGGCGCGTCCCGCCCTACGGCGCCCGGGTTGCCGTGGAGTCGCGCAGGACCAGGCGGGTGGGGAACAGTGCCCGGGCGAGGTCGTCCGGGGCCCGCGTCCCCGCGATCACCGCCGCCAGCGTGGCGAAGGCGAACCGCACCATGGCGAGGGTCGGCACCGCGATCGAGGTCAGGCTCGGGATCGTGTAGGCCCCCTGGGCGAGGTTGTCGAAGCCGACGACGCGGACCGCCCCCGGCACCGCCACGCCCCGGTCGTGCAGCGCCTTCAGCACCCCGAACGCCACCCGGTCGTCGGCCGCCACGATCGCGTCCGGGCGCGCGGAGCGGTCGAACAGATCGAGCGTCGCCCGGTAGCCGCCTCCGGAGGTCCAGTCGCACGGCACCACGAGGTCGTCGCGCGGGGGCAGGCCCGCCTCCGCCAGGGCGTCGCGATAGCCCCGGAACCGCTCGCTCGCGGTGTGCAGCCGCCGACCGTCCCCCTTGAGGAAGCCGATCGCGCGGCTGCCGGTCCGCGCCAGGTAGGCGACCGCCTCGTGGACGGCGTCGCGGTCGGCCCGCACGGCGCAATGCGCACCCGGCACGTCGAGGCCGAACACCACGAACGGAAACCGTTTGGCCTGCAGCAGGGCGATCAGCGGATCGTCCCGCCGCTCGGCGAAGACCACGAGGCCATCGACCCGGGCCTCGCTCACGAGGCTCGCGATCCGGGCCGGGCTGCCCGGGTCGTCGCTGCGGCAGCGCCGGTGGATCAGCGTGTAGCCGTGCTGGTCGGTGACCTGCGCGAAGGCCTGCAGGACGAGGCCCGTGTCGGTCTCCGGCAACGGGTCCGACCCATCGTCGGTGGCCTCGGCGCCTAGAGCGCTCTCCGCCGAAGTGGATACCGGTTCGGCGCAAGAGAGCGCGTCAAAACAGAGGCTTAGAGCCGTGCCCGATTGCAACGCGATCGGGCACGGCTCTAAGCAGGACACGCAGGCGATGCTGCGGCTCGGCTTCTTGCGCAGCGCGCGCGCCGCGAGGCTCGGCACGAAGTCGAGGTCGCGCATGGCCGCCTCTATGGTCGCGCGGGTGGTCCGGGCGACCTTCTCCGGATGGTTCAGGACCAGCGACACCGTCTGGAAGCTGAAGCCGGCCCGCCGCGCGACGTCCTTGATCGTCGTCTGGCCCATCGTCACCTCCGGCCGGCCGGGACGTCGCTCCCGAAGGGAACGCAATCGGCCGTCCCGATCCAGTCTAGGACCGGCCGGATCCGAGATAAAGCCGCGCGGATACGCAAGCGATTGATCGGATACAGAAACTCTTTAAGTCCGCCCGGATCGGAAACCGGTATCGTCCCGCCCCTATCGACAAGAAGCCCGCCGCGGCCGGGGCCGGGCGGGCTGAAGGTGGTCTCGTGTCTCGGAGTCAGCGGGACCCTAGGGCTCGCGGGGCGGCGCCGCATCCCCCATCCGGGGGAGGCCGGCCGGACCGTCGCTCCGGTCGCCGTCAGCCCCCGAAGGCGCGGGGCGGCAGCCCGACCACGCCGACATCGACCTCGAACAGGGCCCCGGCCTCCGGCACGCCCTCGGCCCCCCGCGACGCCGAGGTGACGAACAGGCGGTCGAGCCCGTCGCCCGCGAAGGCGCAGCTCGTGATGTTGGGGGCGGGCAGCGCGACCGCCCGGATCAGGCGTCCGTCCGGATCCACCCGGCTGATCCGGGCGCCGCCCCAATGGGCGATCCAGAGGCAGCCTTCGGCATCCGTGGTCATCCCGTCGGGCCAGCCCCAATCGTCGGGGAAGCGCAGGAACGGCCGCTTGCCCGAGAGCGTCCCGTCCGCCGCGAGGTCGAAGGCGTAGACCGTCCGGGCGGCACTGTCGCTGTGATAGATGATCCGGCCGTCGAGGCTGAAGGTCGGGCCGTTGGCGACCCCGTATTCGCCGTCCATCCGCTGCCAGGTCAGGTCGGGGTCGAGCCGGTGCAGGGAGCCCGAGACCGCGGTCTCGGCCTGGTGCATGCTGCCCGCCCAGATCCGGCCGGCGAAATCCACCTTGGCGTCGTTCAGGCGGTTGTCGGGATAGTCCGGCTCCGGATCGCCGACCGGCACGATGCGGTCGGCCTCGAAATCGTAGGTCGCGAAGCCGCTCTTCAGCCCGACGACGAAATCCCGCCGGCCGGCGCGGGGGATGATCCAGCCCAACGGCTCCGGGAAGGGCCGACGGCCGGTCTCGTCGTTGGCGAGATCGAGCCAGTTCAGGGCCGGGGCCTCGATGTCGACCCAGAACAGCGTGCCCCGCTCCGGCACCCAGATCGGGCCCTCGCCGAGCCGGTCGCGCGCGATCTGGCCTCCGGAACGGGCGACGATGCGGATCCCTGATTCCATGGCTTCGCCCTTCGGTCAGGCCGCGCGCGGGGTCCGGCAGCCCCAGGCGGCGTAGAACAGCACGTAGAGTTCGCAGGCCGCGGTGATCAGGAAGGAGTTCTGCAGCCCGAACCGGTCCGCCGCCCAGCCCTGCACCACCACCAGGGAGCCGCCCGCGATCGCCATGATCAGCAGCCCCGCCCCCTTCTCGGTGAGCGGCCCGAGGCCGCGGATGCCGAGGGTGAAGATCGTCGGGAACATGATCGCGTGGAACAGCCCCACCGCGATCAGCGCCCACATCGCCACCTGCCCCGTCGCGAAGGCCGCCACCAGCATCACCGCGCAGGCGCCGACCGCCGCCCCGGCGAGCACCCGTTCGGCCGGCCGGCTCTGCATCAGGTAGCTGCCGACGAAGCGGCCGATCATCATCCCGCCCCAGAGCAGGAACAGGTAGCGCGCGGCCTGGGCGTGGGTCAGGTCGCCGATCTCGGGCTGCGCCACGAAGCTGATGAACAGGTTCGACACGCCGATCTCGGCGATCAGGTAGATGAAGATCGCCGGAACGCCGAAGACGAGGTTGCGGTGGCGCCAGAGCGACCCGCTCACGCGCCCGGCCTTGACGGGCGCCGCACCGCCGATGGCCGGCAGCGGGAACCGGGCGATCACCACGGCGAGCACGATCAGCAAAGCCGCCACGATCAGGTAGGGCAGTTGCACCGACTGCGCGTCGGCCAGCCGCTCGGCCGGGGTCAGGACGGTACCGGCCGCGGCGTTGCCCGAGGTGGAGCGGCCGAGGATCAGGTAGCCGCCGAACAGCGGCGCCAGGGTGGTGCCCAGGGAGTTGAACGCCTGCACGAGGTTGAGCCGCGCCGAGGCGCTCTCGGCCGGGCCGACCACCGCCACGTAGGGGTTGGCGGCGACCTGCAGCAGGGTGATGCCGCTCGCGATCACGAACAGGGCGGTCAGCGTGATCGCGTAGGAGACCTCACGGGAGGCCAGCACCATCCCGAAGGTGCCGGCCGCCATGATGCCGAGGCCGATCACCAGGGCGCGCTGGTAGCCGACCCGCGCGATCAGCTTCGCCGCCGGGATCGAGGCCACGAAATACGCGATGAACCAGACCGACTCGATCAGCGTGGTCTGGGTATAGTCGAGGTCGAACACGCTGCGCAGGTGCGGCAGCAGCGTGTTGTTGATCACCGTGATGAAGCCCCACATGAAGAACAGGCTGGCGAGCAGCGACAGGGCCGGGCGGTAGGCCCCCAGCTCCTGCGCGCCGGCCGCGGCCGTCCGGGCCGCCGCCGGTCCGACGCTCGCGATCGGTGCCGCCATCCCGCGTTTCCTCTTCCTGTAGGCCACCGGTTCGGTGCACCGTGTTGCTCGTTACATTTGTCTGAGTATATACGGGATTCGCGGAGGTCAACCGCGCCCACCCGCGTGCGCCAGCGTATGATCTGTGCGTAGGGGGATCCATCCGGGGAGGGAACGATGCGCGGCGTGGGACCTGTAACGCTCTGCGCCGGTGCGATGATTCCGGCCCTGGCCCAGGCGGCTGAGCCGACCAGGACCGTGTTCGGCACCCTCCCGGACGGCCGCACGGTCGAGGAGGTGACGCTGACCAACGGCCACGGCATCACGGCGCGGATCCTGTCCTGGGGGGTGCTCCTGCGGACGCTCGAGGTGCCGGACCGGACCGGCAAGCCGGCCGACGTGGTGCTCGGCTACGACGACCTCGCGGGCTACCTCGCCAAGCCCAATTACTTCGGCGTGAGCGTCGGCCGCTACGCCAACCGCATCCGGGCGGGCCGCTTCACCCTCGACGGGCAGAGCTACCGGCTCGCCACCAATGACGGCCCGAACGCCCTGCACGGCGGCGCGGCCGGCTTCGACAGGCGGCGCTGGACGATCACCGCCGTGACCGGCGGCGCGGCCCCCGCGGTGAGCCTGCGCTATGTCAGCCCGGACGGCGAGGAGGGCTATCCCGGCACGCTGACGGCGACCGCCACCTACCGGCTGGACGACATCGACACGCTCACGGTCACCTACGAGGCGACCACCGACCGGCCGACCATCGTCAACCTGACCAATCACAGCTTCTTCAACCTCGCGGGCGAGGGCTCGGGCCGCTCGATCCTCGATCACGTCCTGACCATCCCGGCCGAGCGCTACACGCCGGTGGACGCCACCCTGATCCCGACCGGCGTGCACCTTCCGGTGGCGGGTACGCCCTTCGACTTCCGCAAACCCATGGTGATCGGCGCGCGCATCCGCGACGGACGGGACATCCAGATCGTGCGCGGGCGCGGCTACGACCACAACTGGGTCGTGACCGACGCGCCCACGGCCGAGCCGCACCCAATGGCGCGGGTCGAGGACCCGGAAACGGGCCGAATACTGGAGATTGCCAGCAACCAGCCGGGGGTGCAGTTCTATGCCGGCAACTTCCTCGACGCGACCGCGGTGGGCAAATCCGGCCTCGCCTACCGGCAGTCGGACGCCTTCGCGCTGGAGCCGGAGCTCTTTCCCGACACGCCGAACCAGCCGGCCTTCGGCTCGGCCCGGCTCGATCCCGGCCAGACCTACCGGAACGTGATCACCTACCGCTTCTCGACCAGCCCCGCCCATCGGACCCACAAATGACCGATCCCAAGACCGCCCGGCCCAAGACCGCCCGCCCGCTGCGCTCCCGCGCGTGGTTCGACAACCCCGACAATATCGACATGACGGCGCTCTATCTGGAGCGCTACCTGAACTTCGGCCTCAGCCTGGAGGAGCTGCGCTCGGGCAAGCCGATCATCGGCATCGCCCAGACCGGCTCCGACCTGTCGCCGTGCAACCGCCACCACCTCGTCCTGGCCGAGCGGATCCGCGAGGGCATCCGGGAGGCCGGCGGCATCGTGCTGGAATTCCCGGTCCACCCGATCCAGGAGACCGGCAAGCGGCCGACCGCGGGGCTCGACCGCAACCTCGCCTATCTGGGCCTCGTGGAGCTGCTCTACGGCTACCCGCTCGACGGCGTGGTGCTGACCACGGGCTGCGACAAGACCACCCCGGCCTGCCTGATGGCGGCCGCCACCGTGAACATCCCGGCCATCGCGCTCTCGGTCGGACCGATGCTGAACGGCTGGTTCAAGGGTCAGCGCACCGGCTCCGGCACCATCGTCTGGAAGGCCCGCGAGATGCTGGCGGCGGGCGAGATCGACCATGACGGCTTCATCAAGCTCGTGACCTCGTCGGCGCCCTCGACCGGCTTCTGCAACACGATGGGCACGGCGACCACGATGAACACGCTGGCCGAGGCCCTGGGCATGATGCTGCCGGGCTCGGCGGCGATCCCCGCCCCCTACCGCGACCGGCAGGAGGTCGCCTACCTGACCGGCAAGCGCATCGTCGCCATGGTGGCGGAGGATCTGAAGCCCTCCGAGATCCTGACCCGCGACGCCTTCCTCAACGCTATCGTGGTCAATTCGGCGATCGGCGGCTCGACCAACGCGCCGATCCACCTCGCGGCGATCGCCCGCCACATGGGCGTCGAACTCGACATCACCGACTGGCAGACCTACGGGCTCGACGTGCCGCTGCTGGTCAACCTGCAGCCGGCCGGCGCCTATCTCGGCGAGGATTACTACCGCGCCGGCAGCCTGCCGGCGGTGGTGGCCCAGCTCATGAGCCGCGGCCTGATCCGCGAGGGCGCGCTGACGGTCAACGGACGCACGATCGGCGACAATTGCCGCGGCGCGACGATCGAGGACGCGGACGTGATCCGGCCGATCGACCAGCCCCTCAGGGAGGCGGCCGGCTTCCTCGTGCTGCGCGGCAACCTGTTCGACGCCGCGGTGATGAAGACCAGCGTGATCGGCGAGGAATTCCGCAACCGCTACCTGTCGAACCCCGAGGATCCGGACGCGTTCGAGGGGCCGGTCGTGGTGTTCGACGGACCGGAGGATTACCACCACCGGATCGACGACCCGAGCCTCGGCATCACCGACGAGACCCTGCTGGTGATGCGGGGCGCCGGGCCGGTGGGCTATCCCGGCGCGGCCGAGGTGGTGAACATGCGCCCGCCCGCGGACCTGATCCGGGCCGGCGTGCACGCGCTGCCCTGTCTCGGCGACGGGCGCCAGTCCGGCACCTCGGCCTCGCCCTCGATCCTCAACGCCTCGCCGGAGGCGGCGGCCGGGGGCGGCCTCGCGCTGCTGCAGACCGGCGACCGGGTGCGGGTCGACCTGCGCCGGGGCACCGCCGACATGCTGGTGGATGCCGACGAGCTGGAGCGCCGCCGGAAGGCCCTGGAGGCGGCGGGCGGCTACGCCTACCCGGCCTCGCAGACGCCCTGGCAGGCGATGCAGCGCGCCACCGTCGGGCAGATGCACACCGGCGCGATCCTGGAGGGCGCCGAGCGGTTCCAGCGCATCGCCCAGACCAGCGGCCTGCCGCGCGACAACCACTGATCGGATTCGAAAGGTCCGGGACCTTTCGCGGGGGCAGGGCGGAGCCCGCTGGGTTCGGGCAAAGCCCGATATCGGGGCTCTGCCCCGATACCCCGCCAAAGGGCTCGCCCTTTGGGAGCCCCGGATCTCACGGCCGCAGCGCCAATTCGGTGTCGGAGAGGGCGAGGCGAACCAGCTCGGTCATGGTCCGGCGCGCAGCCTCCGGGTCGCCCGCCACGATCGCCTCGTACAGGGCGCGGTGATCGGGCATCGGGTCCCGGGGCATGCTCTGGCGGCGGTGCTTGAAGATCGTCGTCCACGTGACCGCCGCCGCGATGGAACTCGACAGGGCGATCAGCGGCCCGTTGCGGGCGGCCTCCAGGATCGCGGTGTGGAAGGCCTGATCGGCGGCCCGGCCATCGTCCGTGCTGAGGCCGTGGCGGCCCATCTCCTCCAGGGAATGGCCCATCCGAGCGAGGTCGAGGCCCGAGCGCCGCTCGGCCGCGAGCGCCGCCGCGGCCGGCTCCACGATCATCCGCAGCTCGAACAGATCGCGGATGAACGTCTCGCTCGGCTCGGATTCGAAGGTCCAGGCCAGGATGTCCGGATCGAGTAGGTTCCAGCGGCTGCGCTGGCTCACCCGCGTCCCGGTGCGCGGGCGGCTCTCCACGAGCCCCTTGGCGCTCAGGATCCGAATCGCCTCGCGATAGGCGGTTCTGGAAACCTTGAGTTGCTCCGAAAATTCGATCTCCCCGGGCAGCACGTCGCCCGGCGTGTAACGCCCGCTCAGGATCGCCACCCCGAGATCGCGCGCCACCGAGCCGTGGATGCGACGCGAGCCTGACGCAAGCGGGAGCCTGATATCCTCGTGTCCGCGAACCTGTCTCACCCACGACCTCCAGTCCGAGCCACGGGACGGGCCAGGATCTGAAGATCGTACCCGGAAGTTGTAGGATCGCAAGCGCCAACACCCATAAGCGATATAGATGAGGCGCTTGCGGCCCAGATCGAAAAGATCTAACCTATTTGTATGAGTAAACAACCTCAAGGCAATGCGGCAATCCGTGGCACCGCCCTGATCGGCGAAGCGGACGTGACCACGCCGGAAACGTTCCGGGCCGTCGATGCGGCGAACGGCGCGGTCCTGGATCCGGCCTTCGCATCCGCGGGCGCCGGAGAGGTCGCGGCTGCCTGCGCGCTGGCGGAGGCCGCGTTCCCGAGCTTCTCGGAGACCGATCCCGGGACGCGGGCGGACTTCCTCGAAGCGGCCGCCGCGGCGATCGCCGATCTCGGCCCAGCCCTGATCGAGCGCGCGATGGCCGAGACCGGGCTGCCCCAGGCGCGCCTGGAGGGTGAGCGCGGCCGCACGATCGGGCAGCTGCGCCTGTTCGCGAACCTCGTCCGCTCGGGCGACTGGGTGGAGGCGACGATCGACCCGGCGCAGCACAAGCGCCAGCCGCTGCCCCGGCCGGACCTGCGCCGGCGCCACGTCGCCCTTGGGCCGGTGGCGGTGTTCGGGGCCTCGAACTTCCCGCTGGCCTTCTCGGTGGCGGGGGGCGACACGGCCTCGGCGCTCGCGGCGGGCTGCCCGGTGGTGGTGAAGGGTCACCCGGCCCATCCGGGGACCGGGGAGCGGGTCGCCCGGGCCCTGCGCTCCGCGGTGGCGGCGAGCGGCCTGCATGCGGGCGTGTTCTCCTACCTGCCGGGGCCGTCGAACGCGCTGGGCACCGCCCTGGTGGCGGATCCGCGGATCAAGGCCGTGGGCTTCACCGGCTCGCGCGGGGGCGGGCTGGCGCTGATGCGGGTGGCGGCCGGCCGGCCGGAGCCGATCCCGGTCTATGCCGAGATGAGCGCAGTCAATCCCGTCCTGCTCCTGCCCGCAGCCCTGCGGGTCCGGGGCGCGGCCCTGGCCACGGGCTTCGTGCAGTCGCTCACCCTGGGGGCGGGGCAGTTCTGCACCAATCCGGGCCTGCTAATCGGGATCGCCGGCCCCGAGCTCGACGCGTTCGCGGAGGCCGCCGGTGCGGCGATCCGCGCGAGCGCGCCGCACACGATGCTGACGGCCGATATCCGCGCCCGGTTCGAGGGTGCCGTCGCCGCGATGGCCGAACGCCCGGGGGTGACGGTGGCCGCCCGCGGTGAGAAGGCGGGACCGGGGGGGGCACCCGCCGCGCTGCTGCGCACGGAGGCGCGCCACCTGCTGGCGGAGCCGTCGCTGACCGAGGAGATGTTCGGCCCGGCGGGGATCCTGGTGGCGGCCGCCGACGCGGCGGAGATCGCCCGGGTGATCGAAGCCCTCGGGGGGCAGCTCACCGCGACGCTGCACCTCGACCCGGCGGACGAGCCGCTGGCCGCGGAACTGGTGCCGCTGCTGGCGCGCAAGGCCGGGCGTGTCCTCGCCAATGGCTGGCCGACCGGCGTGGAGGTCTGCCACGCGATGGTGCATGGCGGCCCGTTCCCGGCAACGTCGGACGGCCGCACCACCTCGGTCGGCACCCTGGCGATCGAGCGGTTCCTGCGCCCGGTCTGCTACCAAGACCTGCCCGAGGCGCTGCTTCCACCATCCCTGCGCCCGGACAATCCCTGGCATCTCGCGCGCCGGATCGACGGCATCTTCGAACCGCAATCGGGCCACTGACGGGCCGCGGCGCGGTCCGCCTCGGCCGCGCATCGGGACGGTCCGCAGAGGCCGCCGAAAAACGGACGCCCCGGGGGGGACTTTCGATGGGACGATCACTCCTACAATTCGAGTCTGCGGATGGGCAGCGGGGCATCGCCCTGCTGGCGAACGGCGTGGCGCGGCCGGTGCTCGGTGTCCGGACCGTGCTGGAGCTGGCGCGGAAGGCCCTCGCGGCGGGGGACGATCTGGCCGCCACGGCGGAGCGGTCCGGGCTGTCCGAAGTCCTTGATCTGGCGTCCGTTCGGCTTCTGCCGCCGGTGGACCGCGCGGACCCCGCACACCTGCTGCTCAGCGGCACCGGGCTGACCCATCTCGGCTCGGCCGAGGGCCGCGACAAGATGCATCGCGCCGCCGCGGCCGATCCGGCGCCGACCGACTCGATGCGGATGTTCCGGATGGGCGTCGAGGGCGGCAAGCCGGCGCCCGGCGCGACCGGCGTACAGCCCGAATGGTTCTACAAGGGCGATGGCAGCGCCATCGTAGGGACCGGCGAGCCGCTGGTCTCCCCCGCCTTCGCGCTGGACGGCGGCGAGGAGCCGGAGATCGCCGGGATCTACCTGATCGACGCCGACGGGACCCCGGTGCGCCTCGGCTTCGCCCTGGCCAACGAGTTCTCCGACCATGTGACCGAGCGCGGCAACTACCTGTGGCTCGCGCATTCGAAGCTCCGCCCGGCGGCGCTCGGTCCGGAACTCTGGCTCGGCGCGCTGCCGCCGGACGTGCGCGGCACCAGCCGCGTCCTGCGCGACGGCGCCGTGTTCTGGGAGAAGCCGTTCCTCTCCGGGGAGGCGAACATGTCTCACAGCATCGCCAACCTGGAGCGGCACCACTTCAAGTACGCGCTGTTCCGCCGGCCCGGCGACGTGCACGTGCATTTCTTCGGGACCGCCACCCTGTCGTTCAGCGACGGGATCGCGACCCGGCCGGGCGACGTGTTCGAGATCGCGGCGGCGCCGTTCACGCTCCCCCTGCGCAATCCCCTGGCGGTCGCCCCGGCCGCCGACATCCCCATGCGTGTGCTGTGAGATGACGAATCCGATCCGCATCGGGCTGGTGGGCGTCGGCAAGATCGCCCGGGACCAGCATCTGCCGGTGATCGGCGCCTCGCCGGATTACACGCTGGTGGCAGTGGCGAGCCGCCACGGCGAATACGCGGGCGTGCCCAATTACCGGACGCTGGCCGAGATGCTGGCGGGGCAGGGCGACCTCCAGGCCGTCGCCCTGTGCCAGCCGCCGCAGGCGCGGTTCGAGGCCGCCCTGGCGGCGATCGAGGCGGGGCTGCACGTCTTCCTGGAAAAGCCGCCGGGGGCGACCCTGGCCGAGGTCGGGCTCCTCGCCGAGGCCGCGCGCCGGCGGGGGGTGAGCCTGTTCGCGAGCTGGCATTCGCGGTTCGCGCCCGGGGTCGAGCCCGCGCGCAACTGGCTGGCGACGCGCCGGATCCGGTCGGTGTCGATCGCCTGGATGGAGGACGTGCGGCACTGGCATCCGGGCCAGGACTGGATCTGGGACGCCGGCGGGATGGGCGTGTTCGATCCGGGGATCAACGCCCTGTCGATCGCCACCCACATCCTGCCGCCGTTCTTCCTCACCGGCGCGATCCTTGAGGTTCCCGAGAACCGGCAGGCGCCGATCGCCGCCGACCTGCGCTTCACCGACGCCGCCGGCACCCCGATCCACGCCACGTTCGACTGGCGCCAGACCGGTCCGCAGACCTGGGACATCCGCGTCGAGACCGAGGACGGCACCCTGGTCCTGTCGCGGGGCGGCGCGGCCCTGACCCTCGACGGTCGCGACCAGGCGCTGCCGCCCGAGGCCGAGTATCGCGGCCTCTACGACCGATTCGCCGCCCTGATCCGCTCCGGCGCCAGCGACGTCGACCTCAATCCACTGATCCACGCCGCCGACGCTTTTCTGCGCGGCGAGCGCCGCAGCGTGGAGGCCTTCACGGACTGACCGGGGAGGGCCCCTGCGGGACACGAACGCGACAGAGCCCAGAAGGCCGCGCGGTTAAGGGGGAGTCATTATGGTAAGGAAGCAGACACGGTGGGCAGCGTTCGCGCTGTGCGCCGCAACGATGACGGCTGGCGTCAGCGCGGCCGAGGCTCAGGTCGCGGCCACGGCGCCGGACGGGGGGCCGACCCTGGTCAATCCGGGCCCGAAGGCCAGCCCGGCGCGCAAGGCGCAGTACCGGGCGAACCGCGCCCGGCGGCGGGTGATCCGTGAGGGTCGGAGCTTCGCGGGCGCGAGCAGCGCGGCAGCCTCGAGCATCGCGCAGGGCGCCACCGCGGCCCCACCGTCGCTGCCGCCCGGCACCGTCGACCTCGGGCACGGGGTCACCGCGATCCTGAACTACACGGGCGAGTTCGCCACCAACCCGTCCGGCGGCCGGCGCCAGGGCTCGGACTATGCCGGCCAGGTGTTCTTCGGCCTCGACGCCGATCTCGACCGCCTCGCCGGGGTCGAGGGCGGCTCGGTGCATGCCATCGTGACCGAGCGCCACGGGCGCAGCATATCGAACGACTTCATCGGCAACACCACCAGCGTGCAGGAGATCCAAGGCGGCGGCCAGACCGCGCATCTCACCGCCCTGTCGTACGAGCAGAAGCTGTTCGACAACCGCCTCGACATCGAGTTCGGCCGCGTCCTGGCCAACCCGAACTTCCTGGCCTCGCCGTTCTACTGCAACTTCCAGAACAACGGCATCTGCGGCGCGCCGAAGGGCGCGTTCAAGATGACGAACATCACGTGGTGGCCGATCGCCACCTGGGGTGCTCACGCCAAGGCCTGGGTCACCGACAAGGTGTTCGTGCATGCCGGCGTCTACGAGGTGAATCCACGCGATCAGCAGGACAACCAGAACGGGATCGACTGGTCGACCCGCGGCGCCACCGGCGTCGTGGTGCCGGTCGAGGTCGGCTACTCGACCAATTTCGGCAACGACCCGCTGCCGCGCAACTACGGCCTCGGCGCAATCATCGACCAGTCGGACTACAAGGATCCGGTTCAGGACGTCCGCCGGGGCTCGTACCTGCTCAGCGGCCTCGATCCGCTGACCCGGTTCGGCCGGTCGGCGATCTACGCCCGGTTCGACCAGATGGTCTGGCGTCCGGATCCGACCGGCGTCCAGGGCCTGACCCTGTTCGGGGCCTTCCTCGCCGGGACCGGCGGGCGGCAGTTCGAGGATTACTTCCTGAACGGCGGCGCCGTCCTCACCGGCACCTTCGCGGGCCGGCCCTACGACACGATCGGCTTCGGCTTCTCGTGGGAGCACTTCTCGCCGTTGGGTACCGCCAATCTCCGGGCGGCCCGCGCCAAGGTCGGCCTGGGCTACGGCGGTGTTTCCTCGTCGCAGACCATCCTGGAGGTGAACTACGGCATCCAGCTGACGCCGGCGATCCGCCTGATGCCGAACCTGCAATACGTCATCACCCCACAGCTGCAGGAGCGCTACTTCGCTCAGCCCAAGCGCGTCCCCGACGCCTTCGTGGTCGGCGCGAAGATCTCGGTGGACCTGTTCACCCTGGCGGGCTTCGCCAAGGGCCCCGGCAGCCTCTGAGGCACCGCCCCCGCGGGCCGGCCCCGGCCGGCCCGCGGATCAGCGAACGACACGGCCGCGCGGGTCCTCCGCGCGGCCGTTCTCGTTTCCAGTCGGCTGGAGCCGTGCACGAAAAAGGGCCAGCCGCGATGGCTGACCCCGATCGTCCGACCTCCGCTGCGACGCGGAGGGTTCCGCAGGCCTCACTCGGCCGCGGTCATCTCGGCGGTGAAGTGGCCGCACCAGTCGTTCGTGGACACCACCGGCCACAGGCCCTTGGACTCCGGCTCCGGCTGGCTGACCGGCGGATTGAACCGGCACAGGCCGGCATCGGCCTGGGGTGCCGGGCCGTTGCCGGTGTGCTCGTCGAAGAACTTGCAGCTCTCGCAATGGGCGTTGGCCATGTTCCGTATCTCCCGATGAGGATCGGCTCCGCGCCGCTCTGTTGCGAATTAGAATAACTATAATCTGGAAGTCAAGGGTGAGGACCAGATCCGGGCCCCTGGCCGTCGGTCGGAATGGTCTGGCGCGCGGAGTCTGACGCGACGGGTCTGGGGCTCGACGGGCCGGCCGATCCGGCGGTGGGGCCAGCCCGATTCCGGCGTGGCCGGGCGCCCGGCGCGGACGGCGCGCATCCAAACGAGAACCTTCTCCGTGGGCCGCCTCGGACGATAAAATCGAACTCCTCTCCCGGCGATCGGTAGATCTGACCGGCGCCCAGGGTCCTGACCGGGTGTCATCGCCCGATCCACCGCGAAAAACTCCGGTCGATCGCGAGATAGAACTTCACCACCGCGCCCGGATTACGGGGAGAATGTTTTTCTCCACCCGATGAATAGGGAAAAGCGTTTCATTGACCTGCGACAGGCCGGCCATCAATTCTAGCGCTCCGTCCGGATGCCCGGCGGCGGCGCCGTCGCGTCCCGACCGGACCGGACCGTCGCACCGGCCCGCCCGAGGGCACCTGAGCAAGGCACCAGAGCATGACACGACCGAGACTCGTCGGGCTGAGCGCGAACGTGCAGCGGCCGTCCAAGACCCGCGCGCTGGTCGATGCGGTGCTGGGCGAGGCCAGCGCACAGGCCGACCTCGACGTCCGTATCCTGGACTTCGTCGATGCCGGCCCCGGCCTGGGGGCGGCCTGGACCCGCGATCAGCTTCCGCCGGCCGCCCGGTCGGTGCTCGATGCGATCGAGGCGGCGGACGGCCTCGTCGTTGGCTCACCGGTCTACAAGGGCGCCTATACCGGCCTGTTCAAGCACCTGTTCGACCTCGTCGATCCGGGGGCGCTGGCCGGCAAGCCGGTCGCCATCGTGGCCACGGGCGGCGGCGCGCGCCACGCCCTCGTGGTCGAGCACGCCTTCCGGCCGCTGTTCGGCTTCTTCGGCGCGCTCCAGATCCCCACCGCGGTCTACGCCTCGGACGCGGATTTCCACGCGGGCGTGCTGACCGAGGCCGGCGTGCAGGCCCGGGCGGCGGAAGCCGGCGCCCAGCTCGCCGCGCTCCTCGTCCACCGGAACGCGACGGCCCCGCTCACCCTCGCGGCCGCCGAGTGAGGTCTGCGATGCTCGACCGCCGCACTCTGCTCACCGGCTTGATGGCTCTTCCGGCGGCCCTTCCGGCGGGCTTCGCAGCCCGGAGCGCCCGCGCGGCCGAGCCGGGCGTGCTCCGGATCGGCTACCAGAAGAACGGCATCCTGGTGGTCGCCAAGCAGCAGGGCATCATCGAGCGCCGTTTGGCGCCCCTCGGCCACACGGTGCGCTGGGTCGAGTTCTCGTTCGGTCCGCCGCTGCTCGAGGCCCTGTCGCTGGACGGGATCGATTTCGGGCAGACCGGCGATGCGCCGCCGATCTTCGCGCAGGCCGCGCGGTCCAACCTCGTCTACGCGGCCGCCCAGGAATCCGGCAGCTCCGGCATCGGGATCCTGCTGCCGAAGGGCTCGGGCATCCGCGGCCTCGCCGATCTCAAGGGCAAGCGCGTCGCCTTCGCCAAGGCGTCGAGCGCCCACAACCTGACCATCGCGGCCCTGGAGAAGGCCGGGTTGACCTATGCCGACATCAAGCCCGTGACCCTGGCCCCCGCGGACGCGGCGGCGGCCTTCGCCCGGGGCAGCATCGACGCCTGGACGATCTGGGACCCGTATTTCGCCATCGCCGAGGCGGGGGAGGGGGTGCGCGTGCTGACCCGCGCCGCCGACATCGCCCTGCAGAACAACTTCTTCCTGGCGAGCCGGCCCTTCGCCGAGAGCCGTGGGCCCGTGCTCGCCGCCACCATCGACGCCCTCGCCGAGGTGGCGACCTGGTGCACGCAGAATCGCGGCGCCGTCGCCGAGCTCCTGTCGCAGGGCACCGGCGTGCCGCTCGCCGCGACCCGCCGGGCGGTGGACCGGACCGACTACATGATCGGGCCGATGACCGAGCGCGTGATCGCCGCGCAGCAGCAGGTGGCCGACCGCTTCCATGCCCTGAAGCTGATCCCGAAACCGATCCGGATCGCCGACGCGGTCTGGGCCGCCCCCGCCCGCAACGGCTGAGATCCATGACCGACCGCCCGTCCCGTACCCTGCCTCTGCCGCACCCCGCCGGCCTCGCCCCGAGCCGCCGCCTGCTCCTCTCGGCCGGGCTCGGCCTCGCGGCGGCCGCGGTGCTGCGCCCCGCGCGCGCCGCCGGCAGCATCCGGATCGGCTATCAGAAATACGGCTCCCTCGTGCTGCTGAAGGGCCGCGGCACCCTGGAGAAAGCGCTTCAGCCGCTGGGCACCACGGTGTCGTGGTCGGAATTCCCGTCCGGGCCGCCGCTCTTGGAAGCGCTGAATGCCGGGGCGATCGATTTCGGCTCGGCCGGGGAGGCCCCGCCGATCTTCGCGCAGG
Organism: Methylobacterium sp. GC_Met_3; assembly: GCF_026540775.1. NCBI lineage: Bacteria > Pseudomonadati > Pseudomonadota > Alphaproteobacteria > Hyphomicrobiales > Methylobacteriaceae > Methylobacterium > Methylobacterium sp. GC_Met_3. The sequence continues at coordinate 48,679 of NZ_JALNUL010000009.1, forward strand.
CCGCCAGCCCGGAGTTGCGCTACGTCGCCGCCGAGCCGCCGGCCCCAAGGGGCGAGGCGATCCTCGTGCCGAAGGACAGCCCGGTGAAAACCGTGGCCGACCTGCGCGGCAAGACCATCGCGCTCAACAAGGGCTCGAACGTCCACTTCCTGCTGGTGCGCGCCCTGGAGCAGGCGGGCGTGCCCTACGACGCGGTGAAGCTCGCCTTCCTGGCCCCGGCCGACGCCAACGCCGCCTTCGTGCGCGGCTCGGTCGATGCCTGGGTGATCTGGGACCCGTTCCAGGCCGCCGCCGAACGCGCCACCGGCGCCCGGGTCCTGGTCGACGGCCGGGGGGCCGACGGCAAGGGTATTGCCCCCAACCGGCAATTCTACCTGTCCCGGCGCGGCTTCACGGATTCGAATGCCGAGATCGTGTCGGCCGTGCTCAAGGCGCTCGGCGAGATCGAGGCTTGGGCCGAGGGCCATGCCGAGTCCGTGGCGGCGGAACTCGCCCCCTCGGTGGGCATCCCCGCCCCGGTCCTGAGCGTCGCGCTCGGCCGCCTGTCCTACGGCGTCGCGCCCCTCGACGCGGCGACGATCGCCGACCAGCAGAAGGTCGCGGACGCCTTCCATAGCCTCGGCCTCCTGCCGAAGCCGATCCGGGTCGCCGACGCGGTCTGGACGCCGCCCGGGGGCAAGGCCGGAACCCAAGCGGAGGCCCGCTGATGCCCGCATCCAAGTACGAACGCCTGCGCGATGCCGCGATCCCCTGGCTGCTGCCGGCCGCCATCCTCCTCGGCTGGCAGGCCGCGGTCTCGGTCGGGCTCGTCTCCAACCGGTTCATGCCGGCGCCCCTCGACGTGGCCCGGGCTGGCTGGGAGGCCGGGCGGACCGGGGAGCTCTGGACCAATCTCGGGGTCAGCACCCTGCGGGCGCTGGCGGGCTTCGTGGTCGGCGGCGGGATCGGCTTCGCGCTGGGCCTCGCCAACGGCCTGTCGCGCCTGTCGGAGCGGCTGACCGACACCTCGGTGCAGATGGTGCGCAACGTGCCCCACCTGTCGCTGATCCCGCTGGTGATCCTGTGGTTCGGCATCGGCGAGGAGGCCAAGCTGTTCCTCGTGGCGCTGGGCGTGTTCTTCCCGATCTACGCCAACACCCTGCACGGGATCCGCTCGGTGGATCCGGGCCTCGTCGAGATGGGCCGGGTCTACGGCATGTCCCGCACGGAGCTGTTCACCCGGGTGGTGCTGCCCGGCGCCCTGCCGTCGATCTTCGTGGGCCTGCGCTACGCGCTCGGCATCATGTGGCTGACCCTGATCGTCGCCGAGACGATCTCGGCCTCCTCGGGGCTCGGCTACATGGCCATGCAGGCGCGCGAGTTCATGCTGGTCGACGTCGTGGTGCTGGCGATCCTGATCTACGCGGGCCTGGGCAAGCTCGCCGACGCCCTGACCCGCCAGCTCGAGCGCGCCTGCCTCGCCTGGAACCCCGCCTACAGGAGCGCCTGATGCTGCTCGACGCCGTCCACCGCGAGGTTTTGTCCGACCCGCGCACCGAGTCCCGGCAGGCGGGAGCGGCGGCGATCCCGCGTGCGCCCGCCGAGCCGGGCCAGCGCGGGATCGCCGTCACCGTGCGCGACCTGCACAAGAGCTTCGACGGCCATACGGTCATCGAAGGCCTGAACCTGTTCCTGCCGGCCGGCGGCTTCACCGCGGTGGTCGGCCGGTCCGGTTGCGGCAAGAGCACCCTGCTGCGCCTGATCCTCGGGCTGGAGACGCCGACCGGCGGCCGGATCGACCTGGACGGGACGGTCGGCAGCCCCCGCCGCTCCGAGCCGCCGAAGCGGATCATGTTCCAGGAGCCGCGGCTCCTGCCCTGGGCGCGGGTCGTCGACAACGTCGCGGTCGGTCTCTCCGGCCACGGCACCCGGGCCGAGCGCCGGGAGCGGGCGCAGGCCGCACTCGTCGAGGTGGGCCTCGCCGAGAAGGCGGGGCAATGGCCCGCGACCCTGTCGGGCGGCCAGCGCCAGCGCGTGGCGCTCGCCCGGGCGCTGGCGAGCCGGCCGGGCCTGCTCGCCCTCGACGAGCCGCTCGGGGCGCTGGACGCCCTGACCCGCATCGGCATGCAGGACCTGATCGAGCGGATCTGGCTGGCGCAGGGCTTCACGGCGCTGCTCGTGACGCACGACGTCGCCGAGGCGGTGGCTCTGGCCGACCGGATCCTCGTGGTCGACGACGGGCGCATCGCCCTCGACCTGCGGGTCGACGTGCCGCGCCCGCGCCGGCGCGGGGATCCGGATCTCGCGCGCCTCGAAGGCCGCATCCTCGATCACCTGCTCGGCGGCTCCGAAACGCCGGCATGACCGGGTTTCCAACGGGCGAGCCCTTTGGCGGGGCATCGGGCTTCGCCCCAACCCAGCAGGGCGCTGCCCTGCACCCGCAAAAGGTCGTAGACCTTTTGAAACCTGAATTCTGATCCGCAAGGAAGATCTCGATGACTGCATCGCAAGACGGGCGGCAAGACGGGCGCGCAGACGTCCTCTGGTTCCTGCCGACCCACGGCGACGGGCGCTATCTCGGCGCCCAGGAGGGGGCCCGGGAGGTCTCGCTCAGCTATCTCCGGCAGATCGCGCAGGGCGCGGACGACCTCGGCTATTACGGCGTGCTGCTGCCGACCGGGCGCTCCTGCGAGGATTCCTGGATCGTCGCCTCGGCGCTCGCCCCGCTGACCAAGCAGCTGCGCTTCCTCGTGGCGGTCCGGCCGGGCCTGATGGAGCCGTCTGCTGCGGCCCGCATGACCTCGACGCTCGACCGGATCTCGGACGGGCGCCTCCTGATCAACGTCGTCACCGGCGGCGATCCGGTGGAGCTCGCGGGTGACGGCGTGTTCCTGTCCCACGACGAGCGCTACGCCGTCACCGACGAGTTCCTGACGATCTGGCGCGGCCTGCTTTCGGGCGAGACCGTGACCTTCCAGGGCCAGCACCTGCGCGCCGAGAACGGCCGGCTGATCTACCCGCCGGTGCAGAAGCCCTACCCGCCGCTCTATTTCGGCGGTTCGTCGGCGCCCGGCATCGCGGTGGCGGCCGAGCATTGCGACGTCTACCTCACCTGGGGCGAGCCCCCGGCGCAGGTCGCGGAGAAGATTGCCGCCGCACGGCAGGCCGCCGAGGCGAAGGGCAAGACCTTCTCGTACGGCATCCGCCTGCACGTGATCGCCCGGGAGACGGAGGGCGAGGCCTGGGAGGCCGCCGAGACGCTGATCTCGAAGCTCGACGACGCCACCATCGCCAAGGCGCAGGAGACCCTGAAGCGGCAGGATTCCGTCGGCCAGAGCCGGATGATGGCGCTCCACGGCGGCAGCCGCGACAAGCTCGTGGTCTCGCCGAACCTCTGGGCCGGTGTCGGCCTCGTGCGCGGCGGCGCCGGAACGGCCCTGGTCGGCTCGGCCGATCAGGTGGCCGACCGGATGAAGGAGTATATCGATCTCGGGATCGACCGCTTCATCCTCTCGGGCTACCCGCACCTGGAGGAGGCCTACCGCTTCGCCGAGCTGGTCTTCCCGAAGCTGCCGTTGCGCGCCACCACCGGGCGCCCGGCCACCAACGCCCGCAACGACGGCCCGTTCGGCGAGATCATCGCCAACGACCTCGTGCCGGCCCGGCGCGTCGGGGCGCATTGACCCGGAAAATCAGCCATGCCCTTCAGTATCGGGCATGGCTGATCTGCATTCGCGTCACCGGAACGTCACGGTGAGGCCATTCTTGGCGTCCATCCGCCCTGTCCATCGTCGCGCGACGCGTTCGCGCGTCAGGACGCGTGAAGGATGTCCATGACTTCGACCAAGACGGCCCTGTTGGCCATCGCCCTGTGCTTCGGCTCCGCCGCGGCCTTCGCCGAGTCTTCCCCCGGCCGGGAAGCCCTCAAGCAGCACTGCACCGGCGATTACATGGATTACTGCAGCGCCTACGCGCCGGGTGGCCCGGAGGTCGAGGCCTGCTTCAAGACCAACCTCAAGAACCTCTCCCCCGGCTGCTCGGCGGCGATCACCGCCTACAAGAAGGAGCAGCGGGCGACCAAGCGGGTCAGCGAGGCGCGCTGAGCGGCGGGCCCTCGGATCCCCTAGCGCCCCGTCGGACAACAGGCGCGCGGCCCCCGTCTCTCCCTCTGCCCATGCGGAGGGACGGGGGCCGCGCGCCCGCATCCTCGAACGGACGTCTGCCGATCCCGGGGACCCGCGCGCCTGCGCTGACGGGCCAGCCCGCCGGGACCTCGACCCGGCGTCGCCGGAACGGCCGAAGGCGCATGTCGAGCGCGCGCCCTGAAGACCGCACGGTCCCGCCATCCGCCGACAGGTCATCGCGAAGTGTTGGCGGCGGCCGTGATGCGCCGTCCGGAGCCCAGGTCAGGCTACACCGCCGCACCGCCAGATGTCGTCCAGATGGCGCGGCCGGAATCTCTGGGCCACTCCCGCGCTCAACACGAAATTTTAAGCGTGCGGCCGCGATGACGAGGCGCTACTTCAGGCTAGCCTGATTCCAACGATCCCGCGTGGATCGCGCGGCGGCGCGGGGCCTGTGTCCCGGCCCCGTCGGAGCTTCTGAGATCCGGATCCCGTACCGATGACCACACCCGACAGGATCCCCGCCGGACGCGCGATGCGCGCGGCGTCGGCGCGTGTGTCGCGGACGATCCTGGGTGGGTGCGTCGCCACCATGATGATCGTGCTCGATCTCATCGTGTATTCGCAGCTCATCTTCTCCGGCCCGCTCGCCGAGAGCCGCACCGCCGGCGTGGCGGCGATGCTCTCGGCCTACGTCCTGGGCGGACTCGTCTTCGCGGTGCTCAAGCGGGACGTGGTGGTTTCCCTGTCGTTCTTCGGAGCGGCCGCGATCGTGCAGGCGGCGATCGCCGCCAGGGTCGCGGAGCAGCTGCACGCGGCGGGCGTGACCGATCCGGATGCGGTCGGCCAGATCGTCCTGCTCGCCTGCGGCGCGGCGACCCTGCTGACCGGCCTCGTCTTCGTGGCGCTCGGCACCCTGCGGGCCTCGCTGGTGATGCAGCTGCTGCCCTACCCGATCCTGACCGGCTTCCTCGCCGGCGTCGGCCTGCTGCTGCTGCGCAGCGGCGTGCAGATCGGCGCCCATATCGACGACGCGGTCGCGTCCCTGCTGGGCCTGTTCGATCCGGCAACGCCCAGCCTGCGCGATCCCGGCACGCTCGGGCGCATCGCCCTGACGCTCGGCATCGGCTTCTGCGCCTTCTATCTCCCCCGGCGCGTCCCGCACTGGAGCACCTTCCCCGCCATCGTCATCGCCAGCTTCGCGCTGGTGCATCTCGGCGTGTCGATGCAGGGCCTCGACACCGCCGCCGCGCAGGCGGCCGGCTGGCTGATCGACCCGCTGCCGCCGGGCCCGCTGCTGCGCGCCCCGGCGATCGCCAGCCTCCCGGGCTTCGACCCCGCCCTGCTCCTGCCGGTCCTGCCGAAGATCGCCACCGAGATCCTGGTCGCGGTCATCATCCAGATCCTCTACGTCGTCAGCGTCGAGCTGGATCTGCGGCGCGAATTCGGCATCGACCGGCTCTTCGTCGCCTCGGGCTTCACGAACGTCCTCGGCAGCCTGTTCGGCAGCCCGGTGATGGGTTTCGACCGGACCTCGACGCTGTACCTGCACAATATCGGCGGCGGGCAGTGGCTCGGGCGGTGGCTGACGCTCGCCATCACGGCGGCCCTGCTGCTGTTCGGCGCGAGCAGCCTGGGCCTGCTGCCGCGCCCGCTGGCCGGCGGCGCCCTGATCGCCATCGCGCTGGGGCACCTGTTCAACCTCTCCCGCGCCCACAGGACCCTGCTGCCCTGGGAGGTCGCGGTGGCGGCCTGCGTGTGCGCGGCGACCGCCCTGTTCGGGGCCACAATGGGCTTCCTGACCGGCATCCTGATGGCGATGCTGATCTTCGCGGTCCAGTACGCCCAGATCCCGACCATCCGCCGGGCGATCTTCGGGGCGGAGCGGCGCAGCAGCATCATCCGCGCGCCGGAGACCGCCGCCCGGCTGCACGAGGCCGGAACCCGCACGCGGATCTACACGCTGCAGGGCTTCCTGTTCTTCCTCAACGGCCAGGCGATCCACCGGCGGGTCGCCGCGGAGGCCCCGACCCTGCGGGTGCTGATCCTGGACTTCCGGGACTGCGTCGGGCTGGACAGCTCGGCCCTCGTGGCGTTCCGCAAGATCGGGCAGCGCGCCGAGGCGCGCGGCTTCGACGTGCTCCTGGCCCATCTCGGGCCGACGATGCTCCGGCAGTTCGCGCGCAACGGACTCACGGCCGGGCCGGGGATCCGCACCCTGCCGACCCTCGACGAGGCCCTGCGGGACGCGGAGGCGATCCTGCTGGCGGAGGCGGGGATTCCCGAGGCCGGCGCGGGCGCGCCTTTCGCCCGGCACCTGTCGGATCAGCTGGGCTGCACGATCGAGCCCGGGGAGCTGGCGCCCTACCTGACCGTCCGCGACCTCGAGACCGGCGCGACGCTGATGCGCCAGGGCGAGGCGGCCGACGCCCTGTACTTCCTCGAACAGGGCCTCATCTCGATCGAGATCGCGGTGCCGGGGCGCCCGCATATGCGCCTGCGCACCACGGCGGCCGGCACGGTGATCGGCGAGGTCGCGCTGGTGCGGGGCGGCCAGCGGACCGCCACGGCGGTGGCCGAGACCCCCTGCCGGGTCGTCGGCATCGACCGGGACGGCCTCGCCCGCATGGAGCGGGAGCGCCCCGACCTCGCGCTGCGCGTCCAGCGCTTCCTGATCCTCGAACTGGCCGGCAAGCTCACCGACACGAACCGGCTGCTCGAGGTCGAGCTGCACTGAGCCGCGTCCCCGGTTTCGGTGTCCGGGCCGCCGCGCTCCAGTTCTGGTTCCGAACAGTCGAGACCTTTCGCGGGTCCAGGGCAGAGCCCGGGTCGACGTCTCAAGGCCAAGCTCTCAGGGCTCCGCCCTGAGCTCCCGCCAAAGGGCGAGGCCCTTTGGAAACCCGGGCCGAACAGGCTCTAAACGCGCCGTTAACCAAAATCAGTGATTTGCCAGATCTTGGTAACTTCGCGCCGGCTATAACGGCCGCTGCGTAAGGATGGCACTTCATGCGGCTGATCGTCGGCACATTGATCGTCTTCGCCTGCGTCTTCGGCAGCTACGCGGCGATGGGCGGCCACCTGGCCGTCCTGTGGCAGCCGTTCGAGTTCGTCATCATCCTCGGTGCAGCGATCGGTGCCTTCATCATCGGCAACACCGGGCCGGTGCTCAAGGCCGTGCCCGCCATGCTGGGCACGCTGGTCAAGGGCCCCAAATACACGCAGCAATCCTATGTCGAACTGCTGGGAATGCAGTATTCGTTGTTCAAGCTTGCGAAGTCGAAGGGTGCGATGGCGCTCGAGCCGCACATCGAGGATCCGGGCGAGTCGACGCTGTTCAACGCCTTCCCGACCTTCGCGGCGAACCATCACGCGGTCGAGTTCGTCTGCGACTACATGCGCATGGTGACGCTGGGCGCCAACAACGTCCACGAGATCGACGCCCTCATGGATGAGGAACTGGAGACCCACCACCAGGAGCAGGAGCGTGTCGTTTCGGCCATGCAGGCGCTCGCCGACGGAACACCGGCGCTCGGCATCGTGGCCGCCGTGCTCGGCGTGATCAAGACGATGGGGGCGATCAAGGAGCCGCCGGAGGTGCTGGGGCATCTGATCGGCGGCGCGCTGGTCGGCACCTTCTTCGGCGTCTTCGTCGCCTATGGCTTCTTCGGGCCCATGGCGCAGTCGCTCAAGGGCCTCTTCGAGGCCGAATCCAAATACTACATTTCACTCAAGGCGGGTCTTCTCGCCCATATCGGCGGCCAGCCGCCGGTGATGGCGGTCGAATTCGCCCGCAAGTCCCTGATGAGCGACGTCCGCCCGACCTTCAACGAAGTGGAAGCGGCCACCGCCGCTCTGCCCGCCTAGACCTGACTCCGTCTCCAGCAGGGACTTGATGGCCACGCCCACCCCGCCGATCATCATCATCAAGAAGGTCAAGAAGGCCGCCCATGCCCATCACGGCGGGGCCTGGAAGATCGCCTATGCGGACTTCGTGACCGCCATGATGGCGTTCTTTCTGCTGATGTGGCTGATCAGCATGACGACGCAGGAGCAGAAGGTCGGTCTGGCGGAATACTTCGCACCGGCGGCTTTGAGCCCGGCCACCAGCGGCGCGGGCGGAATCATGTATGGCAGAGCCCTGGACACGTCGGGCAACAAGGCTTCCACGCCCCGCGACGCGGAGCGGGGCTCCGCCGAGCAGGAGGACAAGGCGCGCCCGAACAATCCGGGCCGCGCCAGCGATCGCGAGGCCAGCCGCGCGGCCGCCGACGCGCAGGCCAATTACAGCGCCATCGCCAGCCTCCGGCAGGCCCTTCAGGACATGCCCGACATCGCCGAGCTGTCGAAGAACATCGTGATCGAGCCGACCAAGGACGGCGTGGACGTGTCCCTCGTGGACCAGGACGGCCGCTCCATGTTCCGCGAGGGCGCCGTCGACCCCTACGAGCGCACCCGTCGCGTGCTGGAGGCGCTCGCGCCCACCCTGCGCCGGCTGCCCAACCGCCTGACGGTCACCGGCCACACGGCCGCCGCGCGCCCGGGCTCGGCGCGGGCCGGCGAACCCTGGACCCTCACGGCCGGGCGTGCGCTCGCCGTGCGCGAGATCCTGGCGGGCGCCGGGGTGCCCAACGACAACTTCGTCTCTGTGGTGGGCCGCGCCGACACCGAGCCGGTCTTCCCCGACAATCCCTACATCGCGCCGAACCGACGGGTGACGATCACGCTGCTCAATGCGAGCCCGCCGGTGCCCGCGAACCTCTTCCGCTGACGACACGGCGCTGCGCCGCCCTGGAGTCGTGCCCGTGTCGTGACGCGCGCTCTCGCGCCGAACCGGTATCCGCTCCGACTGGGAGCGAGCGCGACGACGACGGGCACAGCGCGGTCGAGGCCGCCCCGCGGCTCAGGCCACGGCCAGGATCGCCGCCAGCCCGATATGGGTCACCTGATGCAGGAACTGGTCGATGCCGATCAGCCACCAGAACCGGGTGCCGCTGGGCGGGAAGTGCGTGCGCTGGCCGATCAGGCCCTTGCCGCGGTCGATGGCCGTGTGCACGCGAAATCCACCAGCGCCAGCCACCACAGGGCCGGCTTGACCGGCAGCGTGATCAGCAGCGTGCCCAGGCCGTGAAGGCCGGTATGGGCACAGAGCGGGAGGAGCCAGGCCGAGGCCCGGTCCTTGCCGTGCGCCATCCAGGTGTTCTGGAGCAGGAAATCCGCCCCGAGCTGCTTCACCGCGAAGGCGAAGACCAGCAGCGCGAAGGCTCCGACCGAAACGGGCGTGTCGAAGGACGGCATCGCCGCACGGGTTCTCCTGTCACACGCGCAGGCTGACGGTCCGCACGCGCAGCCCGCCCCGAATCGCGGAGCTTCAGCATACACGGCCGCCCGCCTCCTGGCGCGCCGTGGACCGACCTGCGCGGCGCCGGCCGGCGGTTCGACATCAGATCTCGCTCACACCTGCAGGCCATAAAATCAGTATCTGCGCTGATGTCTGATCGTGTATTACAAAAGATCTCACATTTTAACCATTCCAATTCTGGAAGATAAACGTTGTTGCGCCAGCGCTGTGCATGATAGCCCCGGCTTCATCACGAGCACCACGAGGGCGGGATTGACGATCCGGGATTGCAACCTGAGCAAGACGCGGGCGGCGCGGGCACCGGGTTCGGCCATCGGGCCGCGGGCGGGGATGCCGCCGCAGCGCTCCCGGGGCCGGCTCGATCGCCCGGCGCAGGCCCGTGGCGGACCGGCCGCCTGACCATGCGGGATGGCGATCCGGCCTTCGAGGCCCTGCGCGACGCCCATGTGGCGGCCCTCACGGGATCCCTGATCGACGGCGTCGCGCACGGACCCGGGGGCGCCGGCTACGTCTGGTCGCGGAGCATTCCGGACCCGACCCTGAACTTCGCCTACGGGGTGCGCCGGCCCGACCAGTTCGCCTGGGCGGGGGCGGCGGCCCTGGGACGCGACCGGGCGCCGGCCTTCCTGGCCCGGGATGCCGAGGAGGTCGCCCTGCTGCGCGCTCTGTTCGAGCCCGCGATCCTCCGCCCGGCGCGCTGGATGGTGGCGCGGCCGCCGCCAGCGCCATCCCCGGCGGACGGCGCGGTCACCCTCCAGGCCACCCCCGCGCCGGGACCGGATTTCGAGGGCGTCTTCGCCAACCTGTCGGACGACCCGGCCGTGCGGACGCATCTGCGCCGCACCTACCTGCCGGCCCTGCGGGCGGCCAAGGCGCGGCCCGGCCTCGCGCCGCTCCACCTCGTCCTGCGCGACGCCGCCGGCCCGGCGGCTTGCGCGAGCCTCTACCTGCGCGGCGACATGGCCGGGCTGTACAACCTCGGCACCCGGGTCGATCGGCAAGGCCGGGGCCTGGGCACCGCCGTGACCCGCGCGGCTTTACACGCGGCGCGGGCGCGCGGGGCAACCCGGGTGTTCCTGCACGTCTTCCCGCATGGCCCGGCCGGTGGCGCCCTCGCGGCGCTCGCGACCCGGGCGGGCTTCCGGGCGGTCTGCGCGCCGATTCTGCTGGGCACGAGCCCGCCGTGAGGCGGGCGTCTCACACGGTGGGGATAGTGCTGCCCGCCGTGAAGCCCGCCTCCAGCGCCGCAGGAGCCGGCCCGGCCCTACCCCGCCGCGGACGGTCCGGAGGAGCGCAGGCAGGCGACAATCCCCGCCAGGCCCCTCACGGACGGCCGGTCCAGGCCGCGCGGAGGACCCGGCGATTGGCCACCGGGCTGGGCCCGGCCGGGCGGCGGGCGGGCGGAGCGGCCGGCAGCGGATCGATCACCGCCAGCCGGGCGATTTCGGCGGCCAGGCGGGTGTAATCGGCCATGTGCACGCCGTCCCGGTAGAGGCCCGATCCGGCGCGTCCCCCGGGGCCGTCGCGCAGGGCGGCGAACGGGTCGAAGAAGGCGTGGCCCCGCTCGGCACAGAGCGCCGCGAGCCGGTCCGAGAAGATCGCGACGGCCGCCGGATCCCGACCGGTCGCCCAGGCGCCGACCGGCGGGACGGCGGCGACGAAGACCTGCCCCGACCACGCCTCCAGGAAGCCCAGGATGCGCCGGACCTCCGCGGCGAACCGATCGGCGCTCCGGGCCCGCTCCGGATGGCGCCAGCGCAGGATGTCGTTGGTGCCGATGATCAGCACGGAGGCTGCGCAGCGAACCGGCACGCGCAGGTCCGCCCGGTGCAAGACCGTCCGGTGCAGATCCGTGAGCTGCCGGGCGCAATCGGCCGCGGTGCTGCCGCCGACCGCGATGTTGAGGCTGGGCCGGCCGCCGAGATCCGGGGTCCCGATGGATTCCGCGTGGGAATTGCCCACCAGAAGCACGCTGTCCGGCGTGGCGGCGCGCAGGGCGGCGCGGATCCCCGCAGACCGCGCCGCCCGGTGCCGCCCGACGAGCCGGCGATGACACCAGCGGCGGGCGACGGTCTCGAACCAGGGGGCGCGCATGGGCTGTCCTGTGCAAGGCGTGAGGCATCGGCCGCCCGGCAGGTCGGGGCGGAGGGCTGGGCTTTCGGTGCGGCGGGTCGACGATCTTCGACCGAAAACACGGGCCGGAGTATTTTTCGAGTCTGTATCGACGCGCTGGAAACAGACGGAAATACAAACCAATACAGCGCTGCGATCGGTCGGACTTTTATGTGGGAATTTTTCACACGTCAACTGTCGCGCCGATGTTCCGGGGTCGGCGTGGGCGGCTTCCGGCCCCCGTCAGAGCCTGCTCCGACGACGGGGACACCGGTTCGGCGCAACAGCGCGCGCCACGACACGGGCTGAGAGCCGCGCCCGATTGCAACGCGATCGGGCAGGGCTTTAGGTCGGGTCCGTCAGGGCCGGGCGCGGTGCGCGCGGGGCGGCCGGGACCATTGGGGGAGGCCGGAATGATCCAGGATCGCGTCTTCATCGTCACCGGGGCGGGCTCGGGCCTGGGGGAGGCGACGGCACGCGGCCTCGTGGCGGCGGGCGCCCGGGTGGTGCTGGCCGACATCGCCCGGGAATCCGGCGCTCGGGTCGCGGCGGAACTCGGCACGGCGGCGCGCTTCGCCGAGACCGATGTCACCCGCGAGGACGATGGCGCCGCGGCGGTCCGGACGGCGCTCGACGCGTTCGGGCACCTGCACGGGCTGGTGAACTGCGCCGGGATCGCGCCGGGCGAGAGGGTGGTCGGCCGCGACGGGCCGCACCGGCTCGACAGCTTCGCCCGGGCGGTCACGGTCAACCTCGTGGGCACCTTCAACATGATCCGGCTGGCCGCCGACGCGATCGCCCGGGAGGCGCCGGACGAGACCGGCGCCCGGGGCGTGATCGTCAACACCGCCTCGATCGCGGCCTTCGACGGCCAGATCGGGCAGGCCGCCTACGCGGCCTCGAAGGGCGGGGTGGTCGCGATGACCCTGCCGATCGCCCGGGAACTCGCCCGGCACGGCATCCGGGTGGTGACGATCGCGCCCGGCATCTTCGAGACGCCCATGATGGCCGGGCTGCCGCATGAGGTGCAGGACACGCTCGGGCAAAGCGTGCCGTTCCCGCCGCGGCTCGGCCGGCCGGCCGAATACGCCGCCCTGGTCCGGCACATCTGCGAGAACCCGATGCTCAACGGCGAGACGATCCGCCTCGACGGGGCGCTGCGGATGCCGCCGCGCTGAAGGCGAGGACCCAGCGTCGGGGCGCTGCCCCGACACCCCGCCAAAGGGCTTGCCCTTTGGGATCCACCGACCGGGGTTCAGCCGATCGAGACGCTGGTGAGCACCCCGGCGGCCCGGCGGACCTCCTCGGCGATCATCTCCTCGCTCGGGCCGTCGATCGGCATGTCGGACAGGATCGCCGCCACATCGCGCTTCACGTCCTCGCGGATCTCGGGATTCTCCTCCGACAGGCGCCCGATCAGGACGCCCAGCACGATCTCCAGGGCGGAGAGCTTGGCGTGCAGGCGCGTGAACTCGTCCAGCGGCTCGGGTTCGTGTCCGGTCATAGGCAAGTCCTCATAAGCAGGTCCTCATGGGCCGCTCCTCATACAGGCGGGGGGCGGGGCGGCACCACCCCGACCCCGGGCGGCTTTTTTTCCCGTCCCGGGCAACCGGACTTGCGGCCCCGGCGTTTCACGCTCCCGTGAACGAACCCGCAAAAGGGACACCCGCCATGATCACCCGTCTCGCCGCCGCCGCCGGCCTGCTCGCGCTCTCCACGAGCCTCACGCTGGCCCAGACCGCCACCTCCACCCCCGCCGAGCCGGCCTCCAAGGCCGACAGCAACCTGAAGGAGTGGCAGGTCGCAAAGCTCGCCAAGGTCGGCCTCGCCCAGGCGCTAACCACCGCCGAGGCGCAGGGCGACGAGAAGGGCGGCCGCGCCATCGACGCCGATTTCGAGAAGGCCGACAGCAAGGATCCGGCCCACTTCTCGATCAAGGTCGTCTACCCGAGCGGCAAGCTCGTCGAGTACGGCATCAATGCCGACACGGGCGCGCTCTACAAGACTGAGAACCAGCCGTTCGAGCGCTACTTCACCCGGCTGAAGGCCGCCGACTTCCAGAACGCCAAGACCTCGCTGAAGGACGCGCTCGCCATCGCCGAGCAGAAGGCCGGCGGCGGCAAGGCCTACGAGGCCGAGGTCGAGAAGGACGGCTCCGCGGTCCAGTACGAGATCAAGGTCGCCGGCACCGACAAGGAGCAGGAGGTCAAGGTCGGCCCGGACGGGAAGGTCCTGAACTGAGCTGATCCCGGCCGCGCTGGTGGGTCATCAGCGCGGCCGCTGCATCCTGTCACCCCACCACCCGGGGAGCCGAACCGCCCCCGGGGCGCTTCCCTCCCTGCAGGTGGCCCGACGGCCGCGGATGGGGAGGGCGGCATGCATTCGGGCGCGCTGGACACCGACGGCTATCTCGGCCGACCGCACACGCGGCTCGAGGGGCCCGACAAGGTCACGGGCCGGGCCCTCTACAGCTCCGACCGCACCGGCCCGGAGACGAACACCGCCCACGCCGCCCTGGTCACCAGCCCCATCGCCCGGGGCCGGATCACCGGGTTCGACTGCGACGCCGCGCGCGCTGTGCCGGGCCTGCTCGCCCTCTTCACCCACCGGGATTTTTCCGGCGCGGTGGCCCCGGTGAAGCACCTGATGGCCGGCGGCTACGCCAACAGCTCGCACCGGCCCCTCGACTCCGACACGGTGGCGTATGCCGGCCAGATCGTGGCGCTGGTCGTCGCCGAGACCCTGGAGGCCGCCGAGGCGGCGGCCGGTGCGGTCCGGGTCTTCTACGCCGAGGAGCCCGCCGCCGGCGGCTTCGACGCCCCCGGCGCCGAGACCGTGCGCCTCGCCGACCTGAAAGCCCAGCACGAGGACATCGAACGGGGCGACGCCGAGGCCGGCTTGGCGGAGGCGGCTATCCGCGTCGAGGCGCGCTACGAGACCCCGGTCCAGCACCACAACCCGATCGAGCTGTTCACCACCCGGGCCGCCTGGGACGGCGACCGGCTCACCGTCCACGAGCCGACCCGCTATGTCGGCGCCGTCCAGCACGGGCTCGCGGCGCAGCTCGGCCTCGATCCCGCGCAGGTGCGGGTGGTGGCGGGCCTGATCGGCGGCCATTTCGGCTCGAAATTCGCGCTGTCGCAGCACACCGCGCTGGTCGCCCTGGCGGCCCGGCGCCTCGGCCGGCCGGTCTCCCTGGTGCCGAGCCGGCGGCACTGCTTCACCATCGCCAATTACCGGCCGGAATCGCGCCACAGGATCCGGCTCGGCGCCGACAGGTCGGGCCGGTTCACCGCCCTGGTCCACGAAGCCGAGACCGTGACGTCGCGCTTCGATCCCTTCGTCATGGAGGGCGCGGAAGTGACCGCGAGCCTCTACGCCTGCCCGAACATCCGCACCGAGGAGCGGGCCGTGCGGGTCGACCGCAACACGCCGGGGCCGATGCGGGCGCCGCCGGAGGTGCCGTTCCTGTTCGCCCTGGAGAGCGCCGTCGACGAGATGGCGGTCGCGTTGAACATGGATCCGATCGAACTGCGCCGGCGCAACGACACGGCGGTCGATCCGGTCTCGGGAAAGCCGTTCTCGACCCGGCCGCTGATGGCCTGCTTCGAGGCCGGGGCAGAGGCCTTCGGCTGGGCGCGCCGGGTAGCCCGCCCCGGCGCGATGCGCGACGGTCCCTGGCTGGTCGGCCTCGGCTGCGCGACCTCGGTGCGACCCGTAAAAATCGCCGCCGCGACCATGCGGGTCCGGCTCGGCCCGGACGGGTCGGCGGAGGTGGCCTGCGCGCACCACGAGATCGGCAACGGCATCACCACGCTGCTTGCCATGGGCGCGGCGGACGGGCTCGGCGTGCCGGTCGAGCGGGTGACGGTCCGGCTCGGCGACACGGACCTGCCGGCGGCCGGCATCTCGGGCGGGTCGAGCACGACCACCAGCCTGATGAACGCCCTGGCGCTCGGCTGCGGGCAGATCCGCGAGACCCTGGCGCAGGCCGCGACCGGGCAGGGTGGGGGCCTTGCCGGCCGGGATCCGGGCAGCCTTCGCCTCGCGGGCGGTCGTCTCGTCAGCCCGGACGGGCGCGGGATCGCGCTTGCCGAGGCGGTCGGCCCCGCGGGCGTCGAAACCGTCGCGGACTTCGTGCCCGCAGGGGGCGACCGGGAGAAGGCGCTCCAGGGCCTGCGCGGCGGCCATATCGGGCTCACCCTCGGCGGGGGCGGCAAGGCCGTGTCCTGGGGCTTCGGCGCGCAGTTCGCCGAGGTTCATATCCATGCCGAGACCGGGGAGATCCGGGTGGCGCGGCTGACCGGCGCCTTCGCGGCGGGCCGCATCCTCAACCCGCTGACCGCCAAGAGCCAGCTCATGGGCGGGATGATCTGGGGGCTCGGCTCGGCTTTGCTCGAAGAGACGGTGGTGGACGGCGCCGCCTATCGCAACCCGGATTTGGCCGAGTACCTCGTCCCCACCGCGGCCGACGCGCCGGAGATGGAGGCGCTGCTGGTGCCCGATCCCGACGATCAGGTCGATGCGCTGGGCCTGAAGGGCCTGGGCGAGCTCGGCATCATCGGGGTGAACGCGGCCATCGCCAACGCCGTCCACCACGCCACCGGCCGCCGGATCCGCAGTCTGCCGATCCGGCTGGAGGATGTGGTGTGAGATGCAACACCTCTCCCTCCCCCCACTGCGGGGGAGGGAGAGCGCGCTGTTCTGAAATCATCTTACTCCATCGTCGGCGCGAGCTTCTTCACGCCCTGCACGTCCTCGCCCAGCCACGCCGCGTTCTTGGCGGTGCCGTCGAAGGTCGCGCTCGTCTTGAACAGCTCGTACTTGCCCTCCAACGCGTAGGGCTTCGACCGCGACAGCAGCTCGGCGACCGTGGCCTTGTCCATCGGCGTGAAGGTCTTCACCGCCTCGAAGGCCTGGTCGAGGTCGCGCTGATTCTGAATGCCGGTGATCACCACCGAGACCGGCAGGTTCAGCGAGAAGTGCAGGTACTCGATCGGCTTGATCGGCGCGTCCGCCTTCAGGATCACCCCGTCGCCAAACGTCTTCATGGCGAGCGGCGCGATGCCGTTCTGCACCAGATACGGCAGCACGAGGTGGCTGAACGAGCGGAAATGCGCGTCCATCACGTTGACGGGCATCTGCACGGAATCGAAGTGGAAGCCGCGCTCGGCCGCCACCTCCAGCATCTGCAGATGGATGCGCGGGTCCTTGTGGCCGGTGAAGCCGATGTAGCGCAGCTTGCCGGCCTTCTTGGCCTCCAGGAACCCCTCCATGGCGCCGCCCTCGGCGAAGACCCGGTCGGGATCGTCGTAGCGCAGGATCTCGTGGTGCTGGACGAGGTCGATCCGGTCGGTGCGCAGGCGCAGGAGCGACTGGTCGATCTGCTTGATCGCCTCTTCCTTGGTCCGCCCGTCCATCTTGGACATCAGGAAGACTTTGTCGCGGTAGCCGCCCTGGGCCAGGGCCGCGCCCATGCGCAGCTCGGAGCGCCCGTCGTTGTAGTCCCAGCAATTGTCCATGAAGGTGATGCCGCGGTCGATCCCGGCATGGATCAGCCGCGTGGCCTCGTCGTCCGTCACGGCGCTCTTGCCGAGGTGGAACCCACCCATGCCGATCGCGGAGATCTTTTCCGACGTCTTCCCGAAGGTCCGATAGAGCATCTCGCCCCGGCGCTCGCCGGGATCGGTGACGAAGGGCAGGTCGGCCGGGTCCTGCGGGCGGTTACCGGGGAGAACGGGGGCGTTCACGGCCGCACCTGCGCTGCCGGCGCCCGCGAGGCTTGCGCCCGAAAGACCTGCGCCGAGCACGGCGCCCTGTAGAAAGCTGCGGCGTTCCATCGGCTGTCTCCGTTCGCGAATGTCGGGGTGAGGGGAGGTAATGCGTCGGGCCGGGTCATCGTTCGGTCTCCGCGGCGAGGCGTCCTGCCGCGTGGAGCAGGCGCAGGGCGGCGCAGGCGGCGCCGTAGCCGTTGTCGATGTTGACCACCGTGATGCCGGGCGCGCAGCTCGCCAGCACGGCATCGAGGGCGGCGCGCCCGCCGGCCGCGACGCCGTAGCCCACGGAGGTCGGGACCGCGATCACCGCCCCCGCCACGAGGCCGCCGACGACGCTCGGCAGCGCCGCATCCATCCCGGCGGCGACGATCACCACCGGATGTGCCCGGATCTCCTCGATCCGCGTGGTCAGCCGCCACAGGCCGGCGACGCCGACATCGGCGAAGAGCGAGGCCGCCCGCCCGGCATAGGCCAACACCCGCAGGGCCTCGCGGGCGACAGGCACATCCGAGGTGCCGGCTGCCACCACGGCGACCCGGGCCGGGCCGGTGACCCGCGGCGCATCGCCGAACACGGCCGTGCGCGAGACTGGGCAATAGTCGAGCCGTGCGGCCGCAGACCTCTGTTGTGATGCGCGCTCTTGCGCCGAACCGGCGTCCACTTCGGCGGAGAGCGCTTTGAGCCGGTCCCGCTTCTCCGGATCGAGGCGGGTGAGGAGCAGCGAGGCGCCCCGCCCCCGGGCGGCCTCCAGGATCGCGTCGATCTGCTCCGGGCTCTTGCCGGCGCAGAAGATCGCCTCCTCCAGCCCGATCCGCTCGGACCGGGCGAAATCGAGGGTGAATTCTTCCGTGACGCTCACGACCGGGCCTCTCCCTGCTGCACCAGGAAGGCGCTGCCGACCCGGTAGGGGGCGAAGCGGACAAGGCCGGCGAGACGCGGCGGCGCGAGCGCCCGGATGCCGGCCCCGAGCGTTTCGCGCCCTGCGGCGTCGAGGGCCGCGAGGCTCCCGGGATCGAGTTCCACCACCACCCCCTCGGCGCGCACCCGGCAGCGGACCGCGCGCTTGGCATCCGTACCCGTATCCAGCACCCCGCCGACCAACTGCTCGACGGAATGGATAAATCCCAAAATCTCCGGCTCGATCGGGATGCCGGTCTCGACCCGGCTCGACAGGCAGGGCGCCGCCGGCAGCTCCGCCACCGCGCCGAGGCCGAGGTCGCGGGCGAGCGCCCGGACGGCGGCCTTGTCGAACCCGGCCTCCACGTAGGGATGGCGGACGCCGTGCTCCCGGGCGGCGTCGAGGCCGGGGCGGTACTCGCCGAGGTCGTCGCGGTTGGCGCCCGACAGGATCTGCCGGTCGGTGACGGCCCGGACCGCACCGTAGAGATTGGTCTTGCAGAAGAAGCAGCGGTTGACCGGGTTCGCCCGGTAGGCCGGGTCGGCGAACTCGCCGGCCTCGATCACCCGCAGATCCCAGCCCTCGCGGGCGCCTTCGGCGCGCACGCGGGCGGTCGCCTCCCCGGGCACCGCCGGCGAGACCGCGTGGACCATCAGGGCCGCCCCCGGCGCCACCCGGTGGGCGAGGGTGGCGAGCGTCAGGCTGTCGACCCCGCCGCTCACCGCCACCGCCACGGGTCCAAGCCCGGCGAGGACCGCTTCGAGATTCTTCTGGCGCGTCACCGCTCCTCCTGCTCCTGCTTCAAGGCGAGGCGCTCGGCCTCGCGGCGCAGGCTCGCCCGGGCCGCGTGGCCCGCGTGGTCGCGAGCGTCGTCGGCCTCGGCCTTGGCGGTGCGCCCACCCGGCCGGTCCACGACCTTCACCCGGACCGGCCGGCCCGCCTGTTCGACCGTATGGGATTCCCGATCCAGCACCGCGCCCTCCACCCGGTGGTAACGCAGGCCGATCGTGGTGGTCTCCCGGAAGCAGGCCGCGATTGCCGCCTCCAGGCTCTCCGGCCGCACCAGGGCCTGGATATGGGCCATCATCCGGCCCTTCTTGCCGAGGACCGGGGCCTGCACGACGTCGAGGATCCCGGGCTCGGCGCGCAAGCAGTCGAGACCCATGGCGAGATCCTCGCCGGACTGGTCGTCGATCTCGAAGGCGATCACCGCGAGATCCCGCCGGCCCGGCGCGGCGGCGGTGCCGTCCTCCAGCACCAGGGCGCGCAGGCAGTTGCTCAGGCCCGGCAGCACCTTCGTGCCGAAGCCGATGCCGGTGCGCCCGAGGATGCCCCGGGGCCGGCCCCGGACAGGGTCGTCGCCGCAGAGATGGCGCAGGATCGCCGCGCCGGTGGGCGTGACGCGCTCGCCGGGGACGCCGTCGTCGAGGGTGGAGAAGCCGTCGAGCAGCAGCGTGGTAGCCGGCGCCGGGACGGGGAGGGGGCCGTGCTGGGTCCTCACCCGGCCGGAGCCGAGCGGCAGGGCCGAGACGCTCCAGCTCCGGACCTCCAGCGCGGCGATCAGGTGGGCGGCGGCCACGATGTCGGCGATCGAATCGAAGGCCCCGACCTCGTGGAACGCCACCGCGTCGACCGCGATGCCGTGCACCCGGGCCTCCGCGTCGGCGAGGTGCCCGAAGATGCCGAGCGCCTGCGCCCGGACCGCGGGCGCGAGATCCGCTTCTGTCAGCGCGGCGCGGATCTCCGACCAGGGCCGGTGGCCGTGATCGTGCGCATGGCCGTGATCGTGCGCATGGCCGTGATCGTGCGCATGGCCGTGATCGTGCGCATGGCCGTGATCGTGCGCACGGCCGTGATCGTGGCCGTGGTGCGGGTGATGATGGTGGCCATGATCGGGCCGGTGTTCGGGCGCGTCGCCGGGTCCCGAGACGGAAAAGCGCGCGCCGCGCAGGATGCCGTCGTTGTGCGGGTGCAGCGCGCAGGCGATGCGGGCATCGACCGCCCGGATGCTCGCGCCCACGCCGTCCTGATGCTCGGGGAAGGCGTCCAGCAGGGCGGCGGCGAACATGTCGCCGGCCACGCCGCCGAGTGCGTCGAGATGAATGTGCATCGTCTGCCGGTCGGCCTGCCACGGATCGGGCCCAACCGCTGAGATCGGCCGCATCGGCCCCAAGGCAAGGTTTGCCGCGGGACGCACGGCCGACCGGTGCCGCGGCGTATCGCCCGCGCCGTTCAAGCCGGCAGCAGGTAGGCCGGGTCGAACAGCCCCCGCTCCCGCAGGCCGTCGAGGTCGCGGATCGTCAGGCGCCGGCTGCGCAGGACGACGAGGCCGCTGCTGCGCAGCTCCTTGAGGGTGCGGTTGATGTGCACGCTGGTCTGGCCGAGGGCGTCGGCGAGGTCCGGCTGGGTCACCGGCATCGGCAGGCTGGTCCCGTCCGCCAGACCCGCCCAGGTGAGCCGCAGGTGCAGCTCGCAGAACAGGTGCGCCAGCCGCTCGATCGCCGAGCGGCGCCCGACGCTGGCGATCCACTCCCGGTGGATGGCCGTGGTGGCGAGCGTCTCCCGCCACAGGCCCTCCTCGATGGCGGGTCGGCCGCGGACCGCGTCGGCGATCTGCTCGGGGGTGATCCGCGCGACCGTGACGGGGGTCAGCGCCCCGATGGCGTGGTCCATGCGCGCCCGGCGGAACGCGAACGGATCGCACAGGTCGCCCGGCAGGAGCAGGGCGACGATCGCCCGCCGCCCATCCGGGAACTGCTTGTAGCGGCAGGCCCAGCCGTCGAGGATCAGGTGCGTGTGGTACGGATCGCTGTGCGGCCCCTCGATGTCCTGGCGGCCTGCGACGTGGCGGATGTTCTGGCGCGCGAGCCCCACGAGGGTCGCGCGATCCTCGGGCGCGAGGCGGACATGCCGCTCCAATTTCCGGACGAACGGATTCTCCACGCCCGCCTCCGGTCAGGTCGCGGCGGGGCGGGTGCGGACCGGCCTCATGCCGCCGGTCCGGCGACCATCCGGAGCGTCGCGGCCGGGTCGGCGCACGCGACGGTGCCGTCGAAGGTATCGATCAAGTTGTCAGGCACGGATATTTCGATCGGCGGACGGCAAAAGGTCTTCCGGATCGCGAAATCCGGATGTTCTTGATCCGCTTGTGCCCGGACCGGAGAACCGCGCGCCAACCTGTGTTAGTTTACCCAACCGGGACGGTCACGCCGGGCTCAAGGCCCCGCGAATCCTCACCCGGGCCGGCCCCGGAACCCGCCATTGCTTGCGCCTGCCGGGGTTGAGCCGGCGGATCACCGGCCCCACGGGCCGGCGCGCTACTCCGCGGCGGCGCCCACCGTATCGGCCATGCGCGCCCGGCGGGTGCCGAGCGGCTGCGGCGTGCCGACGGTGGTGTCCTCGGCGGTCTGGTGCTCCATCTCGGCGTTCAGCTGGGCGCCGGCCAGCACGATCATGGTCGAGAGCCAGATCCAGGTCATGAAGCCGATGGCCGCGCCGAGCGAGCCGTAGGTCTTGTTGTAGCTGCCGAAATGGGCGACGTACCATGAGAACAGCAGCGACGCGGCGATCCACAGCAAAGCCGCCAGCGCGCTCCCCGGCGTGACCCAGCGCCAGCGCGGCGCGTCCCGGCTGGGGCCGTAGCGATAGAGCAGGGCGAGCCCGAGCAGGACCGCCACGAACAAAGCCGGCCAGCGCAGGAGCGTCAGCCACCACGCGTCGGCCCCGAGCCCGACATAGGTGAGCACCAGCGGCAGCACCACCACCGCGGACAGCGCCAGGATCAGGAACAGCAGCGCCCCCGCGGTGAAGCCGAGGGAGACGAGGTTGAGCACGACGAAATTGCGATGCTCGCGCTCGTTGTAGACGAGGTTGAGCGCGTCGAAGACGTGCTTCACGCCGCCATTGGCGCTCCAGACCGACAGGACGATGCCGAAGACCAGGCTGAACCCCAGGGTGGTGTCGCCCTGCTCGTTCAGGCGCTTGACCTGATCGCCGACGATCTCCAGCGCGCCCTGGGGCAGGATACCCTGGAGGCTGGCGAGCTGCGCGTTGATGGTCGAGGCGTCGGCCACGAGGCCGTAGCACGAGACCAGGGCCGCCACCGCGGGGAAGATCGCCAGCAGGGTGAAGAAGGTGACGCCGGCCGCGATCAGCGACAGCCGGTTCTCGCCGATGGCGCGGTAGGTGCGCAGCGCGATGTCCTTCCAGCCCTTGGCGGGGATCTCGGTGGGCGTGGCGGCGCCGCGCCCGCGATCGGCCTCGGTCCGGGCGACGGCATGCGCCGCGCCGCCTTCATGCGAGGGGGAGGGCCGGCGGGCGCCATCCTGATCCGAGCTCTGGTCCGGGGCCGGCCGGCCCGGCCGGCGCGGGAGGGCCACGAGGCCGATCAGCGCGGTGGCCAGCGCCAGCGTCCAGACCGTCGATGCGTGGCCCTGTGGACCGGCGGCCTCGGAGCGGGCGGGTTCGGGAACGGGCATCGCGGATTCCGGGCGGGGTTGTGGGACGCGTTCTGGGACGGCTGCTGAGCGGAGGTTCCGAGGCGCCCGGGGACGCGATCGAGGGCCGCACTTGTCCAGAGAACGCCCTATCGCAGGCAACGGTTCGCCTTTCGGTTGCAACATCGCCGTTGAAACCCGGCGCGGAGAACCCGCTGGCCGGCCGCGCCCTCGACCGGGCCGATCCGGGTCCGCGCTCGCGCGGCGCCGGTGCCGGGGGGCTGGGGGGCTGGGGGGCAGACCGAGCCATGGGAATCCCGTGGCCGATGGGCGTTCGGGCAAACCGCTAACCCATGTTGCGGCATGGGCGGGCTCGGCGCGCGACAACCGCGTGCGGGCACGACCGGCCCGATCGCCGACGACCGGACCTGAATGCCCGCACCCGAAGGCTCATCCCTCCTCGATCGCGTTGTCGATCCCTTGGGCGCCCCCCTGGCCGACCCCTTGGCCGATTCGCTGGAGGATCGCGTCGCGGATGTCGCCGATGAATCTGCCGAGGATACGCGCGACGACATCCGCCACGGCCTGCCGGAGGCCGTGCGTGCCCATCTGGGCACCCTGCTCGGCCATGCCTACGACCGGATCGGCCCGGCGCCGGGGGCCACCTCGCACCGCTTCGCCGAACTCCTGGCCCGCCTCGAGACCGCCCTCACCCGGGCCGAGGGCGCGCGGGAGGCGACGTTCCGCGCCGGCCTGCTGGAGGTGGTGCCGGCGCTGCACCGCTTCGCGGTCTCGCTGACCCGCGACCCGGCGGCGGCCGACGACCTCGTGCAGGACACGCTGCTGCGCGGCTGGCGCGGCCGGGGCGGCTTCACCCCCGGCACCAACCTGGAAGCGTGGCTGTTCACGATCCTGCGCAACGTCTTCTACAGCCAGCACCGCAAGCAGGGCCGCGAAATCGCGGATTCCGACGGCAACCACGCCGAACGGCTGACCAGCATCCCCGAGCAGGGGGGGCACCTCGACCTGCAGGACGTGCGCGCCGCCCTCGACCGGCTCGCACCGATGATGCGGGAGGCGCTGGTCCTCGTGGCGATCGAGAACCTGAGCTACGAGGAAGCCGCCGCCGTGATGAACTGCCGGATCGGCACCGTGAAGAGCCGGGTCTGGCGCGCCCGGGAGCAGCTCGCCCGGATGCTCGGCTACAGCGGGGCCGAGATCGGCAACGACGGAGTGATGCTGTCGGTGACCGGCACCACCGCCTGAAGATCGCCGCGGCCAAGAAAACCGGGATCAGAAAACCGGGCCGAGGCCTGGGCCCGTCCGAGCGTCATCCGTGTTCGAGAGCTGGAGGCCGCCTGTCGGGATGCGGCTCCCGACCGGCTTGCCCGGCAGAGCTTCAACCCTGAATACGCAAATTCGTCGCTTATCCGCGTGTATTCAGCAGGAAATTTGACTTAGGTGAAAGCGCCCGGGTGCAGACTTGGGCGACATGAAGCGGGTTGGGTCGATCCGTCGGCTCGGCTCGGCTCCCATCGGTGCGACATCCCCCCGATCCGCCGATGGGAGCCCCCTTCTCGGCTGCACGCGCGGACGCGTCCGACAGGATCCTCAGCGCGAAGCCTTCCCCGCCCGGTCCGCGTCGAGCTGCAGCAGCAGCTCCGCCAGCCGGGGATCCAGAGCCTCGTCGATCACCGGATCGTACAGCGCGCGCAGCTCGTGGCCGAGGCGGACGCGCGTCTGCGCGTCGAGGACCGGACGACCCGCGATCGGAACCACCCGCAGGGCGGCCGGCGCCCCGTCGGGACCAGTCCGTGCGGCGGATCGCGTGTTGATGGGTCTCGGGGCGGCGCGCTGATATTCGGATTGGGGCATGCCCCCTACATCGGCCCCGGCCCGGGCGACGGCAACCGCCGGACGCCACAGAGTTTTCCAGGAGACCGACGGTGCATACCGGCGTTTCAGGCGTCGTCTTCGGGTGCGAACACCTCGCCCTTCTCGGCGAGGACCGTGTCGGCCGTGTCGCGCGCCAACGCGGCGTCGGCCGGGCGGCCGGTCTCGTCGGCGCGACCCGGATCATCGCCCCCGAGATCATCACCCCCGAGCAGCCGCGCCAGCGCGCGCTCCCAGCCGGGCGGCAGGGCCTGCCCCTGTCCGGCGAGGATCTGCCCGGCGCGGCGGAGGACCCGGTCCCGGTCCGTCCGGGCCATCTCCGCGAAGGCGGTCCCGAGCCCGAGTTCGGTCGCGGCCCGGACGGCGGCCTCGGCCCAGCCGGGCGGTGGTGCGGGCGTGTCGGTCATGGCGGTGCGGCCTCCTGAGGGAATCCCGTATGGGAATCAGCGCAGACCCTGGGTGGCGAGTTCCTCCGGCACGAGCGCGGCCGCCGCCTGACGCGCCAGGATCGCGTCGAGGGTGACCGGGCGCGCGTCCCAGGCATCGACGCCGACGTCGCAGGACCGGGTCGTGTCGGCGAGCCAGCCGTGGCTGTGGCCGTAGAGATGGCGCGTCTCCCGCCAGAGGCCCGGCCACGCCCGGTGGGCGTAGTGCGACAGGAACAGCCGGTGTTCCCGGCCCTCGGCGTCCGGAATCGACAGGCGGACACTGTCCACGGGCGGCTCGGCCCAGGGCAGGTCCAGCACGCGGTTCGAATCGTGGTTGCCCCGGACGAGGCGCTTCGTCCCGTTGAGCCGGGCGAAGACCGCCGCACAATGCGCGCGGCTCGCATGGGCGGCGAAGTCGCCGAGGTGCCAGACGCTGTCCCCGGGGCCGACGACGGCGTTCCACCGGGCGATCAGGGTCTCGTCATGGGCCTCGATCGTGTCGAACCGGGCCCGTTGGTGCCGGAGGATGTGCGGATCGCCAAAATGCGTGTCCGCGGTGAAGAAGAGGGTCATGACACCCGCCAGAGCGGTCGTCCCGTCGATCGCCGACGCGCCAGGAGCCTGTTATCGAATGCCCGCACCATCCGCCTTCCCCATCATGTCGTGCGTCCTGAAGGTCCGGGTTTCAGAAGGTCCGCGACCTTTTGCAGCTGCAGGGCAGCGCCCTGCTGTCGGGCTTCGCCCGATGCGCCAGGGCTTCGCCCCGGCACCCCGCCAAAGGGCGTAGCCCTTTGGAAACCCTGGATCTTTTGCACATCCATCTCCTGCCGGCGGCCAGCCCGTACCCGGCCCTGCGGGACGCCCTGGAGCGGACCGGCCCGATCCGGATCGAGCCGGCGGCGCAGTCTTGCGTCGCCGAGCGCCTGTTCGTCGAGGTGGTCAACCAGCAGCTCTCCACCCGGGCCGCCGCGGCGATCTGGGGGCGGATCGAGGCGGCCGCCGCCGCGGCCGCCGCCGCGGCCGCCGGCACGCCGCGCGCCCTGTTCGCGGCCGGAGACCCGGACCTCCTGCGGGCCTGCGGCCTCTCGGGCAACAAGGTCCGGGCCCTGCAGGCGATCGTCGCGGCCGAGGCGGCGGGCCTGCTCGGTCCCGAGCTGGCCGGGCTGCCGCATCCGGAGCGCGCGGCGATCCTGTGCGGTATCCGCGGCGTCGGCCCCTGGACGGCCGACATGGTCGGCATCTTCCATTTCCACGACCCGGACATCTGGCCGGAGGGCGACGTTGCGGCGGTCGGGTGCCTGCGTCGGCTGACCGGCCAGGCCGACACGCGCGCCGTGGCGGCGGCCTTCGCGCCGTACCGCTCGATCCTCGCGCGCTACCTCTGGCGCATCAAGGACATGGCCGCCGCGGCGCCCGCATGACGCATCGCCTCAGCGCCCGACCGCCTGGCGCAGGGCCGCGACCATCGTCTCGACCGCCTGCTGCGCCGCCTCGCCCAGGGCGATATCGGTCTCGCCGGCGGTGACGAGGCCGCGCGCCTCCAGCTCCTTCACGCCCTGCGGGTCGGCCTCGTGTCCGGCGCCGTCCTTGCGGATCACCGAGGTGACCCGCTCGCCGCTGACGAGGCGGTGATAGGCCGCGAAGGCGAAGATCGAGAGCGCCTTGTCGGAGAGTCCGTTCACGTCGTCGGCCATGCTGTGCGCTCCTCGCGTCGGGGTTGACGGACGAACGCCGCACGGTGCCGGCGGCTCCGGTGATCGGCGGGGGTGCGACGACGGGTGCGGCGGAAACCTGCATCCGGCCACGGACTTGCGCGGACGAAGCGTTGGCCTGTCCGCGCAAGTCCGCGTACTCTGCTGTCTTCATGACCATAAAGACCGACCTGACCGAAGTGGAACCCAGCCCGAACGCGCCGCAGGACGCCTCGCGCCCCGATCTCGACTATCGCCTGCGCCAGCAGGCGATCCTGTCGGAGTTCGGCGTCGAGGCCCTGCGCGGCACCGATGTCGATCACCTGCTGCAGCGGGCCACGGAGCTGTGCGCGCAGGGCATGGGGGCCGAGTTCTGCAAGGCCCTGGAATACCGGCCCGGCGCCGACACGCTGCTGGTGCGGGCGGGCGTCGGCTGGGGACCCGACGTGATCGGCAAGGCGCGGGTCGGCGCCGACTTCGCCTCGCCGGCGGGTTTCGCCCTGAAGACCGGGCGGCCGGTGATCTCGAACCACCTCGCCGCCGAGACCCGGTTCCGCACGCCCCAGCTCATGGCCGAGCACGGCGTCCGCCGGGCGATCAACGTGCTGATCGAGAACCGGGAGGGCGCCTTCGGGGTGCTGGAGGTGGACGATACCCGCGAGGGCATGTTCGCGGAGGCCGACATCGCCTTCATGCAGGGCTTCGCCAACCTGCTCGGCGGCGCGATCGAGCGCCAGCGCACCGAGAGCCTGCTGCGGGCGGCCCTGGCCCGCCAGGACCTGCTCGCCCGCGAGATGAGCCACCGGGTCAAGAACAGCCTCGCGATCGTGGCGAGCCTGCTCGCCCTCCAGGCCCGCGCCGCCGAGGCCGAGCCCGCCGTGCACGCGGCCCTGACGGATGCGCGCAGCCGGGTCGAGGCGATCGCGGGGGTCCACGACCAGCTCTGGCGGCAAGGCGACGGGGGCGGAGACGGGAACGAGGAGGGGGTTCCGGGCGAGCTCGACCTCGCGCCGTTCCTCGAAACCCTGGTGGCCAACCTCGCGGGCGGGCGTCCGGACCAGAGGCTCGCCTGCGCGGCCGTGCCGTTCCGGATCTCGGCCGATCGGGCGATCCCGATCGGGCTGCTGGTCAACGAACTCGTCACCAACGCGCTCAAATACGCCTACCCCCTCGGGACGCACCCGGAGGGCGGCGAGATCCGGGTCCGGGCGGAACCCCGGCCCGACATGCTCGTGGTCGAGGTGGCCGATGACGGGGTCGGGCTGCCGCCGGGCTTCGAGGTCGGGCGCGCCTCGAAGAGCCTCGGCATGCGGGTCGTCGGCAGCCTCACCCGCCAGCTCGGCGGCCAGCTCACGACACCGACGACGCCGCGGGGCGCCTGCTTCCGGCTGGAGGTGCCGCTGACGCCCTGAGCCGCGCGCGGCGCCCGGGCCGCAAGATCGGGGCAGAGTACGATCGCGGCATCGGACGATCATCGCCGACCGGAATCACGATCGCTCCTGAGAATCCATCGCCCGGATCCGATCACGGTCAACATCGCCCAAAGCATCGGAGTTGTGGCAAGGCACTGAAATTTTGCAGTGAGGCTTTGCGTCCGCATCCTCTTTTTGCGAAATCCGGACCTCATCGTTCAGGATGATGCACTTGCACGCGATGCGCGCTTCGATATGCTCCCGGTCATCGCATCCGAACCTCCGCGCTGGCCGACCACGATGACCGCCCCCGAGCCGCAGGTGATGGAGCTGAGGCCCGGTCACGGGCCGGGTATCGACGCATGACCGCCGTCGCCTTCGATACGCTCCGCTTCGTCCGCACGCTCCGCGAGAAGGCGAAGATGTCGTCGGAGCAGGCAGAGGGCCTGGCCGATGCCGTCGCGGAGGCGATCCAGAGCGATCTGGCGACCAAGACCGATATCGCTATGGTCCGGACGGATATCGAGGCGTTGCGGCTTTCAACGAAGACCGACAATGAAGCGCTGCGGCTCTCCACGAAGGCCGACCTGCGCGAGGCGGAGCTGCGCCTGGAGGCCAGGATCGAGGCCACCAAGGCCGAGATCATCAAGTGGACGATCGGCTCGATCGGGTTTCAGGCGCTGGTGAGCGTCGGCGCGGTCGTGGCCCTCACGCGGGGCTGGCACTGAGCCATACGCGCCCGCCGGGCTCTCGGCTCCGGCGCGCGGATCGTCACGAAAGGCAGCGCCCGGCTTCCGGGATGGGACCGCAGGGCTGGACAAACGCCCCGCGCCGCCGCGATCTGGCGTGATGGCGCGGCGAGACACGACAGGGGCGGAGACCGGGATCAGGGAGGGGGCGTCCAAGACCCTCGCGCGGCGGCTGCACGCCTTCCGAAGCCTGGGCGACAATTGCGAGTTCGGGTTCGTACAGCGCTACGGCGGGGTCGAGCCGTCCGGCCTGCTGCGCTTCTCCTACACGCCGCTGGAGGATTTGATCCGCGGCCTGCACTGCGGGTTCTCGGATTTCGGCGTCCCGGGCGACCTGCGCCTGTCGGTGAGCGCGGGCGGCACCTACTATTGCCACAGCCTCGCGTACAACATCTGGGCCAATACCGGACACCCGGAGGGCTCGATCGCCCCGGAGGCGCTGCTGGAGCGCGAATACGGCCGGCTCGCCCATCTCAAGCGCAAGTTCCTCGACGAGCTCGCCGAGGGCTCGAAGATCCTGGTGCGCAAGGCCGGCCGCGACGCGCCGGATTC
This sequence comes from Methylobacterium sp. GC_Met_3, assembly GCF_026540775.1. NCBI lineage: Bacteria > Pseudomonadati > Pseudomonadota > Alphaproteobacteria > Hyphomicrobiales > Methylobacteriaceae > Methylobacterium > Methylobacterium sp. GC_Met_3. The sequence goes on from NZ_JALNUL010000009.1 coordinate 78,089, forward strand.
CGGCTTCGCGCGGCTCGCCGAGGCGGTCCGGGCGCACGGGCCCGCGACACTGCTGCGCGTCACCGAGGCCGGGCCGGCCTGGAGGCCGGAGCCCGTCCGGCGCATCGCCGATCACCTGATCGAGGGGCGGGTGCGCCGCTTCGCGCCGGCGGAGCAGGCCTGGGAGGTCGATCTGGAGCCCTGGATGCACCTCGTGGACGGGGCCTATGCGGTGGTTCACGGCTCAGGCCCGACCCGCCTGGAGGCTGACGCCTTTCCGGAGGCGCTGGCACTGTCGGGCCGGCTGCGCCGGCATGTCGGGCGGCACCGGGAGCCGGGGTTCACCGCCTTCACCCGGACGGTCGATCCGGCCGGGTTCGACCGGGACGCGATCCACGTGTTCTCGAGCTGGGTGTGGATCCCGGAGGATTTTACCGGGACGCGCGTCTTCGCGGCGGCCGGCTACGCCCGGCTCGGCTGGCGGGACGCCGACCTGTCGCGGCGCGGGTGCTGGCAGCAGGTCTGGGCTTCGGGACGGCTGCGCCCCGAGGTCGCACGCGAGCCGATCGGCCTCGGGATGGTCGGAGCCCGCCGCGACGGCTTCTGGTCGGCCGGGGCGCGCTTTGCCGAAGGTCCGATCCCGGGGGACGCGCCGCCGCCCGCTGGGCCGATGCCGCCGGCCCGGTTCCCGGGGCAGGATCTCCTCGCCCGGCTGAGGCCGCGATCCCTGTAGACCTCAGGCAAAATGCCGCTGCGCACCGGCTCGGTCGCCGGAACGTGAGGGCGGCCGACGCCGCTGCGTCCAACAGCCAAGCCGCGAGCCCTTGATTTTGGGGGCTGCGGCCTGATTTCGCTCTCGGTCTGAAAGCGCACAGTGACCGATGGCCGTGGCGCCGCCCGCGCGCCGGGCCGTCGGGGTCTGCGGACGACGGGGCGAGGCCGGCCGCGTCGGTTCCGCGACACAGGGGGGATTCCCGATGGACGACATGAGACTCGACAAGACCGACACCACGACGTTCGAGATGCAGGGCAAGTGTCCGTTCGGCGGTGATCGGATCGGCGGGGCCTTCGGCGACCGGCCCGCCCTGGAGAACTGGTATCCCCATCGCCTGCGGGTCGAGCTGCTGCACCAGAACGGGCTCGCCGCCGATCCCCTCGGCCCGGATTTCGACTATGCCGCCGAGTTCGCCAAGATCGACCTCGACGCGCTCAAGGACGACATCAAGCAGTTCCTGACCTCGTCGGTCGCGTGGTGGCCGTCCGATTACGGCAATTACGGCCCGCAGATGATCCGCATGGCCTGGCACTCGGCCGGCACCTACCGGATCGCGGACGGGCGCGGCGGCGCCGGCACCGGCATGCAGCGCTTCGCGCCGATCTCCAGCTGGTGGGACAACGGCAACACCGACAAGTCGCGCCGCCTCCTGCAGCCGATCAAGCACAAATACGGCAACGCCCTGTCGTGGGCCGACCTGATGGTGCTCACCGGCAATTGCGCCCTGGAGATCATGGGCCTGCCGACCTACGGCTTCGCCGGCGGCCGGCTCGACGCCTGGGAGGCCGACAACGCCACCTACTGGGGTCCCGAGGTGGTCGACATGGGCAGCGTGTCGAGCTTCGACGACATGGTGAACCGCGACAAGCGCTGGCGCGGTCAGAACGGCGACGCGGATTACGACCTGGAGAACCCGCTCGCCGCCTCCCACCAGTCGCTGATCTACGTGAACCCGGAGGGCCCCTACGCGAATGGCGACCCGCAGGGCTCGGCCAACGACATCCGCGTCACCTTCACCCGCATGGCGATGAACAACGAGGAGACCGTGGCGCTGATCGCGGGCGGCCACGCCTTCGGCAAGAGCCACGGCATGACCCCCGCCAAGGAGATCGGGCCGCCCCCCGAGATGGCGCCCATGGAGGCGATGGGCCTGGGCTGGCACAACCCGAAGGGCGCGGGCTCCGGCAAGGACACGATGACCAACGGCATCGAGGGCAGCTGGACCCCCGATCCGACCCAGTGGGACAACGCCTACCTGGAGAATCTCTTCAGGTTCGACTGGGAGCAGACCAAGAGCCCGGCCGGCGCCCTGCAATGGACCCCGAAGGACCCGGATGCGCCAAAGACCCCCGACGCGCATGTCGAAGGCCAGATGCATCCGCTGATGATGATGACCTCCGACATCGCCCTCAAGGTCGATCCGGAGTACCGCAAGGTCTGCGAGAAGTTCCTGGGCGATTTCGACGCCTTCACGCAGGCCTTCTCCAAGGCGTGGTACAAGCTCACCCACCGCGACATGGGCCCCAAGCACCGCTATCTCGGCCCGGAGGTGACGATCGAGGACGGGCTGCTGTGGCAGGACCCGCTGCCCGACGCCGCCTACGCGCCGGTCGGCGAGCCCGAGATCGCCGCGCTCAAGCAGGCGATCCTCGACAAGGGCCTGTCGGTCTCGGACCTCGCCTTCACGGCCTTCTCGGCGGCCGCGACCTACCGCGACAGCGACAAGCGCGGCGGTGCCAATGGCGGGCGGCTGGCGCTGGCGCCCCAGAAGGACTGGGCGGTCAACCGCAGGGCCGCCCCGGTGGTCGAGGCCCTGCGCGGCGTGATGGAGGCGTTCAACGATCGCCGGAGCGACGGCAAGCGGGTCTCGCTCGCCGACCTGATCGTGCTGGGCGGCTGCGTCGCCGTGGAGAAGGCCGCTTCGGAGGCCGGCGCCGCAATCCCGGTGCCGTTCACCCCGGGCCGGGTCGACACCACGCAGGAGCTCACCGACATCGAGATGTTCGAGTGGCTCAAGCCCGTGGCGGACGGCTTTCGCAATTACGTCGCCGACGGGTTCGGCCAGGTGGCCCGCAATGTCTCGCCGGAGGAGCTGTTCCTCGACAAGGCCAACCTGATGACCCTGACGGCCCCGGAATGGGCGGTCCTGACCGCCGGCCTGCGGGCGCTGAATGCCAACCACGATGGCGGGCAGCACGGCGTCTTCACCGACCGGGTCGGTGTGCTGAGCACGGACTTCTTCCGGGCGGTGACCGACACCGACCTCGTCTGGGAGAAGGCCGACGCGGAGGCCATGACCTTCACGCTCAAGGACCGGGCGACGGGGCAGCCGAAGTATGCGGCCACGCGCAGCGACCTCGTGTTCGGGTCGAACGCGCAGCTGCGCAATATCGCCGACGCCTATGCGGGTCGCGACGGGGAGGCGCGGTTCGTCAGGGACTTCGTCCGGGTCTGGGACAAGGTCATGATGCTCGACCGCTACGACGTGAAGGGCCACAAGCGCTACGCGCCCATGGCGGCCTGATACGACCTGACCGCCCCTCGCCCCGTCGTCGGACGGGGCGAGGGTCACGCCATTTGCACGGCAGCGCGGGGGGCGGGGATTCCCTCGCCCCGCGTGCGCGGAGAGGGCCGCGTCTCCGCCTCGTTGGGGAGCGCGGCAAGGCGGCAGCCGAGGGTGAGGGGGCTCGAACGGATGAGCTTCGTCCGGATCCGCCCCCTCACCGCCGCTGCGGCTGCGCCTCCGCTTCCCGCACGCGGGGCGAGGGGGGATGCGCGGCCATCGATCGCCCTATCCGACGACGATCCGCGAATCTCCAAGCCTCTGCGGGGGAGGGGGCGTAGCCGAGGCGAACCACCGTTGCCGGACGGGCCGAAGGTCGGGGCTGCTTGTCCCGCGCGGGTCCCTCAGGCCGCCCGCCGACGCCCGCCGGCGGCAGAAGCCTGGGCCACCGGCATGTCGGCCTCCGCGATCGGCCGGAAGTGTCCCTCCGCGCCGTCATACGCCAGCAGGGCGCCGGTCTCGATCTCGAAGAACCAGCCGTGCAGGCGCAGCGTCCCCTTGGCGAGGGCGGCCGCGACGCTCGGATGCGTGCGCAGGTTGGCGAGCTGCACCACCACGTTCTCCAGCGCGAGGGCGTGGTGGCGGGCCGTCTCGTCCATGTCCTCCGGATAGGCCTCGCAGACGATCCGCTCGGCGGCTTCGGCGTGGCGCAGCCAGGCCGCCACGGCGGGCATCCGCGCCAGCGCGTCCCGGTGCATCAGCCCGTGCATCGCGCCGCAATCGGAATGGCCGCAGATGACGATGTCGCGCACCTTGAGCGCCACCACGGCGTACTCGATCGCCGAGGAGACGCCGCCGATCACGTCGGAGGCCGGGGGCACGATGTTGCCGGCGTTGCGGCAGACGAACAGCTCGCCCGGCCCCGCCTGGGTGATGTGCTCCGGCGAGACCCGGGAATCCGCGCAAGCAATGATCAGCGCGCTCGGGTGCTGACCGTCACGCACGAGCTGCTGGTACATCGCGCGCTGGCCGGGGAAGACGTGGCCCTGGAAGGCGGCAATGCCCTGGATGAGGCTGTTCATGAACGGATCCCTGACACGGGGCGGAAGCGGTGACGGAAGCGGGGAGGGCCGGCCGGGCCGGAGCCCGGCGGCGGGTTGATGGCGGCGCCTGATCGTCAGCGCAGCGGCCGGCGGTTTTGGGCGGTCCCGGATGCCCAGTGGGACTCGACCGGGCGGCGGACCAGCGCGGCCCCGGCCCGCTCGTGAAGCATCGGCGCGCCGAGGATCTGGCCGGTGCCCATGCGCTGCGCGTGGAGCGAGCGCGGGTCGTGGTGGGGATCGCTGATGTAGGAGCTCATATGGCCACCACCGGCGACCTGGCGGCTCCCGCCGCCGCCCTCACCGGCCTCGGCGGCCAGGGGCATCAGCAGGGGTGCGGCGGCGGCCAGGACGGCGAGGCCGAGGGTCGGACGGAGGATCGAGAGGGGGCGTGCGTGCATCGTCGTGTCTCCTCGTCTGTTCTCGTTCTGCGAAGAACACTGTGTCTTCGCCGATGTCACGAACATAGCCATGATCAGACGAGATCGATGTGCGTCCCGACACAGTAGAACACGAGAAAATTTAATCCCCGGCGCGGGATTGACTGTGTGCGTGGGCGCACGCCGACGCATCGTCTGACTCCGGCGGCGGGATTACGGTCTGAACGCGATTCGCTTGCCCCAGGGCGGCAGCCTTCGCCGCGTAACCGGGCCCGCGAAGGGCGATCCGCGGATTCCAAAGGGCAGGCCCTTGGCGGGGTGTCGGGGCGGCGCCGCCCGCGCGGGCTTCGCCCGACGAACGAGCGAAGCGCGACTGCAGGGCCCTGCCCTGCAGTCGCAAAAGGTCACGGACCGTTTGAAACCAGGATCTTCATCCCGAACACTTCGTCAGCCACCAAGCAGGGCGTGGGCCGCCCGGACCAGGATCCCGTCCGGCCGGCGCAGGGCGTCGAGCACCGAGAAATGCTCGGCCCCGGGCACCGGCAGCAGGGGGCCGGGGGCGTGGGCCGCCGCCCGCAGGGCGTGCAGGTTGCGGGCGTCGTGAATCAGCGCCGGCAGCTCGTGCGTGCCGTAGGCGAGGCACAGGGGTTTTTCCACCACCGGAAGGCGCAGCGGCGAGAGCGCCTCGATCTCCGCGTCGGTGAGATGGAGCTTGTCGTTGAGACTGGTCTGGCGGATCGGCGCGAGATCGTAGACGCCCGAGATGGCGAGCCCCGCCGCCACGGCCGGATGGCCGAGATGCAGCGCGGTGAGCAGCCCGCCCGCCGACCAGCCCGCCAGGACCAGGGCGCCGCGGATCCCGTGCCCCGGACCCTGCGCGGCCAGCCAGTCGAGGGCCGTGCCGATCTCGGCCGCGATCCGGGTGAGGCTCGCCTCCGGGGCGAGGGTGTAGCCGACCATCGCCACCGACCAGCCGGCGGCGTTCGGGCCTTGCGCGAAGCAGGCGAACAGCTCCCGGGCGCCCCGCTGCCAGTAGCCCCCGTGGAGGAAGACCAGGCAGGGCGCACCGGCATCCCGGGCCGGATAGAGATCGATCGCGTTGCGGGCCCCCGGGCCGTAGGGCCGGTCGAGGCCGCCCGGATGTGCGGCCCGGTAGGCGGCCGAGGCGGCGTCCCGGGCGGCGACCTGCCGCGCGCTGTCGGCCACCGCGCGGGTGTTGTCGTAGCAGGCATCGCGCGCGTCGGGATCGAGGGAAGCCCAGCGGCGGCGCGGATCCGCTGGGGTCGGATCCTCCAGGCGAAACGCGTGATCCCCGGTCGCTTGAACCATTGTGGGTTGTCTCTGGCGGCCCCGGCTCACGCACCATGGCAGGGTCCGGGATCCGGGTCGAGGTGGGTTCAGAAACCGGGGAGCGCTCCGGGGATCGTTCCGCCGTAGCCCCAGCCCGTGAAGGGCGGGGCCGCGACCCGCTCCCGCGTGGCCGGGGCGAAGATCCGGGCGAGCGGCCGGGGCTCCTGCCACGCGCGCCAGTCCCGAAGCCGGTCGCGGGCGGCCATCCGGGCGAGCGTGCGGCCGGTGTCGGTCGCGTGGCCCGGAGGGTGCCGGTGCGGGCGGGCCTCGGCCGGGGCGGCCAGCAGCGCCGGCAGCAGGGCGAACAGGGGCAGGGACGCGGCAATCGCGCGCGGCTTGAAGCGCATGGATCGGGCTCGGCGGGGGAGGGGCCTGCGGCAGCTACGCCGCGGAGGCGTCTTCGGTTCCGGGATCCCCGGCGGCCCGAAAACCCCGTACACAGGGGTCTTCCCCGGAACGAGTCGCGCGCTTCATGCCAGAATCCGATCCGTACGCCGCCCCGCCGCCCGCCGACGCGCCCGATCCGGTGGCGTTGCTGGCGACCCTTGTCGGCTTCGACACGGTGAGCGACCGCTCGAACCTGCCGCTGATCGACTGGGCGGAGGCCTATTGCCGCCGCCACGGCGCCGCGGTCGAGCGGGTGCCGGACGAGACCGGCCGGAAGGCGGCGCTGCTGGTGAGCCTCGGCCCGTTCGAGACCCGCCCCGGCTACGTGCTGTCGGGCCACAGCGACGTGGTGCCGGTGGTGGGCCAGCCCTGGTCGTCGGACCCGTTCGTCCTGCGGGAGGAGGGGGGCCGGCTCTACGGGCGGGGCACCTCCGACATGAAGGGGTTTTTGGCGGTCTGCCTCGCGCTCCTGCCCGAGATGGCGGCGGCGGATCTGGCCACCCCGCTCCACCTGGCGATCTCGTACGACGAGGAGGTCGGCTGCCTCGGGGTGCGGCCGCTGATCGCCCGGATGCTGGAGCGCGGCCCAAAGCCGCTCGGCTGCTTCGTGGGCGAACCCACCGGCATGGAGGTCGTGGTCGGCCACAAGGGCAAGGCCGCCGCCCGCCTCACCTTCCGGGGCCGGGCCAGCCATTCGGCCCTGGCGCCCCAGGGCGTCAACGCGGTGGAATACGCCGCCCGGTTCATCGAGCATGTCCGGCTGTCCGCGGAGGCGCTCGCCCGGGACGGGGCGCGCGATCCGCTCTACGACGTGCCCCACACCACCGGCCTGTCGAGCGTGGTGCAGGGCGGCGCGGCGCTCAACATCGTGCCCGACAGCTGCAGCGTCAGCTTCGAGTACCGGGCGATCGGGGCCGACGATGCCGGGGCGCTGGCGGCCTCGGCCATCGCGTACGCCACCGACACGCTGGTGCCGCTGATGCGGGCGGTCGATCCGGCCTGCGGCGTCGCGATCGAGCCGCTGATCGACTATCCGGGCCTCGACACCGACCCGGAGGCGCCGGTCGTGACCCTGGCCAAGCGGCTCGCCGGCCGGAACGGCCACGCCAAGGTCTCGTACGGCACGGAGGGCGGGCTGTTCGATCGGCTCGGCGGCGTGCCCGCCGTGGTGATCGGCCCCGGCTCCATCGCCCGCGCCCACCGGGCCGACGAGTACGTGACCCGGGCCGAGCTCGACGCCTGCGCGGGCTTCGTGCGCCGCCTGATCGCGGCCTGCCGGGCCTGAAATCGGGGATCCCAAAGGGCGTGCCCTTTGGTGGGGCGTCGGGGTGAAACCCCGACATATACGGATCCCGGACCCCCTCTCGGGGGTCCGGGATCCGTACAGCAGGGCTCTGCCCTGCACCCGCCAAAGGACTCGTCCTTTGGAATCCCATGACGTTGGCCGGTGCGCCGCCCTATCTCGCGGGGATTCCCTGGAACCCTGGACCCCGCGATGGATGATGCCCGGCACGGCCGCTACGCCTACAGCGCCCTTCCCGATCGGCCGGTCTACGACTGGCCCGGCGGGCGGCGGCTCGCGGTCTATGTCGGGCTCAACCTCGAGACCTTCGATTTTGGCACGGGGCTCGGCGCCGAGCTGGCCCCGGGCGGCCCGCAGCCGGACGTGCTGAACTACGCCTGGCGGGATTGGGGCAACCGGGTCGGGGCATGGCGGCTGCGCGACACCCTGGATGCCCTGGCCCTGCCGGCGAGCGTGCTGGTGAACAGCCGGCTCTATCGGGATTGCCCCGGCCTGATCGAGGCCTTCCGGGCGCGCGGCGACGAGATCGTCGGCCACGGCCGCACCAATGCCGAGCGGCAGGGGACGCTCCCGGAGGCGGAGGAGCGCGCCCTGATCGCGGAGGCCACCGCGATCCTCACCCGGGAGGAGGGGCGGGCACCCGCGGGCTGGCTGGGCCCATGGATCTCGCAATCCCAAGTCACGCCCGACCTGCTGGCCGAGGCCGGCTACCGCTACCTGCTCGACTGGTGCCACGATGACCAGCCGACCTGGATGGCGACACGCGGCGGCGGGCGGATCCTCGCCGTCCCCTACCCCCAGGAGCTGAACGACATCCCGGCGATCGTCGCCCGCAAGGAGACGGGCCGCCAGTTCGCCGACGCGATCGTCGATGCCTTCGACGAGATGCTGGACCAGTCTGCGTCGGCACCCCTGGTGATGGGGATCGCGCTCCATCCCTACATCGTCGGGCAGCCCCACCGGCTGCGGCCCTTGCGGGCGGCGCTCGCCCATATCGCGGCCCACCGGGACCGGATCTGGCTCACCACCGCAGGGGCGATCGCCGCGCAGGTCTACACGGAAGCAGGGTGATCCGGGGATCCCAAAGGGCAAGCCCTTTGGCGGGGTGTCGGGGCAGCGCCCCGACGCTCGGGCCTCGCCCGATGATCAATCCGGAATCGCGAAGCCGATCGACAGGCACAGGGCCGCTACGGCGGTCAGCGCCACGGCCGCCTGGCGGACCTGATGCCAGCGCGCGCTCCTCGCAGCTCGCGCCCAGCTGCAATTCGTCGTCAAAACCCTTCACGAAGGCGTCGAAGCTCGGGAAGGCCCGCCGGGCGAGCCACAGCCACACGCCGACGGCGACCAGGCTGCAGGCCCAGCCCCCGTAGGTAAACGCATCGTCCAGCATCCGGCGCCGCCTCAAGGCTACGCCCCCCTCGCCGCGCATCCTACGGCAGGTTGCCATCACCGCCTAGATGAAACGGCACCACACCGAGCCAATACCGTGTTGCCGAATGTATCCGGGCTTCGCTCACGTCGGGCTCCGGCCCAGGGCGTAGAGGGTGATGGCGGCGGCGTTCGAGACGTTGAGGCTGCGGATCGCCCCCGAGAACGGGATCCGGGCCAGCACGTCGCAGCAGGTCCGGGTCCGCTCGCGCAGGCCCTTGCCCTCGGCGCCGAGCACGATCACCAGCGGCCGGGTCACCGTCAGCGCGTCGAGGCTCTCCGGCGCGTCGGAATCGAGCCCGACGCGCGTGAAACCCCGTTCCCCTAAGGCGATCAGCGCCTCGGCGAGGTTGCGCACGGTCACGAACGGCACGTGCTCCAGCCCGCCGGAGGCGGATTTCGCCAGGACCCCGGTGGCCCCCGGCGCGTGGCGCGCCGTGGTGACGATCCCCGCCACCCCGAAGGCCGCGGCGGTGCGCACGATCGCCCCGACATTGTGCGGATCGGTGATCTGATCCAGCGCCAGGATCAGGGCGTCGGCCGGCAGGTCGTCGAGCCCGGGGGCGGGCAGGGGCTCCGCTTCGAGATACAGGCCCTGGTGGACCGCGTCGGGCCCGAGCAGCCGGCCGATCTCGCTCGGCCGCACCAGTTCGGGGGTGATCCGCAGGCCCTCGCCGAACTCGGCCTCCAGCCGCGCGGTGGCGTTCTCGGTGGCGAGCAGCCGGTGCAGGCCGCGGGCCTCGTTGCCCAGCGCCTGGACCACCGGATGCCAGCCGTAGAGCACGGTGGCTTCCTCACCATCGGGCCCGAGCCGGGGGCCGGGGGCCGGCGGGCGGGACCCGGGCCGGGGACCGGACCGCCATTGGCCGGGCGGACGACCTCCCGGCGGCCGGCCCTTGGCAAAGCGGCTTCCGGGGGGGCGATCGTCGTTGTGGCGGTCCGTCATGGGGCGGCGACGGGTGAGCGGGACATCGGCATGGCCTTTCCTGAGACATGGCCTTTTTTGGGCATGGCCTTCTTGAGAGACCGAGAAACCGGTCGCCGTCGTTCGCGTCAAGCCGGCTCCCGCTCGGTGGGGCAGGGGGCCTCCCGGGATGCGGGATCGGCATGGAATGTGGACAAGTCGCTCATATTCCCTTCTGCCCCTGTGAAATTCCAATCCCAACCCGGCCGTTCTCCAAAACGAACGCGCTCCAGCGAAGTAGGAAAGGTATCTAGAAGAATCTCTCAGAGAGTCAGTTTAGCAGACTATATGGAGTGCCAAATTCACGATCCTGACCAATGGCTTGAGGGTAGTTTGCGCATCCGACTCTGCGCGATGCCGCATCGAACTCTGCGTGCGGCCGTATCGGAATCTGCGCCGTATCGGCGGGGTGGCGTATCGGAGTCTGCGCATCCGCGTATCGGATTCGGCGCGGATTCACGCCCGGCGCGGTGGATAACGGGGACGGAATGCCCGGACCGGGGCGTATCGAACTCTGCGTGGTGCGGGACGGTCGGATCGGCCCGTATGCGACTCTGCGTAAGCCCGCGCCCGATCGCAGGCGATGCAGGGCGCGGGGAAGCGTGGATTGCCGGGACAAGCCGGATCGGATCCGCGCCCCGGCGGCCGAATCGTGGCATGGCAGGATCGGGCCGCCTTCCCGCCCACAGGGGAGGGGCGTCCGTGCAATTCGGGCCGAGGGGCGATGACCATCGAGGAGAAGATCGCCGCAATCCACGATCCGGACCTGCGGGCCGAGATCGAGGCGGCGCGGGGCGGCTTCCTGTTCGCGCAGATCGTCGAGCACGTCCTGCATCGCCAGCGCGAGCGCGACGCGCAGACCGCCCTGCTCGGTGAGGAGGAGCGGCGCCGGTCCGGCCTGTCCCGCGACCAGCGCCGCCGCGATGCCGTGCGGCTGGTGATCGAGAGCGAGCCGGCGCTCCCGTCGAACCTGCAGCACATCCACTCGGTGCTGGCGCTGTGCGGCCTGCCCTATCGCGATCCCGGGCCGGTGCGCGAATTCTCCCGGACCTACGGGCGCAACTCGCTGAGCCTGATCGCCGGGCGGATCAAGGATCCCGAGACCGGTGCCTTCGAGCCGCAGGGCCTGCCCTACGGGCCGAAGGCCCGGCTGATGCTGCTCCACCTCTGCACCGAGGCGGTGCGCCAGCGCAGCCCCACCGTGAAGGTCGCCGAGACCCTGTCGGGCTTCATGCGCGAGATGGGTTTTGCGGTGACCGGCGGCGAGCGCGGCACCATCCGCCAGTTCAAGGAACAGCTGAACCGGCTCGCCGCCTGCTCGATGCAGATCGGCCTCTGGGACGGGCGCGACAGCGCCACCACCCTCAACGTCCCGCCCTTCCGCAGCCTGGAGCTGTGGCGCCCCCGGGCCGGCGAGGGGGACGAGACCGCGGAGCGCACCGTGCGCTTCGATCCGGAATTCTACGAGACCCTGATCCGGCACGCCCTGCCGGTCGACATCCGGGCCGCCCGGGCCTTCTCGGGCTCGGCCCGCAAGCTCGATCTGCTGTTCTGGACCGGCTACCGGCTGCGGTCCCTCCAGCGCCCGCTGCGGCTGACCTGGACCAACCTCCACGCGCAGTTCGGGGCCGAGAACGCCTCGATCCGCAGCTTCCGGCAGGCCTTCAAGGCGGATCTCGCCCATCTGGGCGAGGTCTTCCCGCGCCTGCCGCTCGTGCTCGACGACAACGGCCTGACCCTGCACCCGGCCGATCCCAGTGCCCTGCTGGTGCCGCCCCGGCCGGCCTCGAAGAGCAAGCGGTTGCGCGCCAGGGAATAGAATAATTCCGTATGGAATGAACGTTCATTCCCTACGGAACGACGACGTCCTCCTGAAACCAGTTCCCACCACTCGGAATAGGCATTATGTTCCTTCCGTCGGGAGGGAACGGTCGATGGGTTTGTCGGATGCCGAGATCGAGATGCGGCTCGCGGCCCTGCGGCGCCAGCGGGAGGCGCTCGACCGGGAGATCGCGGATCTCGTCCTCTATCAGGAACTCGGTCGCCGCCTGGGGGCCGTGAGGGCAGAGGCGGGGGTAGGAGCGGGGGCTGGGGCGCAGGGGCCCAGCCCGGATACCGGGCCCGTCCCGGTACCCGATCAAGCCTTCGAGCGGGACACGACCCTGGCCCCCCACCCCGCCGGGCCCCGGGCTCGTCCATCGGATCTTGCGCCGGATCTTGCGCCGGATCCCTGGCCGGGCGCGGCACGCGCGTCCGGCCAGGGGCCCGCGGCCCCCGGATCGCCCGCTCCGGGGCCGTCCGGGGGCCGGGCAGCGCCGGAGGGCGTCCCGCCGGCCGTCGCCTTCACGGACGATGTCGCGGGGGCCCGGCGCTACGGCCGCGCCGTGGTCGAGGCCGCCTGCACGGCCCTCGCGCGGGCCGGTCGGCCGCTGCACGCGGCGGAAATCCTGGACGTCCTGACGGCGCAGGGCTTCACCCTGCCGGGCCGCGACCCCGTGGCGGCCCTCAACACCCGGTTGTGGAAGCGCTCCGGTCCGGGCGGCCCCCTCCGGCGGGTCGGCGAGGCCACCTACGGGCTGGCGGCGGATTGGGCTGCGGATCCCGCGCATCCCTGACGGACCGCCGGCCGGTCACGAATGCGCGACGCTGAGCCCGATCGGGCCCGATGTCCCTCATATCGGGGACGTGCAACGCCGGGAAACCTGATCGGACTGGTCGCGTTGCGGCACGGCGCCCGTGCGGCGGACGGGGTCTTCGGGTCGGGGAGGGGGTGTCATGGGCGGACACGACGGGGATCGGACCCTTGAGCGCGCGCCGGGATTTGGGCGCGCATCGGGATTGGGGCGGTGACGATGGCGCTCGCCAATCCGGCCGCGCAGGCCTGCGTCTTCATGCTCGGCTGCGCGGTGATCCACGCCGCCCGGGCGCACGCAGAACGCCTCACGCGGCTGCTGGTCGCCGCGCTCATCGGGGCGAGCGTGCTGCTGCTGCTGGCCGCCTCCCTCACCTACGCCCCGGGGGCCGACGAAACCTTCGACGAAGTCTCGGTCTACGCGGCCTCGTGAGGCGGCATCCGGGCGGGCCGGGTCAGTTCATCATGCAGAAGCCGGCCCCGGTTCCGATCCGGCGCTCCTGCGCACACCAGGGCTTGGCGGGTCCGGGGGCCGGGCCGGGCGCGCTTCCGGGTGCACTCTTCAGATCGGCGACGGCCTGGCTCCTGCCCGGTTCGGCACCGCGCGGGGCGCCGTCACCGGGGGGCCGCTCGCTGGTCCCGAGCACGTGCGCGACGGGCGGGTCGGCCTCGGGATGGCCGGTCTCGACCTTCAGCTCGGGGACCCGGTCGCTCAGCTGCCCCAGATCGGGCGGGCCCAGCGACGCGAGTCCGGGCATATCCTGCGCGGCGGCGGCGCCGCAGAGGATCAAACAGGCGGCCGGAGCCGTGAGGAACCTGAGCATCGACGAAGCTCCTGGTGCGAACGATCCCGCCGCCCGAATCCCCATGACGAGACCGACCGGCGGACGAATCTAGGGTGGAGCCAGTTAAAGACGGGCAAAGATTTAGGATTAACAAGTCTTTATCATTCTTTGCGGGATGCTGGACTGCATTGGCCGATGTCGATCGGCGTCCGAGACGAGAGCGCGCGAATGACGTGCGCTGCGCCGCTACCGGATCCGGCGGACAGGCTCGCGCGATGATGGGGGCGTGATCCGCGCGGTGCCGGCGGGCCGATCTCCGGCCCCGGTCGGTCGCCTGCCGGGGGCTGTGTCGCGGAAGGCGCGGGCGCTCTCCGGCGAAGGGGCACCGGTTCGGCGCAAGAGCGCGCGTCACAACACGGGCTTGGAGCCAGCCCTTTCAAGGTGTTTGCGGAAGCACCGGGACACTGGCAAGCGCGCTCTCCTCCCCTGGCGACCCTGGACTTGCCCAGGATCGCTCGAGCTTGCGGGGAGGCGTTTGGGGATCGCGGATCCCGCGTGGGGGTGGTGCAGGAGGCACCGGAACGCTCGATCCTGAACCACCCCCACCCCTGACCCCTCCCCGCAAGGGGGAGGGGAAAACGCGGTTCTCTTTCAATATGTTGGAGCCACGCATTGCGATACTTGCAACCAGCCGGAACATCTTGAACGGGAGGGCTCCAGCCGGCGTCGCGATCCCTGGAGCCCTCCTTCGAGGCCCGCTTCGCGGTCACCTCAGGATGAGGGGATTGGGTGGGATTGCCTCAACGCGGCGCAGTGTCGTGTGCCGTGAGCAACGCGATCGGGCACGGCTCCAACCCGCCCGCACCACCATGAGGCGCGCACGAAAGCGCGGCTGCAGGCGGCGCTCCGCTGCCTCGCGTGCGCAGGACAGCGGCGCGGGGAGGGCGCCTGAACCGCCCTCGCCCAAGCGCACCCGGCCAAGCGCGCCCGGCCAAGCGCGCCCGGCCAAGCGCGCCCGGCCAAGCGCCGGGGATTGGGTCCCGGCTTGCCGCGGGATCCTGCGGCGGACGGTCCGGCCGCGTGTCCCCGGACGATCGTCGGCACGGCGGCCAGCCGTGTTCGAGCGCCGACTCGGACACGGCACGATGGGACCCACCAGCCCGCCGCAGACACCATCCAGCGTTCGCATAAGATATATTATGGAACATCAGCCGTGGGGCCGACTGGGTGAGAGGGCTTGGCATGCCAATTCGGCACGCCCAATCGGGCGTCCGACCGGGCATCTTGGACGGGTTCGTCGTGGACCGTTTCCGGGCCGACACCGAAGCCACCAAAACGGCGTCGCGGCAACGCGGCCTGCTCGTCGGTGCCGCCGCGTCCGAACAGGCCGCCCGTCGGGCGGAGGCGGGGCGATCCGGGTGAGGGCGGTCTGAGCGCCCTCCCCGCGCCGGGATCCTCCGGTTTCCCTCCCAACCCTCCTCCGGTTTCCGTCCCAACCCTTCGGGTTCCAGCGTCCGCTCGCGTTGCGGTGCCTCCTCGTCATCCCGCGCAGCAACCTGATCCGGGTCGGCAACGCCAACGATCGCGACGCCGATCGGATCGCTTCGGGCCGCCCGCATGAGAGATGCAGGCGCTGGTTCCGGTCGGTCCGCTATGCCACGCGGGATCCATCCGCGCACCCGCCTGACTTGACAATGTTCCTATTTTGTGCTCATTAGCCGCCACCTGTCCGCGACGCTTCTGGGGTGACCCAGCGGCGTCCTTCGGGGGCCCGCGCGGTGGCTGACCGTGCGGGTCCGGGGACGGGGCGGTGCCCGCGTCGGTGGCTCTCAGCCGCCATCGCCCCGGGCGGCGGACCGGTACGGGGCGTGCCTCGGATGCGGGCGTGAGACCGGGCGGCAGTTTGCCCGGCGGGGGGAGGAAATGCCCCCCGCGCCGACCCGCGTCTGGGCTGACCCTGAGCGACCTGCGGACCCGCCCACGACGAGGCGGGGGACGGCTGGAAGGCCACGGCGCCGATGCGGGTTCCGGGGGTGCGTGCACCCCGCCCGAGACCGCTAACGGGGAGTCGCAGGATCGGGACGTCGGAGACACCGCGACGAGAAAGACGGCACCGGCCGGGGACCATGCCCGGTCGATGCCGCGGGCGCCGCGGGGATCGGATCCCGCGCGTTACTTGGCCGACACCTGGGTCCCCGCGGCGTCCCGCGTCCCTCGTGTTGTTCTTCAGCCATGCCCCCGGCGCCAAAGGCGCGTGGGGACGATGACACGCGTGTCGAAGGGGTGGCCTCGCATGCGGCTTCCATCCAGACGCTTCGGTTGCGGTTCCTTGCTGCCTCCCCACCGTCATAACGCGCGCAACGCATCGACCGGGACCCGTGTCAGGCGGCCGATCCAGCCCGCCGACGGGTATCGCCGAGGATCCGTCCGTCCCCTGCCCGGCACTCGATCTGCTCCGTCAGCCGGCCCGGCCGGATCCGGATCGCCGCCGGTCGGGTCAGGCGATCGGCCCGGTCCAGGAACCCGGCGGTCCTCATGGGCGCGTCCCGGCCGCCGCCGAGGCCGCGCCACCACTGCACCGCCTTCTCGCGCTCGTAGCCGCGCCCCTCGGGGCGCAGGCGCACGGACCAAACGGCGTCCGTGGCGCCATCGCGCCAGCCGAGCACGAGATCGAGCCCGTCCGGCGCGGCCTCCAGGCTCAGGGTCGTGACCGGATGCCAGGGGGCGTCAGGCCATGCCTCGTCCGGCTCCGGGGCAGGGCCGGACGGTCCGTTGCCGCGCGCGCCGGGATCGGCCGACAGGATCGGCAGCTCGTCGTCGGCCGCGGCGTCGTGCGGGGCATCCATCTCCGCGTCCGCCTCCGGCTCGGTCCAGCAGGGCTCGCAGGTCGAGGCGTTCAACGGAATCAGGGCGCCGCAGCCGGGGCAGGGCTTGGCGCGCGGGCCCCCTGCCCCGCCGAGCAGCTGGCTCTGGACCTCTCCGGCGCTCCGGACCGTCACCGCATCCACCGGACCATGCATCCGCACCAGCCCGGCATAATCGAGGATCAGCGCATCGGTCTTGCCGGGGGCGCAGCGCAGGGCCCGGCCGACCTGCTGGACGTAGAGGCCGGTGCTGCGGGTCGGGCGCAGCAGCGCCACGAGATCGACCTCGGGGACGTTGAAGCCGGTGCCCAGCACGCCGACCGAGGTCAGGCAGCGGATTGTTCCGGTCCGGAAGGCGGCGACGATCCGGTCGCGCTCCCGGCGGGGCGTCTCGCCCGAGACGGTCTCACACGGGTAACCCTCCGCCCGCACCGCGTCGCGCACGGCCTCCGCATGGGCGAGCCCGGCGCAGAAGGCGAGCCAGGCCCGGCGCCCGCGCCCGTATTCCGCGAGTTCCGCGACCGCCGCCCGGGTGATCGCGTCGCGGTTGACCGCCGCCTCCAGCTCCCCCGGGATGTAGTCGCCCGCGCGCCGGCCGACCCCCGAGACGTCGAGCTGGGTCAGCGTCGCCTTGGAGACGAGGGGCGCCAGAAACCCCTGCCGGATCAGCGTGAAGGTATCGGCCTCGTAGGCGATGCCGGAGAACAGTCTTTGCGCCCCTTCGTCGAGCCGGCCGGAATCGAGCCGGTAGGGGGTCGCGGTGAAGCCCGCCACCCGCATCCCGGGCCTGCGCGCCCGCAGGCCCGCCAGGAAGCGGCCGTAGCGTGTTTCCGCGGCGCGGGGGATCAGGTGGGCCTCGTCGACGATCACGAGGTCGCGCGGCCCCACCGCGTCGAGCCGTTCGGCCACCGACTGGATGCCGCAGACCAGCACCTGCGCGCCGGCCTCCCGCCGTCCGAGCCCGGCGGAAAAAATCCCGGCCGGCGCCTCCGGCCAGGCGCGGGTGAGTTCGGAGAAATTCTGGGCGACGAGCTCGCGGCTGTGGGTGACGATCACGACCCGGGCGAGGGGGGTCTCGGCCAGGGTCTCCCGGGCCAGGGCCGCGATCACGAGCGACTTGCCGGCGCCGGTGGGCAGCACAATCAGGTGGCCGGGGGCCACCTCGTCCGCCCCGCCCTGCGCCCAGGCCGCCGTAAGCGCGTCGAGGCTGGCGCGCTGATAGTCCCGCAGGTGCAATCCCTGCTCAGGTCGTGGCATGCCCGTCTTCGCCCTAGCCCGGTCGCACGCGGTCCCGGGATCCCAAAGGGCCGAGGCCCTTTGGCGGGGTGTCGGGGCAGTGCCCCGACATCGAGCTTCGCTCGACATCGGGCGAAGCCAGACAGCAGGGCCCTGCCCTGCACCCGCGAAAGGTCTCGACCTTTCGAATCCAGGATTGTCGCGCGGTGGAAGCGCCCTCTAGCGGAGCCCGTCGTCGCTGTCCGTGGCGGCACGGTCACGGCGCAGCAGGTAGATGTCCATGATCCAGCCGTGGCGGGTGCGGGCCTCGGCGCGGACCCGGCGAATCGCGTCGCCCACGCTGCCCAGCCGGCCGGCCATCAGGATCTCGTCCGGGCTGCCGAGATAGGCGCCCCAGTGGATCGTCAGGTCCGGGTCGAGATGGCCGAAGGTCGGGTCGCCGTCGAGCATCACCACGACGCTCTCGGCATCCGCCGGCCAGCCCGCGGCGAGGCGGCGGCCGGTGGTAATCAGCACCGATCCGCCGATGCCGTTCAGCGGCACCCCGTGGCGGGCTGCGAGCACCTGCACGCTCGACAGGCCGGGGATCACCGTGCGGGTGAGGGCGATGCGCCCGTTCGCGGCGATCCGGTCGAGGATGCGCAGGATGCTGTCGTAGAGGGTGGGATCACCCCAGGCCAGGATCGCCCCCACCTGCCCTGCCCCGAGATGAGCCGCGAAGGCCGCCTCTAGCCGCTCGGCCCGGGCCGCGTGCCACGCCTCGACGGTGCTGCCGTAATCGGCCGGGCGGCGCTCCCGGGGCGGGTCGTCCACGGTGACGAGCCGGTGGGGGGTTCGGATATGCGCGGCGCAGATCCGGCGGCGGGTCTCCACGAGGTCGGCGGTCTCGGCGCGCTTGTCGAGCACGAACACCGCGTCGACATCGGCGAGCGCCCGCACCGCCTGCAGGGTCAGGTGCTCGGGATCGCCCGTGCCGATGCCGATCACCCGAATCTGCCGGTCCTGCATGCGCTTCCCTCCTCCGCCGGGGCGGGGGAGGGCCGGCGCCGGCCCTCCCCTACAAGCGCGCGTCGGCTTTGGCGAGGATCGCCCGGGCGATGGTCAGGTCCTGCAGGGCGATGCCGGAGGAATCGAACACCGTGATCTCGGCCGGATCGGTCCGGCCCCCCTCCCCGCTCCGGAGCACGTCGCCGATCGCCCGCAGGCCCGCCTGAGCCTGCGCGGAGGCATGCTGGAACTCGCCGATGGTGCGCGACTGCTCCGGCAGGTCGCAGAACAGGCGGGCCCGCTCCAGCAGCGCGGGGGGCAGCTCCTGCTTGCCCTTGGCGTCCACGCCCATGGCGGCGACATGCGTGCCGGGTCGGACCCAGGCGGCCTCGAACAGCGGCGCGCGGGCCGGCGTCGCCGTGACGATCACGTCGGCCGCTTCGCAGGCCTCCTGCGGCGAGGCCGCCCGCACGTCGAGCCCGGACGCCCCCTGCCGCGCCAGACGCTCGGCAAAGCCCGCGACCTTCGCGGAATCCCGGGCGACCACCAGCACGGTCTTGATCGGCAGCACCCGGGCCAGCGCCGCGGCCTCGAACTCGGCCTGGTTGCCGGCCCCGAACACGGCCAGCACCGCCGAATCCGGCCGGGCCAGCACGCTCGCCGCCACCGCGTCGGCGGCGGCGGTGCGGTAGGCGTTGACGCGGCCCGCCTCGATCACCGTATCGACCCGGCCGACGGCCTGATCGAACAGCAGGATCACCGAATTGTGCCGCGGCAGGCCCCGCTCCGGGTTGCCGGGCCAGAACGAGCCGACCTTCAGGCCGGCATAGTCGGTGGTCGCCCCCGACTTGATCGAGAACCGGTTGGTCGGCTCCGAGCCATGGCCGAGCACCGCCGGGAACAGGGTGGTGCCCGGTGTCACCGCGGCGATCAGCGCCTCCCGGGCCGCGTCGAACGCCATGGCGTGATCGACCAGCGCGGCGGATTCCTCTTCCGAGATGAAGCGCATGGATTCAAGGACCTCCCAAGTCATGGTTTCGAAAGGGCGAGACCTTTCGCGCGTGCAGGGCAGAGCCCTGCTGTTGGCCAAAGCCCCAGTGTCGGGGCCCTGCCCCGACACCCCGCCAAAGGGCCGAGGCCCTTTGGAATCCCCTTACAACGTCATGCCGCGGGCGGTGACCGGCCAGATCGCCTCGACCCGGCCGTTCCGCACGCCGACATACCAGTCGTAGACGTTGACCGTCGGGTCGCAATGGCCAGGGATCAGCTTCAGACGCTCGTTGAGCTTGAGCACGTTGCCGGGATCGCTCAGCACCCCGTGCTCGTCCGAGCACTTGATGTATTCGACATCATTCCGGCCGAACACCAGGGGCAGGCCGCTGTCGATGCTCTGGGCCTTCAAGCCGGCGTCGCAGATCGCGACGTCCGTCTTCGCCTTGCTCATGATCGCCGTGTAGATGAACAGGCTGTTCTCGAAATCGGTGATCGGCCGGCCCTCGGCGTCCTTCACCCGCTGGTAGTCCGCGTCCATGAAGACGTAGGAGCCGCATTGCAGCTCGTTGTAGACGCCGCTGCCGCCTTCCATCGCGAAGCTGCCGGTCCCGGCCCCCGCCACGATGGCGCAGTCGAGGCCCTCGGCCTTGAGCAGGTCGACGGTGCGCTTGGTCTCGTCGATCGCCGTCTGGATCAGGGCCTTGCGCTCGCCGAAATCGCGCACGTGCTGGGCCTTGCCCTGGTAGGCCTGCAGGCCGGCGAAGCTCAGCCCCGGCGCCGCCGCGATGCGCTTGGCGATGGCGACGGCGGGCTCGCCCGGCGCGACGCCGCAGCGGCCGGCGCCGACATCGATCTCCACGAGGGCTTCGAGGGTGACGCCGTACTGAACCGCCGCTGCCGAGAGGTCGTCGACATTGCCGAGGTCGTCGACGCAGACCAGCACCCGCGCCCGCTTGGCCAGCGCCGCGAGGCGCTCGATCTTCCGGGGCGCGGTCACTTGGTTGGAGACCAGCACGTCGCGGATGCCGGCGCTGACCAGCGCCTCGGCCTCGCTGACCTTCTGGCAGCAGACGCCGCAGGCGCCGCCCCGCTCGATCTGCATCACGGCGATGTCGGAGGACTTGTGGGTCTTGGCGTGCGCCCGGTGGCGCAGGCCGCGCTCCTTCATGAAGCCGCCGAGCTTGTCGATGTTGCGCTCGAGGGCATCGAGATCGACCAGCAGGCAGGGGGTGTCGACGTCCTCGACCGACATGCCGACGCTGGCGGGGATGTTGTTGCGCATGGGTTTTCCTCCTGGTCGTCGCGGTTATGGTTCGCTAGAGCGTTTTCCGCCGAAGTGGACACCGGTTCGGCGAAAGAAAGCGCGCCAAAACAAAGACTTGGAGCCGTGCTCGAGTGCGGCGCGATCGGGCACGGCTCTAGTCCCGTCAGCGGCTCACGGGGCAACACCCAAAAGTTCGGCGATGCGCGGCGTCGCCTTGATGCCGGTGCCGGTGAGCACCACCACGGTGGTCTCGTCGGGCCGGATCGCGCCGCGTGCGGTCAGGTCGGTGAGCGCGGCTGCCGCCATGGCGCAGGTCGGCTCGACGTAGAGGCCCGACCGGGCGAGCTCCATCAGAGCCGCCTCAATCGCCGCCTCGGAGACCGCCACGGTGCCGCCGCCGGAGCGGCGGAGCGCCGCCAGCACCGCGCGGCCACGGACCGGCTGGGCGATCGAGGCGCCCTCGGCCAGCGTCGGGCGCGGGGTGACCGGCACGAAATCCTCCGCGCCGGCCTCGAAGCCCGCATGCAGGGGCGCGCAATGGACCGGCTGCACCGCGTAGAGCCGCGGCAGGCGGGCGATGGCGCCCCGGCGCAGCAGCTCCGAGAAGCCGATATCGCAGCCGAGGATGTTGCTGCCCGCCCCGCAGGGGATGATCACGGCGTCGGGCGCGGAAAACCCCAGATCCTCCCACAGCTCGTAGGCCAGCGTCTTGGTGCCCTGGAGGAAATGCGCCTGCCAATTGTGGCTGGCGTAAAAGATCGAATCCGCCTGTCGCACGGCCGCGTCGGCGGTGTCCTGGCGGGTGCCGGGGATCAGCTCGACCTCGGCACCGGCGGCCCGCATCTGCACGGTCTTGGCCGGCGAGGTCGAGGCCGGGACCAGGATCTTGGCCCGCATCCCGGCCGCCGCCGCATAGGTCGCCACCGCGGCGCCGCCGTTGCCGGAGGAATCCTCCAGCACCGCGTCGACACCCTGCTGGCGCAGGATCGACAGCATCACGGACGCGCCCCGATCCTTGAAGCTGCCCGAGGGCGCGAACCATTCGAGTTTGAAATGCGCGTGGCCGCCCCGCCAGGGCCGGCGCACCAGCGGGGTGCAGCCCTCCCCGAGGGTCACCGGATCGGAGACCGCCACCGGCAGCGCGGCGGCGTAGCGCCAGAGCGAGCGCTCGGCCGTTTCGATCTCGGCCCGGCCGATCCCCGGCAGGTCGGTGATCATTAGCGGCCCGCCTCTCTCCGAGCGCCAGCGCGGCGTCTCGATCGGGTAGGTCGCCCCGGTGGCGGGGTCGATATAGGCGGGAGACGGGGGCATCGCGGCTCGGCTTCCGGGGGGCTGTTCGAAAAGAGAATACAAAATAATGTTGGGCGGCGCGCCCCCTATCGGGGACATGACGGCGCGCCGCGATGTTCGTCAGGGCTCTGCCCTGACAACCCGCCAAAGGGCCTCATGCCCTTTGGAATCCCGGGATTCTCACGCCGCGAGCGGCAGGGTCGTCCGCTCCGGCGCGTGCTCGGCCGCGATCGCCTCGGCGACAAGTTCGGCGGTGGCCCCCGAGAGGGTCCAGCCGAGATGGCCGTGGCCGGTGTTGTAGAACACCCCCGGCCGGCGACCCCGGCCGACCTTGGGCAGCATGTTCGGCAGCATCGGGCGCAGGCCGCTCCAGGCCACCACCCGGTCGGTGTCGACCGACGGGAACTGCTCCCGGGTCCAGTCGACCAGCGGCTGGATCCGGTCGTGGCGGATGTCGCGGTTGAACCCGTTGAACTCGGCCGTGCCGGCGACCCGCAGTCGCTCGTCGCCGAGGCGGCTAGTGACGATCTTGGCCGCCTCGTCGAGAATGCTCACCTCGGGCGCGGCCCTCTGCGCCTCCGGCGTCAGCAGGTTCACGGTGATCGAGTAGCCCTTCACCGGGTAGACGTTGACCCGGTCCCCGAGCAGTGCCGCGAAGTGCCGGCTGGCGCAGCCCGCGCAGATCACCACCGCGTCGGCCTGCAGGACCTGCGGCGCATCCGTCGCATGCCCGGTCTGACGCCAGCCGACGGCGTAGCCCCCCTCCCCCGGCGCGATCGTCGCGACGTCGGCGTCCTGGACGAAGCGGACGCCCTTGCGCGCGCAGGCGGCGGCCAGGCCCCGGGTGAACTTGTGGATGTCGCCGGTGGCGTCCGACGGTGTGAAGAAGCCGCCGTGATAGCGGCCGGCGAGCGTCGGCTCGATCGCGCGGATCTCCTCCGGGGTCACGGCGTAGCGCTCCAGGCCGCCCTCCCGCAGCAGGGCGTTGACGTCCGTGGCCTTCTCGAAGCTCACCCGGTCCCGGTAGAAGTGCAGGATGCCGCGGGTCTTCAGGTCGAAGTCGATCCCCTCGGCCTCCGCCATGGCGAACAGCGCGGTGCGCGCCTTGAGCGCCAGCCGCACGGTCGCCACGGTGTTCTGCCGGTAATGGGCGATCTCGCGCATGAACTCTGCCATCCACGACAGCTTGTGCCAGGAGAGGGTGGGGTTCATCAGCAGCGGCGCGTCGCGACGCATCATCCACTGCACGCCGTGGAGCACCGTCGAGAGCTTGTTCCAGACCTCGGCGTTGCAGCCCGAGAGCTGGCCGCCATTGGCGAAGGAGGTCTCCATGGCGGCGTAGCGCTGCCGGTCGAGGACGGTGACGCGGTAGCCGCGCTGGGCGAGCGCATAGGCGGTCGTCACGCCGGTGATGCCGGCGCCGATTACGGCGATGTGGGTCATGGGTGGAACTCCGGAACGAGGACGCGTGGAGGCCGCCTTCGAGCGGTCGGCCGGTTGCGCGCCCCATCTGTCCCGGTGCCTGAGAGCTTGATCCGCGTCCGGCCCTGGCGAGGCCTTGTCGCGAACGTCCCCTTCGGCGGGTGCCCACGGGCTTCCCCGCTGCACCACTCTCCAGATTGCCCTGACGACACGGTTCCGGTGCCTGAGAGTTTCCGGGGCGGTTGCTCCGTCGGCGCCGGGTCCCCCTCTCTGGGTGGATCCCGGTCTCTCCCGCATCGTCGCGATGGGCTGACCTCTCGATACGCCGATTCGGCGGCCCCGGAGAAGCCCGGATCCCCGGCACCCTGCCGGTTCCGCAGACAGCGCGTGCCGGCTGTCACCGGTCGGGAGCGATCCCGGCCGCCGGCGGTTGAAAGGGGATCCGAAGGCGGAGACGCCCCGATGCTGACCAGGACCGCGATCTACGAGGGCACGGTGCGCGAGGGCCGGGAGGAGGACTTCTTCCGCCGGGTGCGGGATGAGCTGGAGCCGTTCTGGCGGCGCTTCCCGGGCGTCACCGCGGTGCGGGTCCAGCGCCTCGTCTCCAAGGATGCCGATGCCCGGCCGATCGCCATGATCCTGGAGATGGATTTTCCCGATCAGGCGGCGCTCGACGCCTGCCTCGCCTCCCCGATCCGCCCGGAATCGCATGCCGCCACCGAGGCGGTGATGCAGATGTTCGAAGGGCGCTTCTACCATCTCGTCAGCGAGGGCCGGACCCTGCCGCTGAGCGAATCCGGCTCGGTTCAGGGGGCCTAGGGCGCTCTGGGCCGAGCACTCCGACGCGCCTGCCCGCCGCGGGTCCGGGCCGGGAACAGCCCGCGCAGGTGCCGGTTTGCCGGAGGGTCGACCAGTCGATCATCCCATGCCGAAAGCCCCGAATGCCGATGAATCTCGACCTCGCGAAGGTGCTCACGACGGTCGGGCCGGCGGCCTCGATCATTTTCGCCGCGTGGATCTTCGTGGCCTTCCTGCAGACCCGCTACGACGCCGCGGTGGAGCGCTACCGCGACCTGATCGAGAAGTTCAGGACGTCGGACCTGTCCGGAAGCCGGAAGGCCAACATGCGGGACGAGATCCTCAACTACAAGCGCCGCTGCGAGCTGATGAACCGCGCCACCGGATGCGGCCTCGTCTCCGCGATGCTGCTGATCTCGACGATGATCTTCGGCGGCCTGTCGATCGTCTTCCAGGATATCGGGCTGCTCAAGCTGGCGAGCATGGGCACCGCCCTGCTGGGCTTGCTGCTCGTCATCGCCGGCGCGGTCATCGTGGCCCTGGAGGGGCGGATCATCCGCCGGCAGATTCACAGCGAGTTGCTGGATATCCCGGATCTGGCGCACGGCATCAATCAGGATCCCGGCGCCATCGATGATCCGCAGCGACGCGGCCAGGATCGCGTCCCGGTCCGACCGTAGGGCGCGTCTGCGAAGGACACATCGGAACAGGGGCGAGCGCTGCGCATCGCGGATGGCCGCCCTGGCCTGCACCTTGATCGCGGATTGCTGCCCACCAAGGGGATTTATCTGTCGTAAACCAATACGTATGGGATACATTGAATTTTATACAAATCGCTGTGATGATATTTGAGTTGAGCCATCAGTATTGAGGCTATCGGTGTGGCTCCGGCCGGCCGGATGTAGGTCGAGTACAGGCAGGCAGCGCGATGGCGAAGTGGATACCCGGCGCGGCCGTGTTCGGTCTCCTGTGCCTGATGATCATCCCGGCCCCCGGGATCTGGGGCGTGCTGATCGGGGCCACCTGCGTGCTGGCGATCATCGGCAGCCTGTTCATGCTCGTCCTCGACCGGGTGGCGACCGCCGTCCTCACGTGGCGCGCGCGGCGCCTCACGCGACCCACGCAGTCACGCCGGACCCAGGTGGTGCATGCCGGCTCCGGGATGACCCGGAAAGCCTGAGGCTGAACCGGGGACTGGATTCCCCGTCCCATCGGTGCAAGGTCCGGCGCCGCTGCCGCGGCGCCACGACCAACCGGGACGGTCCGATGAAGCTTCTCTACTCCCCCGCCTCCCCGTATGCCCGCAAGGTGCTGGTCCTCGCCCACGAGACGGGGCTGATCGACCGGATCACCGTCACCGCCGCCACGGCCTCCCCGACCGGATCCGCCGCGGAGGTCGCCGCCCACAATCCGCTCGGCAAGATTCCCGCGCTGATCCTCGAGGACGGGACCGCCCTCTACGACAGCCGGGTGATCTGCGAGTACCTCGACGGCCTCTCGGACGGCCCGCACCTGTTCCCCGAAGGCGCGGCACGCTGGGACGCGCTGACCCGGCAGGCGCTGGCCGACGGCCTGCTCGATGCGGCGCTGCTCACCCGCTACGAGCGCGTGCTGCGCCCGGAGGAACGGCGCTGGGACGCCTGGGACGCGGGCCAGATCGGCAAGATCACGGCGGCCCTCGACCGGTTCGAGGCCCTGGCGGCCGATCTGCCGGCGCTCGACATCGGCACGGTCGCGCTTGGCTGCGCACTGGGCTACCTCGACCTGCGCTTCTCCGATCTCGCCTGGCGGGACGGCCGGCCCGCCCTGGCGGCGTGGTTCGCCGTGGTGGAGCGCGAGCCCGCGATGGCCGCCACCGTGCCGAAGGGCTGAGGGCCTGTCGTGGTTTCGAAACGGCGAGCCCTTTCGCGGGTCCAGGGCAGAGCCTGGTGCCGGACGTCGTCTGGTGCCGGAGTTGTCCGGTGTCGGTCTGCGCCCGAGACCGTCAGGGCCTTGCCCTGGCAACCCACCAGAGGGCTCGCCCTTTGGGAACCCGGACTCGACCGCGTTAGGGCCGGGATGGGGCCGCGTAGGGATGGGTCGAGCCGAGGGGATCGGCGAGGAAATCCTGGACCGTCCCGGCGCCGGTGCCGAAGGTGATGAGCAGGAAGCCGCCCGCGAGCGCGAAGTTCTTCAAGAAGTCCCAGAACAGTTCGCGACCCTGGCCGCCGGCCCAGAAATCACCCGGTGCCCAGAACTGCTTCCACAGCAGCGCCGTGACCCCGCAATAGCCCGCGAGCACGAAGGCGGCGGCCCGGTCGGCGGTGCCGGTCAGGATGCACAGTGACATCCCGATCTCGACGGTAAGCCCGACGAGGATCAGCAGCGTGGCGGGCGCGGTGGCGTGCACGGCCTGGCGCGCCTGCCCGACCGCGCCCTTGAAGTTCAGGATCTTGTCGAGGGCGCTGAACGGCAGGAACAGCAGCACGAGGAGCAACCGGATGCCGAACGCGATCGCGACGCTGAGACTGGCCATGGGCGTGAGATGCGTTCCGATCCGGCCCCGGGGCCCTCGCGTGATCAACTAGGGCGTGATCGGGGAAGGGGAATTCGGTTCGTCGAGGCTGAACGCGACCGGGCACGGCTCCGGGGCCGAGCCCCCTCCCCTCAGGCCGCCCGCACCTGCTCCAGAAACCCCGTCACGGCCTCGCGCAGGGCACCCGCCTGCCGGGAGAGGTTGCCCGCCGCCTGCAGCACCTGGGCCGAGCCCTGGCTCGCGGTGTCCGCCGCCTCGCCCACGCCCGTCATGTGCCCGGAGACTCCGCGGGTGTCCTGCGCGGTCTGCGCGGTGGTCCGGGCGATCTCGGCGGTGGCCGCACCCTGCTCCTCGACCATGGCGGCGATCTCGGCGCCGATCTGGGCGAGGTTGCGGATCACCGCGGTGATGCCGCCGATCGACCGGACCGAAGCCTCCGTGGAACCGGTGATCTCCGCGACCTTGGCGCCGATCTCCTCGGTGGCCCGGGCGGTCTGGGTGGCGAGGTCCTTGACCTCGGCCGCCACCACGGCGAACCCCCGGCCCGCCTCGCCGGCGCGGGCCGCCTCGATCGTGGCATTCAGCGCCAGCAGGTTGGTCTGGCCGGCGATCTGCGAGATCATCGCGACGATCTCGCCGATGCTGCCGGCGGCCTGCGCGAGGCGCCGGATCTCCCCGGCCATGCCGTCCGCGTCCCGGGTCGCGGCGGCCGCGAGGTCGGCCGAGGACCCGACCTGCACGCCGATCTCCTGCACCGAGGCGGTGAGTTCTTCCGTCGCCGCCGCCACCGTATCGGCCGAGCGCGCGGCCGAATCGGCGGATACGGCCACCGCCCGGCCGAGGTCGGTGGTGTCCTGGGCGGCCCGGGCCATGCCGCGGGCCGAGGCTTCCAGCTGGGCCGCGGCTGCCGAGACCGCCCCGACAATGCCGCCGACCTGGCGCTCGAAGCTGCCGGCGAGGCCGAGGGCGACCGCGCGTTGGGCCTCGGCGGTCTCGGCGGTGAGCCGCTCCTGCGCGGCCCGGGCGGCGCGGCGCTCGGCGACGCTGTCGCGGAACGCCAGGGCCGCCGCAGCGATCGCCCGGACCTCGCGCGGGCCGCCCGACGGGATCGCCAGCTCGGCCGCGTCGTCCGTGGCCTCGTCCCGGCCGATCGCCGCCAGAACCCGGGCCATCCGGGCGAGGGGCCGGGCGATGGCCGTGCCGAGCCAAACCGCCAGGCCCGCCGCGAGGGCGAACAGGGCCAGTCCCCCGACGCTCCACAGGGTCAGCATCCGGTCGGCCCGGGCGCGCACGGTACCGGCGGCGGCGACGAGGTCGCCGGTCAGCCGGTCCTCCACGCCCTTCAGGGCGTCGATCCGCTGCGTGGCGAGGCGGAACCAGGCCGGCGCGTCGCGGAACGCCAGAGGGGCGCCCGGCATCGTCTCCTGGGCGGCCTGGCGCAGGCGCGCCACCTCCCGGGCCGGCTCGGTCGCCTCCGCGGCGTCGAGCAGCGCCGCCTGGGGGCCCTCGGCCCCGGCCCGGAACAGGCCCGCATAGGTCGCCTGCTCGGCCGAGAGGGTCGCGAGGCGGCGCGCCGCCGCCAGATCCAGGCTGCCCGACGCGAAGGCGGCCGAGGCGGCGGCCCGCTCCTGGCCGGCGGCCTCCTTGAGCGCCAGGAAGGCCGCGTAGGCGTTGGCCCGGGCGGCGAGACCGGCCTCGTCGATCACCCCGCCCATCGCCCGCACGAGGCCGAGCCCCTCGCCGATCAGGCCGGTGTAGAAGCGCGCCGCCTCGGGGGGGCTGGGTGTCAGGGCGTCCACGGCCCGGCGCTGTGCCGCGAGCTCAGTCAGCGCCCGAGCGAACCCTGCCCCGCGTGCCGCGAAGGCTGGGCCAAAGCCCGTGGCGGCCACCATGGCCTCCGGCAGCCCCGCCAGCGCCGCATCGGTGCGCTGGCGCTGGGCCGCGAGCTCCGGCCCGAACTGCGCGCCCTTCGCAGCCAGGAACAGGCTGGAGGCGCCGCGCTCCCGCTGGCCCTCGTGCACGAAGGCGCTGATCCGCGAGGCGAGGCCGACGAGGCTCTCCACCCGGTCCATCTCGGCGCGGCGCGCCCATTGGTCGGAGACGGCCAGACCCGCCGCCCCCGCGAAGGCGAGGCAGGGGGCGAGCGCCACCGCCAGGATGCGGGCGCGGAGCGAGGACAGGAGCAGCATGGGACGATCTGGTACTGTACGGAAAGTGACGGTTCACCATCCCGCCAAGTGTTGAACATCCGGTTATAGATCCCCGCTGCGATTCGATCGGATCTGCTCGATCACGCGGCGTTCTGGGCGGGATCTGCCTGTCCGGCATGCAGATCGCCCCAGGTCTTCAGGGCGCGGATGACAGGTTCCAGGGAGCGACCGCGCTCGGTCAAGCTGTATTCCACCTTCGGGGGCACCTGAGCATAGATTGTTCGCGTGATCAGGCCGTCCGCCTCCATCTCGCGCAACTGATTCGTGAGCATGCGCTGGGTCACGCTGGCCAGCCGCCGCCGGATCTCGCTGAACCGCAGGGTCCCCTCCAGCAGGTGGTAGAGGATCACACCCTTCCACTTGCCGTCGATGAACCGGAGGGTCGCCTCGACGGCGCAGCCCGGGCTGCAGGCGCCGGTATGGTGACGGGTGCGGGCCATCGCGGTCTCCCATGGTATCGTTTTCGGCACTATCGGCCTTTTATGTGCGTACTTGCGGCGCGCGAAGGGCCGCGGCATCTCCTGCCTGACAAGCCGGAGGAGATCACGATGCGTGCCGTCGGATACCGCAAGTCCCTGCCGATCACCGATCCCGAAGCCCTGGTCGCCCTTGACCTGCCGCAACCGGAGCCCGGCCCCCGCGACCTGCTGGTGAAGGTCGAGGCGGTCTCGGTGAACCCGGTCGACACCAAGGTCCGGCGCCGGGCCGAGCCGGAGGCCGGCGGCGTCAAGGTGCTCGGCTGGGACGCGGCCGGGACCGTCGTTGCCGCGGGCGCGGAGGTCCAAAACTTCGCGGTGGGCGACGCGGTGTTCTACGCCGGCGACCTCACCCGGCCGGGCACGAACGCGGAATACCATTGCGTCGATGCCCGCATCGTCGGGCACAAGCCCCAGAGCCTCGACTGGGCGCAGGCCGCCGCCCTGCCGCTCACCGCGATCACCGCCTGGGAAACCCTGTTCGACCGGCTCGACGCGGGCAAGCCGGTGCCGGGCGCGGCCCGGGCGATCCTGATCGTCGGCGGCGCGGGCGGCGTCGGCTCCGTGGCGATCCAGCTCGCCCGGGCGCTCACCGACCTCACCGTGATCGCCACCGCGTCGCGGCCCGAGACCGCGCAATGGTGCCGGGACCTCGGCGCCCACCACGTGGTCGACCATGCCAAGCCGCTCGCCGCCGAGGTGGCTTCCCTCGGCCTCGGCGCCCCGGGCCTCGTCTTCTCCACCACCAACACCAACACCGACGCCCATCTCGCCGAGATCGTGGAGCTGATCGCCCCGCAGGGCCGCCTCGCCCTGATCGACGATCCGGAGCAGCTCGATGTCGGGCTCCTCAAGCGCAAGAGCCTGTCGCTGCACTGGGAGTTCATGTTCACCCGGTCGATGTTCGCCACCGCCGACATCGCCGCCCAGGGCGCGCTCCTCGACGAGGTGTCTCGCCTCGTTGATTCCGGGCGCCTGCGCACCACCCTGGGGGAGCATTACGGACGGATCGACGCTGCGAACCTGAAGCGCGCCCACGCGCTGATCGAGAGCGGGCGCGCCAAGGGCAAGATCGTGCTCGAAGGCTTTTCGGAGTGAGGGGGACGGGATGGCCGAAGCGGCGGGAACCGGCATCTTCGATGTGGCGGCGCTGGCGGCGTCCCTGCCCGACAGCGCAAAAACCCTCTTGGTCGACACCTACCTGACCGACCGAGAGGCGGCGAGCGCCCGGGTGTTCCGGATCTACCGGCCGACCCCGCCGCACTATCACGCCACCTGCGACGAGTATCTCTACTGCCTCTCGGGCCGGGGCACGGTCTGGTTGGGGGATCCGGACACTGTCACGGCGTTCGGCCCCGGCCAGCTCCTGTTCTTCGAGAAGGGGACCGTTCACGCCATGCCGACGATCGAGCCGGAAGAGCCGATGGTGTTCCTGTCGATCGACACGCCCCGGCGGGCGCCCACCGACATCATCTTCGTAAACCCGGAGGACGGGACGCCCGCGACCTTCATGGCGCGCAACGCGGAGGGGTGAGGCGTCACACCTGCAGGGTCGCTCGGCCGGAGCCAGCACACCGGCATAGGCTTCTTGCTTGGCCGATACCGAAGTGCCGCGAGCCAGGGACGGCGACAGATCCGCTTCAACCCTCGCCGTGAGGGTGGCTCACGCATCCGGTGATGGGTCGTCCTGCGCGTACTTCCTGGCCCGGGCGAGAATATCAGGCACCTTAAAGTGGCTCGATCCTCCGGCGCGGGCCTCGTCGACGATCTGACGCAGATCCTCAAGCGTCAGTTCGGCCTGGGTCCGCCGCTCGTGGTCACGGCGCACGAGGTCGCGGGTCTCATCGCTGGTGCCGGCATAATCGCCCTGTTTGATCTTTGCTTGGAGCTGCTCCTTCATCGTCGGGTTGGGCAAGGAAATCGGTATGGTCGCCATGGGGCCTCCATCATTCGACCGGCAGAGTCGCGATCCCAACGATAAGCGTTTTTAACAAGCTCATTGACGGGCCTGAGCGTCGATGACGTCAACCGCATCGCCGCTGCACGGAGCGGTTGCCGCCGTACGCGTTTCGTTCTAGCAAGGGCGGCGCATGTCGGGCCTGCGTCCCGCCGGCCGCACCTTGCCGTGGGCCCTTCGGGCTCGACATGAGTCGGAGCGGCGGCTGGCCCGCGCGCATCCGATTCGACTTCGTCGACGCCTCGAAAGACCGCCGCCCTCATGGCCAAAGCCCAAGCTGGAAGTCGTGCCGCAAGCCGCGCTGGTGCCGCGAACGCCGCGCCCAAAGCTGCCGCCGAAACGCCTTCCAAGACGGCTCCGAAGGCCCCCATCGCCGTCAAGGCGGCCCAGCCCAAAGCCGCACAGGCCAAAGCTGCCCAGGCCAAAGCTGCCCAGGCCAAGCCGGCCCGCGCGAAATCCGAGGCCGCCACCGACGCCAAGCTCGCAGCCTTGTTCGACGCCGCGCCGGCCTCCGCCCATGACCGGCGGGTCATCGCGGTCCGCGGCGCCCGGGAGCACAATCTCAAGAACGTCGACCTGACCATCCCGCGGGACAAGCTCGTGGTGTTCACCGGGCTCTCGGGCTCGGGCAAGTCGTCGCTCGCCTTCGACACGATCTACGCCGAGGGCCAGCGCCGCTACGTCGAGTCGCTCTCGGCCTATGCCCGCCAGTTCCTGGAGATGATGTCCAAGCCCGACGTCGATCAGATCGACGGGCTGTCGCCGGCCATCTCCATCGAGCAGAAGACCACCTCCAAGAATCCCCGCTCCACCGTGGGGACGGTCACCGAGATCTACGACTACATGCGCCTGCTCTGGGCGCGGGTCGGCATCCCCTACTCGCCCGCCACCGGCCTGCCGATTGAGAGCCAGACCGTCCAGCAGATGGTCGATCGGGTGTTGGAGCTGCCGGAGAAGACCCGGCTCTACCTGCTCGCCCCGGTGGTCCGCGGCCGTAAGGGCGAATACCGCAAGGAAATCGCTGAATACCAAAAGAAAGGCTTTCAGCGGTTGCGCGTGAACGGCGAGTATTACGCCATCGACGACGTGCCTAAGCTCGACAAGAAGTTCAAGCACGACATCGACGTGGTGGTCGACCGGATCGTGGTCCGGGCCGATATCGGCTCGCGGCTGGCCGATTCCTTCGAGACCGCGCTGGAACTCGCCGACGGCATCGCAGAGGTCGTGTTCGCCGACGCCCCCGAGGGCGAAGCGCCCCGGACCATCACCTTCTCGTCGCGCTTCGCCTGTCCGGTCTCGGGTTTCACCATCGCGGAGATCGAGCCGCGCTTGTTCTCGTTCAACAACCCGTTCGGCGCCTGCCCGACCTGCAGCGGCATCGGCCACGAGATGCGGATCGACCCCGAGCTGGTGATCTCCGATCCGGCCCTGAGCCTGAAGCGCGGCGCGATCGGCCCCTGGGCGAAGTCGACCTCGCCCTATTACGGCCAGACCCTCGACGCGCTGGCCGAACATTTTGGCTTCAAGACCAGCGTCCCCTGGCAGAGCCTCTCGGAGACGGCCCGCGCCATCGTACTCTATGGCTCCGACAAGCAGTCGATCCGCTTCGCCTACGATGACGGATTACGCAAATACACGGTCAACAAGCCGTTCGAGGGCGTGATCCCGAATCTGGAGCGCCGCTACAAGGAGAGCGACTCGGACGCCGTCCGAGAGGAGATCGGGCGCTTCATGAGCGAGACGCCCTGCGCCACCTGCGGCGGCAAGCGGCTGAAGCCCGAGGCGCTGGCCGTGAAAATCGCCATGGCGGACATCGCCGATGTCACGGCTCTCTCGGTGAGCGAGGCGCACCGCTGGTTCTCCGAGCTGCCGGAGAAGCTGACGCCTAAGCAGAACGAGATCGCGGTCCGCATCTTAAAAGAGATCCGCGACCGGTTGAGCTTCCTGGTGGATGTCGGCCTGGAATATCTGACGCTCGCCCGCGGCTCCGGCTCGCTCTCGGGCGGCGAGAGCCAGCGCATCCGCCTCGCCTCGCAGATCGGCTCGGGGCTGACCGGCGTGCTCTACGTGCTGGACGAGCCCTCGATCGGCCTGCACCAGCGCGACAACGAGCGGTTGCTCGGCACGCTCAAGCGCCTGCGCGACCTCGGCAACTCGGTGATCGTGGTCGAGCACGACGAGGACGCGATCCTGCAGGCCGATTACGTGGTCGATGTCGGCCCGGGCGCCGGCATCCACGGCGGCGAGATCATCGCGCAGGGCACCCCCGCCGAGGTCCTGGCCAACCCGGCCTCGCTCACCGCCAAGTACCTCACGGGCCAGATGTCGGTTCGCACGCCGACCGCGCGTCGAAAAGGCCGGAAGGGCAAGCTCGGGCTGTTCGGCGCAAGGGGCAACAATCTCAAGGACGTCGACGTCGAGATCCCGCTCGGCACCTTCACGTGCATCACCGGCGTCTCGGGCGGCGGCAAGTCGACCCTGGTGATCGACACCCTCTACAAGGCCGTCGCCAAGAAGCTGAACGGCGCCCTGGAGCACCCGGCGCCCTACGGGCGGCTGGAGGGGCTGGAGCACCTCGACAAGGTCATCGACATCGACCAGTCGCCGATCGGGCGCACGCCGCGCTCGAACCCCGCCACCTATATCGGCGCGTTCACGCCGATCCGCGACTGGTTCGCCGGCCTGCCGGAGGCCAAGGCCCGTGGCTACCAGCCCGGCCGCTTCTCGTTCAACGTCAAGGGTGGGCGCTGCGAGGCCTGCTCGGGCGACGGCGTCATCAAGATCGAGATGCACTTCCTGCCGGACGTCTACGTCACCTGCGACGTCTGCAAGGGCAAGCGCTACGACCGCGAGACCCTGGAGGTGAAGTACCGGGGCAAGTCGATCGCCGAGGTGCTGGATTCCACCGTCGAGGAGGCGGCCGAGCTGTTCAAGGCGGTGCCGGCGATCCGCGACAAGCTCGAGACCCTGAAGCGGGTCGGCCTGCACTATGTCCATGTCGGCCAGCAGGCCACCACCCTGTCGGGGGGCGAGGCGCAGCGGGTGAAGCTCTCCAAGGAGCTGTCGAAGCGCGCCACCGGCCGCACCCTCTACATCCTCGACGAGCCGACCACCGGCCTGCACTTCCACGACGTCGCCAAGCTGATGGAGGTGCTCCACGAGCTGGTCGACCAGGGCAACACCGTGGTGGTGATCGAGCACAATCTCGAAGTGATCAAGACCGCCGATTGGGTGATCGACATGGGTCCCGAGGGCGGCGACGGCGGCGGGCGGCTGGTGGCGCAGGGCACCCCCGAGGAGATCGCCCGCGCGAAGGCCAGCCATACCGGCCGGTTCCTGCACGAAGTACTGGAGCGGCGCCCCGCGGCGCCAGTCGCCGCCCGCGCGCCCCGCCGAAGCGCCGCCGAGTAGACGGCGCTGCGGTGCGGGCGCCGGTCCACGCCCGCCGGACGCGGCAGTTTTTGCCGGGTGCCGGCCCAGATCGGTCCCCGCGGATGGTGATTCGAGCCGTCACCCGGCGTTTCGCGCCCGGCGCGGGCCCGTCCGGACGCCGATCGGGGCCGGATCCGGACCGAAGCGCCCGAGCCCGCCCCCTGCGCGATCATCCGCCGGGGCTTGCCGGATTCTCCCGCGATCCGCGGCGACAACAGCTTGACCGTTCAACGATATTTTGCCGGAGACGGCCTCCCGAACCCGCCTTGTGGATAGTGTTGCGCCGCCGCAAATATGCGGCTTTTGGGCAACGGTTGGGCCGGTTTTGGCATTCGAGCGAGCATTCCACTGTCTTTCCGAGGGTCTCTGTAGAATAGTCGCAGACGTTGAGACGGGCAGGCTCCGTGGGGGCGCTCGGTAGGTCCGAAGCCGGCAGCCGCAATGAGCGAGCAGACCGGCAGGGAAGTGCCGAAAGCGGGACGGATGCCTTGGGACCTTGGGAAGGAATGAGACAATGATGAAGAACTGGCTCGCGGCCGGCACGGTCGCGCTCACGGTCGGCATGACCTCGACGATCGCGCAGGCGCAGACCACGACGGTTCCCGGTGAGCAGGTCGGCCTCGCTGTCGGCGCGCCGCTGCCGGAAGGCCTCTACGCCATCAACACGTTCACCTACCGCCGCACCGACGGCCGGAACGACGCCGACACGGCCGTCAACGTCCCGGTCCTGGTCTGGTCGACCCCGCTGGTTCCGCTCGGCGGCCGCGTCGAGCTGCTCGTCGCTCCCCCGACCGTGTTCGTCTTCACCCGCAACCCGGCGGGCCAGCGCAACAAGGACATCTCGATCAACGTCGGCACCTTCGTCGGCGGCATCTGGGCGTTCGACCTCGGCAGCAACTTCGGCGTCAGCTTGCTCGGCGGCGTGTACCTGAACGACCTCAACGGCGACCGCGGCTCGATCAACGGCGGTGTCGTCAATGGTCAGGTCGTCGGCACCCCGGTGCTGCCGCAGCTCTCCTCCAACACCTACCGCTTCGGCGTTGCCGGCAGCTACACCGGTGACGGCTGGAACATCACCGGCAACCTGACCGCCAACATCTACGATTCGCCCGGCCGCTTCCCGGGTCAGGTCGGCGCCGCCATCGGCCCGATCAACCTCTCGGACTCGCTGAACTTCGACATCACCGCGACGAAGAAGTTCGGCAACTTCGAGATCGGCCCGATCGCCTACGGCACGTATAACTTCGACATCAGCCAGTACAGCGCGGCGGCCGGCAACCGCGGCCGGTTCGCCGTCGGCGGCCTCATCGGCTACGACTTCAAGATCTTCACCGTCCAGGCCTACGTCGCCCGCGACGTCGTGACCGGCGCGACCCTCACCAACGCGTTCGGCCGCACCCGCAGCGACTACTCCACGGACGGCTGGATCCGCTTCATCGTCCCGCTGTACTCGCCGGTCGCCGCCGCCACGCCGGTCCCGGCGCCGCTGGTCCGCAAGTACTGAGACGCGCCAACCCGGGTCCCGCCGCGCGGCGGGACCCGGACGCTTTCGAAGGACCGCCCGGCCCCGGCCGGGCGGTCCTCTTCGTTTTCAGCCCTGCGGCAATGGTGTGCGGGGCGCCCGACATGGGTGTCGCGGGGCGCGCGGACATCCTATCTTGTCGTCTTTCGCGCACCCGGTTCCGGCCAGGGTGCGGATCTGCGAAGGACGCGCGAAGGACTCTCATGGCGACGCAGGGCGAGTGGAAGATCCCCGCGCAGGCCCAGCCGCGGCCTGCGGATTATGGTTACGACCTCGACCGGGCGCTCTCGGCGGTGCTGGCCCTGTCGACGCGGGTGCCGGAGGGCGCGTTCACGGCCGAGACGCTGGGGACCGAGCGGGCCGGCAACGGCGTGATGATCCGCGAGGACGGCCTCGTGCTGACCATCGGCTACCTCGTGACCGAGGCCGAGAGCGTCTGGCTCACCACCCGGGACGGCCGCTCGGTGCAAGGCCATGTCCTCGGCTTCGATGCCGCCACCGGCTTCGGCCTGGTTCAGGCCCTGGGCGACCTCGGCGTGCCGGCCCTGCCGCTCGGCCGCTCGGCCGGGCTGAAGACCGGGGACCGGGCGGTGCTGGCCGGGGCGGGCGGGCGCCAGCGCTGCGTCGCCGTCGAGGTGGTCGCCCGGCAGGAATTCGCCGGCTACTGGGAATACGTCCTGGACGAGGCCCTGTTCACATCCCCCGCCCACCCGCATTGGGGCGGCACGGCGCTGATCGGCCCCCAGGGCGAGCTGCTCGGCATCGGCTCGCTGCAATTGCAGCAGGGCGGCTCGGGAAGCGCGCGCCCGATCAACATGGTGGTGCCCATCGACCTGCTGCCGCCGATCCTCGACGACCTCGCGACGAGCGGGCGGGCGAACCGGCCACCGCGCCCCTGGCTGGGCCTCTACGCCACCGAGAGCGAGGAGGGCATCGTGGTGATGGGCCTCGCCGATGGCGGCCCGGCCGAGACCGGCGGCCTCCAGGCCGGCGACGTGATCGAGGCGGTGGCGGGCGAGCCGGTGGCGGATCTCGCCGCCCTGTTCCGCAGCGTCTGGGCACTCGGCGAGGCGGGCGTTCGGGTGCCGCTCACCATCCGCCGCGAGGGGCGGGGCGTGAAGCTCGCCCTCGTCTCCGCCGACCGGGAGCGGTTTTTGCGCACGCCCTCGCTGCACTGACCGCGCGAAAACCTCGGCCGTGAAACCGCGGCGGCCTGTACGGCGTTGCCCCGATGCCGCCGCGAGCCTGTCCCCGCTACAACCTCTGGCTCAGCGTCGGTTCAGGCGGCGGAGCCGAATCTCCCTCGACCGGCTGCCGATCCGCCGGAGGTAGTGAGGAGATCCCGTCATGACGTTTCTGAGCGCACCGCGCGCGAAGGCGCTCGTTGTGGCCGCCGTGATCGCCGGCGGCCTCGGGCTTGCTGGCTCGGCCCAGGCCGCCGGGGGCTGCGGCCCCGGCTTCCATCCCAATCCCTGGGGCATCTGCCGCCCGAACTGGGGGCCCCGCCCCGACGGCTACTGGCGCCGGCCGGTCTATTACGGCGGCTACGGCTATGGCCGGCCCCGGCCCTATGGCCGCCCCTATGGCTACTACGGCGCGCGCCCGTTCTACTGAGGCGGCCCCGCGCGATAGAGCGCTCTCCGCCAAAGTGGACACCGGTTCGGCACCGGAGAGTGCGTCACACTAGGGGTTGAGAGTCGTGCGCGATCGGGCGCACGGCTCTAGCCGCTCGATCCAACGCGAAGGGCGGTCCATTGGCCGATAGGGCGCCCTTCGTGCGTTCGGCGGACTCCGCATGCGCCTAAAGAATGACCATTCGGAAAGGTTGCCGAGATCTTAAGCGGGGCATGCGATAACCGCAGGGCTGATGCTTGACCTTTCGACTCCTGCTGCGCCGCAGCGGGCTTATATGTGCATTGCACCAACAAGAGGCACCGATGCGCATCGAAGCGCCATCGGATGCCCGAACAGAGGTCAAAGCATATCATGTCCGCCGCCCGTAGCGTCCTGAGCCGCGTCCGCGCCTATCTCCGGTACCGCGACACGGTCACCCAGCTCTCCCGCCTTTCGGATCGCGATCTGGCCGATCTCGGCATCAATCGCAGCGAGATCCGCGGCGTCGCCCGCGTCTGATCCCCGAGACTGCGTGGGCCTACGAAGGACCGCCGCCCGTTGATCCGGGCGGCGGTCCTTCGCTATTCTCGGGTATGACACAGACCATTCACATCGTCGGCGGCGGTCTCGCCGGTTCCGAGGCTGCCTGGCAGGTGGCCGAGGCCGGCCATCGCGCCGTCATTCACGAGATGCGCCCGGAGCGCCGCACCGAGGCCCATCAGACGGACGGGCTGGCCGAGCTCGTCTGCTCGAACTCCTTCCGGTCGGACGATCCCGAGAGCAACGCCGTCGGGCTGCTGCACCAGGAGATGCGTGCCTTGGGCTCGCTGATCATGCGGGCGGCGGACGCCAATCAAGTGCCGGCCGGCGGGGCGCTGGCGGTGGACCGCGAAGGCTTCTCCGTCGCGGTCACCCGGGCGCTGGAGCAGCACCCCAACGTCGCCATCGTCCGCGGGGAAGTCGCGGGCCTGCCGCCGGAGGATTGGGGCTCCTGCATCGTCGCCACCGGCCCGCTGACCGCCCCGGCGCTGGCCGAGGGCATCCGCGGGCTCACCGGGGCCGAGTCCCTCGCCTTCTTCGACGCGATCGCGCCGATCGTCCACCGCGACTCGATCGACATGGACGTGGCGTGGTTCCAGTCGCGCTACGACAAGCCGGGCCCCGGCGGCACGGGGGCCGACTACCTCAACTGCCCGATGGACCGCGCGCAGTACGAGGCCTTCGTGGCCGCCCTCGTGGCGGGCGACAAGATCGGGTTCAAGCAGTGGGAGGGCACGCCCTATTTCGACGGCTGCCTGCCCATCGAGGTGATGGCCGAGCGCGGGCCCGAGACCCTACGGCACGGCCCGATGAAGCCCGTGGGCCTGACCAACCCGCGCGACCCCCTGGTCAAGCCCTGCGCGATCGTCCAGCTGCGCCAGGACAACGCGCTCGGCACACTCTACAACTTGGTGGGCTTCCAGACGAAGCTGACCTACGCCGAGCAGGTGCGGATCTTCCGCACGATCCCCGGCCTGGAGCGGGCCGAGTTCGCCCGCCTCGGGGGTTTGCACCGGAACACCTATCTCGACAGCCCGCGCCTGCTCGACGCCACGCTCCGGCTGAAGGCCCGTCCGGCCTTGCGCTTCGCTGGCCAGATCACCGGCTGCGAGGGCTACGTGGAGAGCGCCGCGGTGGGACTGATGGCGGGCCGCTTCGCGGTGGCCGAGGTCGCAGGGCAACCCCTCGCTCCCCTGCCCCAGACCACGGCGCTGGGTGCATTGATCGCCCACATCACGGGCGGCCACGTGGAAGCGGATGGCGAGGCCAACGCGCCGCGCTCGTTCCAGCCGATGAACGTCAATTTCGGTCTGTTCCCACCCCTGGCGCAGGCGCCCCGCAACGAGACCGGCCGGCGCCTGCGCGGACCCGAGAAGGCGGCCCTCAAGAAGCGCGCGCTGACCGACCGCGCCCGGGCCGACCTCGCCACCTGGAGGGCGGAGCCGGCGGGCCGGACGCCCGTAGCAGCCGAGTAGCGCCAAGTCCCGGATTCAAAAGGGCGAGCCCTTTTGCGGGTGCAGGGTGGAACCCTGCTGGGGTTGGGCGAAGCCCAAATCGGGGCTCTGCCCCGACACCCCGCCAAAGGGCTGCAAGCCCTTTGGAAACCCAGGATGTGCGCATGGGCCTTGCACGGTCGGTACGTCCAGCCCCCGGGGATTGCATGACCGAGATCGCTACCCAAGCCTTCCTGGCCGACCTGTACGAACTGCGTGAGATCGGGCGGTTCCGCACCGGCGTCCACCGCCCGACCTTCTCGGCGGCCGACATGGAATCCCGCCGCTGGCTGATGGCCAAGCTGGAGGCCTGCGGGCTGGAGGCGTCCATTGACGGGATCGGCAACGTGCTCGGGCGCCATCGCGGCGCCGGCCCGCATCTGCTGGTCGGCAGCCACATCGAGACCCAGAACGAGGCCGGCTGGCTCGACGGGGCGCTCGGGGTCGTGGCCGGTGTGGCGCTGGCCCGGGCCGGGCTGCCGGTCGACGTCGTGGCTTTCGCGGACGAGGAGGGACATTTCTCCGGCGGCTTCCTGGGCAGCCGCTCGGCGATCGGCGACCTGACCGAGGCCGAGATCGACGAAGCCCGCAACCGCACCGACGGCACCCCCCTGCGCGCTGCGCTCGCGACCGCCGGCCTCGCCGGCCTGCCCCGGATGCGGCTCGACCCGAGCCGCTACCGCGGCTTCCTGGAGATGCATATCGAGCAGGGCACGCAACTCGAATCCGCCGGCCTGCATCTCGGCGTGGTGAGCGGCATCGTGGCGATCTGGCAGTTCCGGATCGTGTTCGAAGGCAACCAGGATCATGCGGGCGGCACCACCATGGCGGAGCGCCGGGACGCGGGCCTCGCGGCGGTGCGGCTACTCGCGGCGATCGACCGGGAGTTCCCGACGGTCTGCGGCCCGCGCAGCACCTGGACCACGGGGCGGATCACCCTGGACCCCGGCGGCTACAGCATCATCCCGGGCCGGGCCGAGGTGTTCTTCCAGTTCCGCGACGTGTCGATTCCGGTGCTGGAGCGGATGGAGGCCTGCCTGGAGGCGCTGGTGCGTGAATCGAACCGGCGCGAGCGTTGCCCCGCCACGCTGACGGCCCTCTCCAAGGCGATCCCCGCCCCCTGCGACCCGGATC
The DNA here is from genome assembly GCF_026540775.1 of Methylobacterium sp. GC_Met_3. Classification (NCBI taxonomy): domain Bacteria; kingdom Pseudomonadati; phylum Pseudomonadota; class Alphaproteobacteria; order Hyphomicrobiales; family Methylobacteriaceae; genus Methylobacterium; species Methylobacterium sp. GC_Met_3. The sequence goes on from NZ_JALNUL010000009.1 coordinate 119,422, forward strand.
TGATGCGCGCCCTCTCGGGGGCCGCCGAGCAGGTCTGCCCGGGCGGCTGGCAGGTGATGCCCTCCGGCGCCGGCCACGACGCCCAGAACGTCGCCCGGATCCTGCCGGCCGCGATGCTGTTCGTCCCCTCGATCGGCGGCATCAGCCACCATTGGGCGGAGGATACAAGCGATGCGGATCTGGCGCTGGGGGTGCGGGCGCTCGGTGAGGCGGCGGCGCGGGCGCTGTCGGTGTAAGCGGGATGCGCGCCCGAGGATGCGTCTTGCTCCCTGAAAAAGGGTATTCCACGCGTTGATCGAGGCGGCCGCTGCGTCGGCCCGCACCCCGCAATGGACCGGGGCGCCTTCGGTGCGGGGCCCTCCACCGAAATGCTCTTGGCTGAAGTGAAGGCGATCGTCTTGGATTCATCGGACAGGATACCGGCGGCGTTCGCCAGGGCCTATCGCCCACGGTGACGCCCCGCGCCGAGCCGCGTCCGAAATCCTTCCGGATCGAGGCTTGCAGGGGGCCGCGGCACGACGAGGGCTATAACATAGCCGAGCATCCTGGCGGTTCAGCGCGCTGTTCCCAGGAGCTGAATCCTCAACGGCGCGACTCGGAATATCCGCGTTTCATGCTCACGGAGATGGATCATGTAATCTACGGCAGGGTCTGTATTAATGAGACCATGTCTTCTCGACAGAAGAATTTTTTGATAAAATTGTTCGATGGTTTTGTGCCGTTACAATATCGTATAATAATGATATTCAGAAATAAATTGACAAAAAACGCGTCTCACAATAATTCGCACTGGTTCCGAGCCGAGATTTGTGGCTCACGCGTCGTATTTCTCTAAAGTTGGCACAAGATGCACAAAATTTCAGTCTAAGCTGTCTGATAAAGCCGGCCGCGTATGTGGATCAATGTTAAATTTCCTGTAGACACTGCACAGCTTGGCATTCGCATCGGCGTGCCTCAACGACTTTGCTGCGGCCTGGATTTGGCCGAATGAATGAACAGGATTGGGGTCGCGGATAATGGCGCGGATATTCTCGGTCGGGGTGATCGTGCCGTCCCGTCTACAACGAATCACCAATGGTGGCCGGACCGGCACGTACTTTGTCGAGCGGGCGATCGACAGCGCCCTGGCACAGACGGCGGTTGCGGAAGGGCGGGCCCATCTCACCTTCATCATCGGAATTGATGCGCATGCGGCGATTCCCTCCCACCTGGCGGAGCGGACCGAAATCATCTGGGCGCATAGCGATACCTGCTCGCAAGCTGGCGCATTGAATGCTGGGATCGACGCAGCGAATGGCCGCTTCGACTATGTCGCATTCTTGGAAGACGATGATTGCTGGGATTGTAATTATTTGACTTGGGGTTTGAATATTTTAAAGGAGAGCGATTTTGTCTCAACAACGCAGCTTGAAATCGATGAAGAAGGGAAAATTCTACGCATCAACGACTTCCCGACGCCGTCGGGCTGGATCATGCCTTCGGCGATCCTCCGGCGGGTGGGGCGCTTCGATCCGGCGATGCGTTGGCATCTCGATAACGAGTGGCTCGGTCGATTGAGTGAGGCCGGAGTCAAACGCTGCCATCTCCTCGATGCAATGGCGCCGGCAACCTTTGCCATGGCGGAACAGGTGCGGCCCTGGATCGCCAATGTCGTGCGCTTTGGCGGAAACAATTTGGAGTTGCAGCGCCATACGATGCTGGCTCCGCTGGTCATTCGGCTCGTGCATTCCCGGTCCGGTATGGCCCGTCTGGCCGCCGACCCCGTCCTCGCCGAGCAGAGCCGGGCAGAATACGCGCAGCTCATCGAGCGCTACGGGCGCATCCCCTGGTGAGACAAGCCCCGCACAAGGCTCTCGGCCAATGACACCTTGGCGGGAGTATAGGGGAACATTGGGTTATGTCGGATCAGCTTCATGTGGCAATCGATGCGCGTCTGTCCCTCGGGGCGGCCGGTGGCGTCGCGGAAGTCACACGCGGTCTGGTAACCCATCTCCACCACCTGCCGGCTGACAAATTCCGCTTTTCTATTCTCGTCGATTCGGAGGGGCGCGACGACCTGCGCGCCATCATGCCAGACCATTGCCGCTTGCTGCTGCTGAACACCGATGCGCTGCCGGTCCGCGGACGTGAATCCAAGATGGTCGGTACGCAGGTTGCCAAGCGGATCTTCAAATTCCAGGGCGATAGCGCCACCCTCCAGATCAATCTCCGGGATGCGACGGGACCCTTGCGGGCTGCGGGCGTCGATGTGGTTCACGCCCCATCGCAATTCGCGCCCGATTCCGATTTGCCGCTCCTCTATCATCCTCACGATCTGCAGCATCTTCATCTGCCGCAGTTCTTCTCCGACGAGGAACTCGAACAGCGTGAGGTTATATACCAGTACTTCTGCAATGCGGCGACCATCGTGCCGGTCGCCGCGCGCTGGATCGCCGAAGATGTCCAACGGCAATACCGTGTGGCGCCCCAGAAGCTGCCTGTCATCCCGTTCGCACCACCGGCGACCGACCGCACGCCTCCGACACCGGAAGAAGTGCGGGCCATCTGCGATCGTCTGCAGATCCAGCCGGATAATTTCCTGATCTACCCGGCGGCCGGCTGGGAGCACAAGAATCACATCGGCCTCCTAGAGGCTGCCGCAATCCTGCGCGCCCAAGGTCTTACACCGCCCCTCCTGGTCTTCACAGGGGCGATCACGCCCTTCTCCTTGCGCGTGCTGGAACGGGCGGCTGCCCTGAACGTGACCGATCGCATTCGGTGGGCCGGCTACATCGCTCAGCGTGACTTGGTGCTGCTCTACCACTTGGCGCGCGGCGTCATCGTGCCCACGAAGTTCGAAGCTGGTAGCTGCCCGATCTGGGAGGCTTTCACCCTCGGATGCCCCGTGGCCTCCTCCAATGTGACCTCTCTGCCGTCGCTGACCGGCGGCGGTGCGCTCCTGTTCGATCCCGACAACTATGGCGAGATCGCCGCTGCCATGTTCAGGCTGTGGTCGGAGGCACCCTTGCGCAACCAGCTCGTTGCGCGTGGGCGGGAGGTCGTCGCCCCGCATACATGGGAATCCGTGGTCCGGCGTTTCGGCGTGCTCTACTGGAAGGCCGCGGGCCGATCCTTGAGCAAGGCGGACGAGGCGCTGCTCGCCGCTGGGCCGGTCGTATGACCTGATTCGGCTTCGTCGTTCTGCCCGCAGTCGGACCTGCGCGACCAAGATGCAGGTAGGATCGCCCGAAGACAGGGTGGTACTGTCCGTCGTCCCGTGGACGACGAAGCCGGCGGAAAGAAAAACCGGGCTTGTTCTTCTCGCAACGCGCAGACGAGCGCCGATCCTCACCCCCCCGGCACCAGCGACCGGAGCGGGATCAGCTCCGGCCGGTATTCCTGCATCCCGCCGGCGATCCGCTTCTCCACGGCGTCGAGGAATTTTTCCGGGTCGGTGATCGAGCACTGGCGCAGGTCCCAGAAGGCGTAGCGCCACCATTGCACCTTCAGGTAGCGCTCGATCAGCGCGTCGGGGAAACGCATCTTCACGACCCGGGCGGGGCTGCCGGCTACGATCGCGTAGGGCGGCACGTCCTTGGTCACCACCGCCATGGCGCCGACCACCGCACCATCGCCGATCGTGATGTCGGGCATCAGGAAGGCGCCGTGGCCGATATAGACGTCGTTGCCGATGCGCACGCGCTTGGGCCACAGATAGGGCCCGCAGATCTCGTAATCCTCCGCCCGCGGATCGGCACGGTCGAACACCGCCGAATGGTGCGTGTAGAACAGCGGTGAGGTCGAGCCGCACTGGACCGGGTGGCTGCCGCGCCCGACCTGCACGCTCTCGCCGATCGAGCAGTAGCGGGCGATGTCGGCGCCGAAATAGTAGCCGCTGACCGCGTACGAGAACGCCCCCATGGTGAGGCAGTAATCGACGCCCATCCACTTGATGCTGCACGGCGGCTCGAAGGTGCAATCCTCCGGCAGGCCGAACGGCGCCGGGTGCAACACCGAGATGCCCCGCCGCAGCATCTCCTGCTTCATGTCCTCGTTGACGGAGATCATGCGGCGTCCTCGTCGATCGGGCGTTGGGCCCCGGACCTCCGCACGGACGCGTTCACCGCGTGCCGTCCCGGGGCGCTGTTGCCGTGCAGATCGCGGATCGGGTCACGGGCAATTGTCGGGCGGCGTCGGGGGTGAAGGGCAAGGCGCAGGCCGGTGGCATCGGTGAGCCGCCGCACTAACCGAACCGGCGGGGCCCGTAAACCGCAGGTGGCCCCCATGGCGCAGAAGCCTGCCTTGCGGTCGATAGGGTTTCGATATATCTTTTATTGCGACATATCGAAAGTGAGTCGATCTGCCATGCATCCCGATATCATGGACTCCTTCTACGGCGATCCCTTCGACGCCCACCGCGTCCGCGCCCATCGTGGCCCGATGGGGGGTGATCACAGGGGGCGGCACGGGCATCCCGGCCGCGGACCCGGCGACCGCCGGATGTTCGGCCGCGGCGGTCGCGGCGATCTCGCCCGATTCTTCGCCCATGGCGACCTCAGGCTCGTGATCCTCCACCTGATCGCCGAGAAGCCCCGGCACGGCTACGAGATCATCAAGGCCATCGAGGAGCGGGTCGGCGGTGCCTACAGCCCGAGCCCGGGCACGGTCTACCCGACGCTGACGCTGCTCGAGGAGCTCGGCCACGTCACGGTGACCCCCGGGGAGGGCACCAAGAGGCTGCACACGATCACACCGGAGGGCCAGGCCGTCCTCGACGGCAATCGCCCGACCCTGGAGGCCATCCTCGCCCGGATGGCCGAGGCCGAGGCCGCCCGGGGGGACGGGCCGCCACCCTCCCTGGTGCGCGCCAAGGAGGGTCTGAAGCTTGCCCTGCAGATGCGCCTCGCCCGCGGGCCGCTCAGCGCCGAGCAGACCGCCGCCATCACGGCGGCCCTGGAGGCGGCGACCGTCGCGGTGGAGCGGGCGTGACGCGCCGCGACCTGCGTCGGGGTCCGTCCGGTGCCTGATCCGCGTTCGGGCCTTCCCGCCCTCGGCATCACCCTGTTCCGGCCGAGCCCGGATCAGGTGGAGCGCGTCCTCGCCCAGGCTGCGGCCGGGGGCGCCACGGTGATTGCCTTCGACAATGGCGGTCTCGCCGCCGGTGACGCGGGACGCCTCGTCCACGCCGGCGTGATCCTGCTGTCGGAGGGGCACAATGTCGGCATCGCGGCGGCGCTCAACCGGATCGCCGCGTCCGCCCGGGACGCGGGGGCGGAGACCCTCCTGCTCCTCGATCAGGATGCCGAGCCGCCCGGGGATCTCGCCGCTGGGTTGCTCGCCGCTCTCGGAGAGCTGCGGCGTGCCGGGATCCGGGCCGCGGTGGTGGGTCCCGTCCCGGCGCCGGCGCCCGGCCACAAGGCGCCGGCCTATCCGCGCCGACCCGGCATTCCGGATCAGGGCGCCCCCGCCCCGGTGCAGTTCCTGGCGACCTCGGGCTCGCTGATCGACCTCGCCGCGTTCGACCGGATCGGCCCGTTCCGGGCGGACTTCTTCATCGACGGCGTCGAACTCGAATGGTGCTTCCGCGCCTGGAGCCTCGGCTACGGCTGCTATTGCGCCCGCGACGTCGGGATCCCCCACCGGGTCGGCGGCGGGGTGATCCGGGCCTTCGGGATCGCGATGCCGCGCCAGCCCCTGTTCCGCATGGCGACCTACCTGCGCAACGCGGTGTATGCGTGGCGGCTGCCGCACGTGCCGCTCCGCTGGAAGCTCGCCCAGGCCGCCTACCTGCCCCTCCAGGCCGGCCTGTACTGGGCGGATTCAGGCTGGCGGCCCTCCGTGCTGCTTCGGCTTCTCGCCGCGGCCCGCGACGGCGCCCTCGGCCGCCTCGGCGCACCCCGGGATCTGCCCAAGGATCTGCCGTGACCGAGCGCCCTGCCCTTCCCCCGGTCCTCGACGTGGTGATCGTCAACTGGAACGGCGGCGCGCTTCTCCGCGCGTGTCTCGCGAGCCTCGCGGCCGCGCGGGACGCCGCGTCCGTGCAGGTGATCGTGGTCGACAATGCCTCGACCGACGGCTCCGCCGAGGATCTGCCCCCCCTGCCCCACCCGCTCCGGCTGATCCGCAATGCGGACAATCTCGGCTTCGGCCGCGCCTGCGATCAGGGCGCTGCCGCGGGCGAAGCCCCCGCGATCCTGTTCCTCAACCCCGACACGCAGGTCGAACCCGACGCCCTGGACGTGGCCCGGGCCGCCCTGCTGGCCGATCCGCGGACCGGGATCGTCGGCGCCCGGCTGGTCGACCCCGACGGGCGGACTGCGCGCTCCTGCGCCCGGACGCCTTCGGCGCTCGGCCTCCTCGGACGCGCCCTGGCGCTGGACCGGCTGGGCCTCGTGCGCCCGCACTTCCTCCGCGAATGGGACCATGCGGAGGACCGCGCCGTCGATCAGGTGATGGGCGCCTTCCTGATGATCCGTCGCGACCTGTTCCAGTCGCTCGGCGGCTTCGATCCGCGCTTCTTCGTCTACTGGGAGGATGCCGATCTCTGCGCCCGCGCCCGGGCGGCGGGTTATTCCGTGCGGCACGTCGCCGGGGCGGTCGCGCGCCATCTCGGCCAGGGCACGACCCGGCAGGTGCGGGCGCGGCGGCTGTTCTACTTCCTGCGCAGCCAGATCCTCTACGCCGGCAAGCACCACGGCGTCGTAACGGCCCTGGCGGTGACGGCGGCGAGTTTTGGCGCGCAGGTGCCGCTCCGGCTTGCCCTGGCCCTCGTCCACCGCTCGCCCGCCGAGGCCGCCGAGGTTCTGCGCGCCGCCGCCCTCCTGGCCGGGGCGTTGCCGGAGCTCCTGGGGATGCTCATGCGGGCCGATCGAGGAAGTCCAGCAGGGTCCGGTTGAACGCCTCCGGACAGGTCACGCTATGGGCGTGGCCACCCTCGGGAGCGAGGGCGAGCCGGGCGTTGGGCAGGGCAGCCGCGAGGCGCTCGGAGCGCGTATAGGGCACCAGCACGTCGTCCCGGGCGGCCATCACCAGGGTCTCGTGCGGGATGCGCCCGAGCCGGTCGGCGATGGCGAAGCGCTCCAGGGCGCCGATGCGCGTGAGCACGGTCTCGGCCCCGGGGAAATGCGCGAGGGCGTGGGCCTCGTCGGCCGCGACCCGCGCGGCCTCGGACGACAACCAGGGCGCCGGGTACAGGAAGATCGCCTGCGCCCGCACGAAGGCCTCCGGGCCGCCCCCGGCCAGGATCGCCCGGCGGGCCGCGAAGCAGCGGCGTGTGGCCGGGTCCGGGGCGTCCCAGCCGTTGACGACCACGATCCGCCCGACGCGCCTGGGCGCGGCGAGCGCCATCTGCAGGGCGATCAGGCCGCCCAGCGCGTGGCCGACCACGTCGGCCCGGTCGATCCCGGCGGCGTCCAACACCGCGAGCGCGTCCCGGGCCATGGCGGGGATATCGTGGTCCGGCCCGAGCCGGTCGGGCGACCGACCGGTCCCGCGATGGTCGTAGGTCACCACCCGGAACTGCGCCGTGAGCGCCGCCATCTGCGGCGCGAAGTATCCGGCCCCGCCGCCGAGCCCCGGCGAGAGCAGCACCGGCCGCCCGTCCTCCGGACCCGCCACCGCGTGGTGGAGCGGGGCCGCGCCGACGCTCACCGGCTGCTCATCGGCCGACATGCGCCACGGAGGCGATCTCCACCAGTGCCTCCGGCTTCACGAGGCCGCACTGGATGCAATAGCGCGCCGGCTTCTCTCCCGGGAAATACTCCGCGTAGACGGCGTTGATCGCCGCGTAGTCCGCCCAGTCCTTCAGGAAGACGTGGTTGAAGGTGACGTCGTCCATCGTGCCGCCCGCGGCCTGGACCACGCCCTTGATGGTCTCCAGCACGTGGCGGGTCTGGGCGGCGGCGTCGCCGGCATGAACGACGTTGGCCTCTGCATCCAGCGGTAGCGTGCCCGAGACGTACAGCACGCCGTCGGCCAGCGTGCCCGGCACGTAGGGGGCGAGCGGCTTGCCGGTCCCCGGCGGAATGACGACCTGCTTCGGCATGCCCGTGTGCGCTCCCGTTCGACCTGTCGGCCGGGCCGGGCAGGCCGCGCGGGAGGCGCCGCGTCGGGCGGCGCTCGTGCACCCTGCCGGTGACCGGCCGGGTGCAGGATGCACTTATTCGGCCATATCGAGGCCGGCCGCATCAACCGCGGCGTGTGAAGCCGTCCTGAGGGCCGCCGCGAAGGCGGCGACGTCCGAGACCCAGCCGAAGAAGGTCTCGATATTGGCGAGCGCCCCGTGGTGCAGGCTCTCGGGCCCGGCCTGATGCGTGGCATCGGCCAGTACGATCCCGAAATACTCCCGGTGGAACCCGTCCCGCAGGGTCGATTCCACGCAGACGTTGGTGGCGATGCCGGTGAAGACCAGCGTGTTGATCCCCCGGGCGCGGAGCATGCTGTCGAGGGGCGTGTTGTAGAAGCCGCTGTAGCGCGGCTTGCCGATCGTCAGGTCGCCGGGCTCGGGCGTCAGGGCGTCCACCAGCGCGTAATCCCAGGAGCCCTTGGCGAGGAGCTGCGCGTTCATCTCCGGCTTCCGGCGCATGGTCTTGAGGGCGTTGGATTTGTGCCAGTTCGGCGAGCCCGGGCCGCCCGCCTCGGCATAGTCCGGGTCCCAGCCGTTCTGGAACCACAGGATCCGGATGCCCGCCGCCCGCGCCGCCGCGACCGCCCGGACGATCTGCGCGATCACCGGGCCGGTGCCCGACACGTCGAAGCCCGCGAGGTCGAGATAGCCGCCCGCGCTCGCATAGGCGTTCTGCACGTCCACCACGATCAGCACCGTGGCGGCGGGGTCGAAGGCGATCGGCTCGGGCCGGGCCGGCAGGACGACGCTGCCGTGGCGGCCGTTCGGATCGCGATATCCGGCGGGGGCGTCCATCAGGCGACCTCAGGAAGCGGCACCGCCGCCACGTGCCGGCGCGTGCGCATCAGCGGCTGGATCCGGGTGCCGAAGGCATCGAGACCCTTGAGGAAATCATCGAACACCAGCAGTACGCCCTCCACCCCGTCGATGGTCATGATGTCGTCGAGCATCCCCGCCACGGTGGCGTAGCTGCCGACCAGGGTACCCATGTTGAGGTTCACCGCCCCGGCCGGGGCGGCGAGCTGGCGCACATTGGTGTCGCCGCCGGACTTGGTGTCGGCCGCGCCCTGGAGGCCGAGCCACGCAATCGCCTCGGCATCGGCTCCCGCGTTGTAGTGGGCCCAGGTGGCCATCGCGGCGGCGTCGGTCTCGTCGGCGATGATCATGAACAAGGCGTAGCAGGTGACGTGACGCCCGGTCTCGGCGCGCGCCTCCGCCAGCTTCTCCACCACGGGGGCGAAGGCGGTCGGTGTGTTGAGCCCTTTCCCTAAGCAGAAATTGTAGTCGGCATAGCGGGCCGTGAAGGCCAGCCCTGCCCCGCTCTGGCCGGCGCAGATGATCTTCATCGGCGCCTGCGGCTGGGGGCTCAGCCGGCAATCGTTCATCTGGAAATACGTGCCCTTGAGATCGCTGGCGCCGGTCTCCCACAGCTCGCGGAGGATCTGAGCGTACTCCGCCAGATAGTCGTACCGATTGGCGAAATGCGCATCGCCGGGCCACAGGCCCATCTGGTCGTATTCCGGTTTCTGCCAGCCGGTGACGAGGTTCACGCCGAAGCGGCCGTCCGAAATCGAGTCGATGGTCGCGGCCATGCGGGCGACGATGGCCGGCGGCAGGCACAGGGTCGCCGCGGTGGCGAACAGCTTGATCCGGGTGGTGACGGCGGCGAGCCCCGCCATCAGGGTGAACGATTCGAGGTTGTGGTCCCAGAACTCGGTCTTGCCGCCGAAGCCGCGCAGCTTGATCATCGAGAGGGCGAAATCGAGCCCGTACCCTTCGGCCTTCAGGGTGATCGCCTTGTTGAGCGCGAAGCTCGGGCGGTACTGCGGGGCATTCTCCGAGATCAACCAGCCATTGTTGCCGATCGGGATGAACACCCCGACACTCATGGCCTGCGATCCGCCATGCACCACGCCGGCGGGAGGCGCTGGGGCCGAAAGTTCCGCACCGGCCTCGCTCTGACTCATCGATCTGCGCTCCACGCGACGCGACTTCCCGGCCTCAGGGCCCCGAGTCGGCCGGAGGTTTGCAAAACCGGATTGGAGGGTCAAACCCGCGGCACCTGTTCGGCGGAAAAATGCCCATCTTTCCAGCGTGTTGCACAATCTGGCCGCGATTTGTGCCCAGCCCATTCGCACTTGGAGCGATACCCGGCCGGATGCGTGCTCGGACGCCGCACCGAAGCTCGGCTCGGCCAAGAGCGATCCAGGGATGGGGCCTATCGCAGGGCCAATAACAGGTCTCACGCGGCAAATTTGGCAGCAAATATACTTGGAGGCCGCGTCCCGATTGTCGCTGACGATAAGAGGACCATTTTCAGTTGGTGAAAACGAGTAACGGATCCGCTCAGCTGGAGTGACATCGATGCGCGTGTTGCCCGCCCTTCTCCTCGTCCTCGGCCTTGCGGGACCGGCAGCGGCCGATGACGCCGCCCGCGCTGCCGCTCAGGCCACGATCACCCGGCAGGTCGAGGCCTTCGGGCGCGACGACGCGCCGGTGGCCTACGCTCAGGCGGCCCCGGCGATCCGCGAGCTCTTCCCGAACGCCGACCTGTTCATCGGCATGGTCCGCACCCAGTATCGCCCGGTCTACCGGCACCGCAGCTTCGTGTTCGGCGAGGCGCGGGACACGGATACGGCGGGCGTGGTCCAGTCGGTGGCGATCCAGGACGAGTACGGCGTCGACTGGACCGCCGAGTACAGCCTCGTCCGGGACGCGGATGGGCAGTGGCGCATCACCGGCTGCCGCCTGACCAAGGCGCCGGGCACGAACGCCTGAAGGGCCCGCCGCCTCCGCGGCGGCGGGCGTGGCGTCACCGGGCGTCCGGCTTCAGCGTCGTGAGCTTGTCGAGCAATTGCAGCGTGGTGTCGGCGCAGGCCTTGGTCGTGTCGTCGTCGGCGCACTTCACGTCGAGGCGGGCATCGCCGCGCTCGATGATGAAATGCGCGCCCTTCGGCGGCGGTGGCGGAGGAGGCGGTCCGCCGGCGTCGCGCTGCGGGCCTCCGGGCGGCGGCGGGGGCGGCCCGTCGGCCCCCGGGCCGCGGCGCGGTCCGCCCGGGGGCGGCGGAGGCGGTGCGCCGGCCTCGGGGCCGGGCCGCGGGCCTCCGGGGGGCGGAGGCGGCGTCTGCGCGAAGGCGACACTGCCGGACAGCAGGGCCGCGACGCCCGCGAGGGCGATGATTCGGGTCATGTCGGCTCTCTTCGAGGAGGGATCCGTCCCGGCGGCGCGATCGCCGCGGGGTGGGCCGAGTCATGGGCGACCACCACCGAACCGGCCCTGAACCGGCTCGTTCAGCTTCGATTAAACCGGCCGCCCCGCTCTGCGGGCAGACCGGCCGCGCGGCTTTAGACTTTCGACAGGCCCGCCGGCATCGTGTAGAGGGAGCGCCTTCCCTCGGAGGACCCCGTGCTCCACGTCTCGACCCGCGGCGAGGCCGCGCCGCTCTCGTTCTCGGATGCCCTGCTGGCGGGCCTTGCCCGCGACGGCGGGCTCTACGTGCCGCAGACCTGGCCGCAGATCGGCCGTTCGGAGATCGCCGCCCTGGCGGGCCGCCCCTACGCGGAGGCCGCCAAGCGGGTGCTGCACCCGCTGATCGACGGCGACATCGCCGGTCCGGATCTCGACCGGATGATCGACGCGTCCTACGCGACCTTCCGCCATCCGGCGGTCTGCCCGCTGACCCAGCTCGACGACAACCTGTTCCTACTGGAGCTTTTCCACGGGCCGACGCTCGCCTTCAAGGACGTGGCGATGCAGCTGCTCGGGCGGCTGATGGACCACGTGCTGACCCAGCGCGGCACCCGCGCCACCATCGTGGGCGCGACCTCGGGCGATACCGGCTCGGCCGCCGTCGAGGCCTTCGGCGGGCTCGACCGGGTCGACGTGTTCATCCTCTATCCCCACGGGCGGGTCTCGGAGGTGCAGCGCCGGCAGATGACGTCTGTGCCGGCGCAGAACGTCCACGCGCTCGCCGTCGACGGTACGTTCGACGATTGCCAGAATCTCGTCAAAGCCCTGTTCCAGCATGCGGATTTCGCCGACGCAGTCCGGCTGTCGGGGGTCAACTCGATCAACTGGGCCCGGGTGGCGGCGCAGGCCGTCTACTACTTCACCAGCGCGGTCGCGCTGGGCTCGCCCCACCGGCCGGTCTCCTTCGCGGTGCCGACCGGCAATTTCGGCGATGTGCTCGCCGGCTGGGTCGCCAAGCAGATGGGCCTGCCGATCGGGCGCCTGATGATCGGCACCAACGCCAACGACATCCTGGTGCGCACCCTCGAGCACGGCGCCTACGAGTTGCGCGGCGTGGTGCCCACCACCTCGCCCTCCATGGACATCCAGATTTCCTCGAACTTCGAGCGTCTGCTGTTCGAGGCGCTGGGGCGCGACGCCTCCTCCCTGTCGCGGCTGATGGCCGGGTTGAAGCAAGCCGGCGGCTTTTCGCTGAGCCCCGAGGTGCTGGCGACGGTCCGCTCGGACTTCGACGCCGTTGCGGTGCCGGAGCCCGACGTGATGGAAGAAATCGCCCTGACCCAGGCGGCCACCGGGGTGGTGCTCGATCCCCACAGCGCCATCGGCGTGCGGGCCGGGCGTCGCCTGCTGGAGCAGGACCCCGCGACCCCGGTCGTGGCGCTGGGCACCGCGCACCCGGCCAAATTCCCGGACGCGGTCGCCAAGGCCACCGGCGGCCTGCGCCCGCCCCTGCCCCCGCACCTCGCCGACCTGATGGACCGGCCCGAGCGCATGACCCGGGTCGGGAACGACCAAGCCGCCGTCGAGGCGCTGATCCGCGAGCGCGCCCGTATCACGAGGGGTGCGTGAGCTTGGAACTGGTGACGCGACGAGCCCCCTCTCCCGTGCGGGAGAGGGTTGGGGTGAGGGACCCGGTCTTTCCGGAGAGGTCGCATCCCTCACCCTGTCCCTCTCCCGCACGGGAGAGGGGACCCGCTCCCCATCCGGGCCCCCGCGCGACGAGCCGTTGATGAATCAGCATTTCTCCACCCATGCCGCCTCGCCGTCGCTGCGCACCACGCGGCTCAACAACGGCGTCACGGTGGTCACCGAGCCGATGCCGGGCGTCGCCACCGCGAGCCTCGGCGTCTGGGTCGGGGCGGGCTCGCGCAACGAGCGCGCCGACGAGGCCGGTCTGTCCCACCTCATCGAGCACATGGCGTTCAAGGGGACCCGCACCCGCTCGGCCCAGGCGATCGCCGAGGCGATCGAGAATGTCGGCGGCGAGATCAACGCCGCCACCTCCACCGAGGGCACGAGCTACACCGCCCGGGTGCTCGGCGAGGATACGGATCTCGCCCTCGACGTGATCGGCGACATCCTCACCGGTTCGGTGTTCGATGCGGGGGAGCTCGCCCGCGAGAAGGGCGTGATCCTGCAGGAATATGCCGCCGTCGAGGACACCCCCGACGACGTGGTGTACGACGCCTTCACGGAAGCCGCCTTCCCGGACCAGCCGGTCGGCAGGCCGATCCTGGGACGGCCCGAGACGATCCGGAGCTTCGACGAGGCCGGGATCCGCGCTTATCTCGATCGGGAATACACGCCGGACCGCATCGTGGTGGCGGGCGCCGGGGCGGTGACCCACGAGGCGATCGTGGCGGCGGCCGAGCGCCATTTCGGCGCCCTCCCCGCCAAGACCGCCTCGGAGGCGGTGCCGGGGGTCTATCGCGGCGGCGAGCGGCGGATGCCGCGCAAGCTCGAACAGGCCAACGTGGTGATCGGCCTGCCGGGCCTCTCCTTCCGGGACGAGGGCTATTACGCGCTGCACATGTTCGCTCAGGTGCTCGGCGGCGGCCTGACCTCGCGGCTCTGGCAGGAGGTGCGCGAGACCCGGGGCCTCGCCTACGAGATCCAGGCCTTCCACTGGCCGTTCTCGGATTGCGGCCTGTTCGGCATCGGCGCCGGCACCGCCGGGGCGGACCTGCCCGAACTGATCGACGTGACGCTCGCCGCCACCGCCCGTGCGGCCCGGGACCTCGACACCGTCGAGATCGCCCGCGCCAAGGCGCAGCTCAAGGTGTCGCTGCTCTCCGCGCTGGAGACGCCGGGCGGGCGCATCGAGCGCAACGCCCGCCAGATCCTGGCCTGGGGCCGGGTGATCCCCGCCGGGGAGGTGATCGCCAAGGTCGATGCCGTCACGGTCGAGGCCGTGCGCGCCGCCGCCGCCGCGATGCTGCAGGGTACGCCGACGCTGGCGGCGATCGGCCCGATCCGCAAGCTGCCGTCTCTCGACACGATCGCGGGTGCGCTTCGGGCGGCCTGAGAGCCTGTCCTGGTTTCGAAAGGTCGAGACCTTTCGCGGGTCCAGGGCAGAGCCCTGGAGACCATCTCAGGGCTCTGCCCTGAGCACCCGCCAAAGGGCTTCAGCCCTTTGGAAACCCGGGATTCGTCGGTCGAAGTGGCTCTGGATCGTGCCGCGAAACGGCCGCCGCAACTTGATTTGGCCGCAAAAGGGCGCGATCCGCTCGATTGAGGCCGCCGGGGCGGCCGACGCCGCTTCTCGCACGGCCGGACACCAAGACACCCTTGCGCATCCTCGCCCTCCTCCTGACCCTGGTCGGCGGTCTCGTCGGTGCCCTCGCCCTGAGTGGACCGGCCTGGGCCGTGGAAGCGGTGCGCGTCACCCTCGACGCGCCGGTGATCGACCTGACCTCGGCGATCGAGCGCTACCGCTCGGACGGCGACCTGATCCAGATCTCCACGGCGCCCGGCAAGGACGGCATCGTCCGCCGCATCGTCGTGAAGGCGCGCGACGCCGGCGCCCGGCCCGACTGGATCGTGTTCGCGCTCACCAACGACACCGACGAGCAGATCGACCGCATCCTGATCGCCCCGCATTTCCGGCTGGTCGATTCCGGGGTGATCTGGCCCGATCTCGGCGGCTCGCGGATCGCCGCCATCACGGCGAGCCAGGGCATCCGGCCCGAGCGCGACGAGAACCCGGAAGCCGACCAGTTCACGATCACGCTCGATCCCGGCACGACCGTCACCTACGTCGCCGAATTGCGCGGCGCCAACATTCCCCAGCTCCACCTCTGGGACCAGGACGCCTATCGCCGGAAGGCCGCCGGCCTGACCCTCTACAAGGGCATCATCATCGGGATCAGCGGCTTGCTGGCGCTGTTCCTGACCATCGTGTTCGTGGTCAAGGGCGCGATCATCTTCCCGGCCGCGGCGGCACTCGCGTGGTCGGTGCTGGCCTATGCCTGCATCGATTTCGGCTTCCTTCAGCGGGTCTTCCCGGTCACGGAACTCGCCGAGCGGGTCTATCGGGCCTCCGCCGAGGCGGTGCTCGGGGCGACGCTGCTGGTCTTCCTGTTCGCCTATCTCAACCTCGCCCGCTGGCACGTGCGCTACAGCCACGTGGCGTTCTTCTGGCTGGCCTTCCTGGCCGGCCTCGTCGGGCTCGCGGTGTTCGATCCGCCGGTGGCGGCGGGCGTGGCGCGCATCTCCATCGCGGCGGTGGCCGGCATCGGCCTGTTGCTGATCCTCTACCTCGCGGTCCATAACGGCTACGACCGGGCGATCCTGCTGGTGCCGACCTGGCTGATGCTCGTCGTCTGGGTGGCGGCGGCGGGCTTCGCGGTCACCGGCCAGATCGGCAGCGACCTCGTGCAGCCGGCCCTGATCGGCGGCCTCGTGCTGATCGTGATGCTGATCGGCTTCACGGTGCTCCAGCACGCCTTCGCGGGCGGCGGCCTCAGCCACACCCTGGTCTCCGACACCGAGCGCCGGGCGCTGGCGCTGACCGGTGCGGGCGACGTGGTGTTCGATTGGGACGTGCCCGCCGACCGGGTCTTCGTCGGCCCGGAGATCGAGGGCCAGCTCGGCCTCGCCCGGGGCACCCTGGAGGGCCCGGCGACCAACTGGCTGGGCGCCCTCCACCCGTTCGACGTGGAGCGCTACTCGGCGGCCCTCGACACGGTGATCGAGGAGCGGCGCGGCCGCATCGTCCACGATTTCCGCCTGCGTTCGGAGGCCGGCACGTTCTTCTGGTACCGGCTGAAGGCGCGCCCCGTGATCGGCGCCGACGGCGAGGTGATCCGCGTGGTCGGCACCATCGCGGACGTGACCGAGATCAAGACCGCCGAGGAGCGCCTGCTCCACGACGCCGTGCATGACAGCCTCACCGGCCTGCCGAACCGCGAATTGTTCGGTGACCGCCTGGATGCGGCCCTTGCCTTCGCCAGCCAGGACCCGCGCCTCAAGCCCACCGTGATCGTGCTCGATGTCGACCGGTTCAAGGGCATCAACGACGCGATCGGCCTCTCGGCGGGCGATTCGATCCTGCTGACCCTGTCGCGCCGGCTCGGCCGGCTTCTGCGCCCGCAGGATACCCTGGCCCGGGTGGCGGGCGACGAGTTCGCGGTGATCCTGCTGTCCGAGCGCGAGCCCGACCGGATCCTGGCCTTCGCCGAGATGATCCGCCGGGCGATCGCCA
The DNA here is from genome assembly GCF_026540775.1 of Methylobacterium sp. GC_Met_3. Lineage (NCBI taxonomy): Bacteria > Pseudomonadati > Pseudomonadota > Alphaproteobacteria > Hyphomicrobiales > Methylobacteriaceae > Methylobacterium > Methylobacterium sp. GC_Met_3. The sequence continues at coordinate 135,979 of NZ_JALNUL010000009.1, forward strand.
CACCGATCACCTATGCCGACCGCGAGATCTTTTTGACGGTCTCGATCGGGTTGGCGCTCTACGAGTCCGGCGCCAACCTCAAGCGCGACGAGGTGTTCAAGAGCGCCGAGGTCGCCATGATCCAGGCCAAGCGCAACGGCGGCGACCGAATCGAGGTGTTCCGCGCCCATATGCGCACTGACCGCACCGACCGGTTGATGCTGGAGAGCGACCTGCGCAAGGCGATCGAGCGCAACGAGATGAAGGTGCTGTTCCTGCCGGTGGTGCGGCTCGAGGACCGCACCGTGGCGGGGTTCGAGACGGTCCTGCGCTGGGACCACCCGAAGCTCGGGCGCATTCCCCCCTCGACCTTCCTGCCGCTCGCCGAGGAGAGCGGCTTCATCGTCAATCTCGGCATCTTCGCCCTGGAGCGCACCGCGCTCGAACTCGCGGCCTGGCAGCGCTCCCTGGAGGTCGAGCCGCCGATCTTCGCGGCCTGCAACCTGTCCTCGCGTCAGCTCCTGCGCCACGACCTGCTGCACGACGTGAAGACCGTGATGGCCCGCTCCGGGGCGCTCCCCGGCTCACTCAAGCTGGAATTCAGCGAGAGCCTCGTGATGGAGAACCCGGAATACGCCGCCCAGATGCTGGCCCGCATCCACGACCTCGGGGCCGGCCTGTGCCTGTCGGATTTCGGCACCGGCTACTCGGCGCTCTCCTACCTCCAGCGCTTCCCGTTCGACACGATCAAGGTCGACGCGACCTTCGTGCGCCAGATCGGCACCGGCCAGACCGCGATCCTGCGCTCGATCGTGCGCATGGCGAGCGAGTTGAACCTCGCCATCGTGGCGGAGGGCTGCGAGTCGGAGGCCGACGCCCAGGCGCTCGCCAGCCTCGGCTGCGAATACGCGCTGGGCCCGGCCTTCGGCGAGCCCATGACCCTGCTGCAGGCCCGCCAGATCGTCGGGGCGGCGCCGGAAGCGGCCTGATTTTAGCCTGGGTTGGTTTCGGCGGGTTCGAACAGCGGTAAACTGCCAAGGACCGAATCCTTTGGCCGGTGATGCGATGACGTCCGAACAGATCAGGCTGGTGCAGGACAGCTTCGCGAAGGTGCGGCCGATCGCCGGGACGGCGGCCGACCTGTTCTACGGCTGCCTGTTCGAGATCGCCCCGCAGGTGCGCGACCTCTTCCCCGCCGACATGAGCGAGCAGAAGACGAAGCTGATGGCGATGCTGGGGCTCGCGGTGGCCAACCTGAACCACCCGGATACGGTGGTGCCGGCGCTGCAGGATCTCGGGCGCAAGCACATCGCCTACGGCACGCAGGCCGCTCATTACGCTCCGGTGGGCGAGGCCCTGCTCTGGACCCTGGAGCAGGGGCTGGGGCCGGATTTCACCCCGGAGGTCCGGGCGGCCTGGGTCGAGACCTACACGCTCGTCGCCGGTGTGATGAAGCAGGCGGCGGCGTAAGTCGCCGATTGGTTTAAGCCCCCCTTAACCATGCTCGCGCAAGCTCCTGTTGATGGATGGGCGCGCCGGCGCCCGGCATGGGGATGGGCGGATGGCCGAGGCGGCACGGCGTTATCAGCAGGCGGGCAGCTCTGATCTCTTGCGTCGCCTGATGGCCCGGCCGGTCCGGCTGGACCAGCAGGCCCGGATCCGGCTGCCACTGCCCGGCCAAGATCGGCACCACGCCGCCGCGCCGGTCGATGAGCACGCCGGCGAGCCCGACGAAGATCTCTTCGACGAGTCCGACGACGCCATCACCCGTCTCGAGACCGAGCTTCAGGTGATGAAGGCGGTGCTCCGGGCGCAGCGGCAGGAGGTCGAATCCCTGCGGGCGCAGCGCCAGGTCCTCACGGACTCCGCTCCGAGCGATGATGTCCGCGCGACCCGCGAGCGCTGGGCGGCGCTGGTCGATTCGCTCCTGCTCCGCGCCAAGTGATCCGTGCCCCTTGAACCCGCCCTCGCCCCTGAATCCACCTTCGATGAGCCCTCTCCAGACCACGCGGGGTAAGGCCATGGGTGCGCGCTGCTCGCTCGTCGTCAACGGCCGGTCGGTGCGCGTCTCGACCGGCGACACGCCCCTGGAGGCGGCCCTCGCTGAGGGCATGATCGCGCCGGTCCAGGCGCAGGCCGGCCAGAGCGCGACGCATCACGGATCGGCGCGCCCCATCCGCCGCCCGCCGGCTCATCGGACTCGACCCGAGGCTCTCCGGCCGGCCCTGCCGGCCGCCCCGATCCAGGGGCAGGAGGAAGCGCCGCCGATCCCGGTCGCGATCCGCAAGGGCACCGTCACCGAGATCCGCCGGCTCAGCCCCGGCATCGTCGAGGTCGTGGTCACCCTGACCAAGCGCCCGACCCTGGAGCCCGGCCATCAGGCGCTGGTGACCTTCGCGGGTCTGCCGGCGATGACCCTGTCCCCGACGCTCCGGGTCGACGGCGCGGCCGAGATCAACGAGGCGGTATTCCATATCGCCCGCGATCCCGAGGGTGGCCCCATCGATACGCTCCGGCTCGACCAGCCCGTGCGCCTCAAGGGCCCCGTGGGACGGGGGCAGTACCGCCCCGGGGGCGGGCGCCTCGTCCTGGTGGCGGCCGGCGCCGGCTTCGGGGCGATCTGGGCGATCGCCCGGGCGGCCCGCTACGTCGAGCCCGCCCGCGAGATGGCACTCGCCGTCGGGGCCCGGGACGCGCTGGACCTGTACATGCGCGAGAGCCTCGACTGGCTGCGCCGCACCGGCGTCGCCCGGATCGTGCTCTGCGCCGACCGCGGCGGTCCGCGTCCGCCGGACGTGCGCTCCGGCCCGCTCACCGCCCATCTGCCGAGCCTGCGCGCCACCGACGTGGTCCACGTGGCGGGCGACGTCTCGACGGTGGGCGCCGTGCAGGTACTCTCCGCCTCGGTGGGCGCGCGCTGCTACCCGATCGTGCTGGACTGAGCGCGGCAGCCAAGGCGTATCCTGCGCGACGATGCGATTCGGGCTTGCCGTTTCCGGTGCGCCCGGGACGCATCCCGACAGGCTCTTGGCTACGGCGACCGTCCGAGTCTGAAGGTCGGCCCGAAGACCTCATTTAAGGCAGAAATTAAAAGCGTGGACGTGTTCCCGCGTCGTCCGAAGATTCGCAGATAAACGGGTAGTATTTTCTGTGAGCTGATGAATGCATATCTATATTTGTTTGCAGTGTTATTTCTATAATGTTGAGTGCGTGGATATTTTTACACGAATTCTGTAGCATAAATCAAGAAAATTTCTGCTACACGGCTCCATCTGGCAAACAGGAGTCGGATACATGCGGCTGCTACAGGATACAAAGCTGATCATTAAGATATCTATTCCTATCTTGATCGTGATTTTATCCAGTGTGTTTATCGTATTATATTCGGTTCAATCGCTTGAAACCCTGGAACGTCGCAACACGTATCTCGTGGACTACTACTTCTCGCGTCTGGAGATGTTTGGGCAGGTCCGGGAGCAGTTTGTCGAAGCGGGCCTGATGAACCGCAACATCATCATCGGCCAGCCGGAAAGCGAGATCCCATCCTTCCGCGATCGCTACGATCAGGCGGTCAAAGCCGTGGCCGACAATGTCGAGACGCTGGCTGTGGGGTCGCGCCGGAAGGAGATCCAGGACATCCAGCGCAACATCGGCCGTCTCGCGCGTGCGTATTTCGATCTGCTCGATCGCTCAAACGCCCTCGCCCTCCGGGACGAACGGGACACGGCGATACAGGTCGGCCTCGTAGACAGCCGGGAGATCCGGACGCAGTTCAACAAGGCGTCGCAGGCTTACGAGGCGCAGGCGACGGCCCGTCTCAACGAGGCGAAGATCGCCTCGCAGCACGAGGCCGAGCAGGCCCGCACGATCCTGATCGGCGCCGCCCTGGCGGCCCTCCTCACCGCGCTCGGCCTCTCGGTGGTGATCGTCGTGCTCGGTGTCACGCGGCCCCTTCACCGCCTCGTCGCCGGCTTGCAGCGTATGGCGGAGGGCGATGTCGAGGCCGCGATCCCGGAGGCGCGGCGCGGCGACGAGATCGGGATGGTCGGGCGCGCGGTCGAGGCGATCGAGGCCATGGTCGCCCGCAACGCAGCCGCCGAGGTCGAGCGGAAGCGGCAGGCGGAGGCCGCCGCCTCCGTCGAGCGCAGGCGCAACAGGATGGAGCTGGCCCAGGTCTTCGAGCAGGCGGTGGCCACGATCGTCGATCGCGTCTCGTCGTCCGCGGGCGACCTTCAGACCACCGCCCGTCAGATGACCACGACCGCCCAGGAGGCTGCGAGCCAGTCCGGCACGGTGGCGCGCGCGGCCGAGGAGGCGACGGCCAACATCAACACCGTCGCGGCCTCGGCCGAGGAACTCGGCAGCTCGATCCAGGAGATCGGCCGCCAAGCGAGCGACTCCTCCGGATTGGCGCAACAGGCGGTCGACGAGGCCGATCAGGCCGCCGGCCTCGTATCCGAATTGCGGATGGCGGTCTCGGAGATCGACACGGTGGTGCGGCTGATCTCGTCCATCGCCGAGCAGACCAATCTGCTGGCGCTCAACGCCACCATCGAGGCCGCACGCGCGGGCGAGGCCGGCCGCGGCTTCGCGGTCGTGGCGGGCGAAGTGAAGGCGCTCGCGGAGAAGACGGCCCAGGCCACCGACGGCATCGCCGCACAGATCGGCCGGATCCAGGGGGTCACCGGTGCGACGGTGGGTGCGATCGGCACGATCATCGACCGGATCCGCGAGATCAACGGGATGGCGGTCGCGATCGCGGCGGCCGTGGACCAGCAGGGCGCGGCGACTCAGGAGATCGTGCGCAACATCACCCAGGCGACGCAGGGCGCCTCCGAGGTGACCGTCAACATCGCCGGCGTGGCCGAGGCCTCGGAGCAGACGGGAGGTGCGGCCGATCAGGTGCTCACGGGGGCTACGGCCCTGGCGGTCCAGTCGGAGCGCCTCTCGGCGGAGGTCGACCGCTTCCTGGTCGGCATCCGCGCGGCGTGATGATCCGGCCGGGCTCGATCGGGTCTGGCCCGGGTCACGTGCGCTGCGCGACGGCCCGGCCGGCCGGCTCCGTCATGTGGAGATAGGCGGAGTCGAAATGGGCGAGCCGGGCGAGGGCGGCCGGATCGTGGATGGTCAGGCGCCGGCTGCGCAGGGTGATCAGCCCCATGCCGCGCAGCTCCTGCAGCGTGCGGTTGATGTGCACGCTGGTCTGGCCCATCGCGTCGCCGAGATCGTTCTGGGTGACCGGCATCGGACAGGTGTCGGCCTCCGCGAGGCCCACCGCCGCCAGCCGCGCGTGGAGTTCGCAGAACAGATGGGCGAGCCGCTCGATGCCGGTGCGGCTGCCCAGGCTGATCGTCCATTCGCGCTGCACCGCCGCCGTGGCGAGCGCCTCACGGTGGAAGGCGAGATCGAGCTGCAGGCTGCGGGCCGTCATCGCCTGCAGCGTGGGGCCGGAGATCTGGCCGAGGGTGACGGGTGTGATCGCGCCGATCGTGTGATCCATCTCGTCGAGGAGGAAGACGTGCGGGTCGCACGGGTCGCCCGGCAGGAGGAACGAGACGATCTGGCGGCGCCCGTTGATGAACTGCCGGTAGCGGCAGGCCCAACCGTCGAGGATGATGCTGACGGCGCGCGGATCGTCGCCCTCGTGGATGATGTCCGTCCGCGCGGCGACCAAGCGCCCCGGGCCGGTGGCATCGATCAAGCACATCCGATCCGCCTCCGACAGCGGGACGTAGCATTCCAGCTTGCGCACGAGCGGATTTGACATGGTGTTCCTCCGCACCGGCTTGTGTCCACAAGCCTACAGAGGTTTCGTCGAATAAATACTTATGCAGATTAGTTTGCCGGGGCGTATCGACGATTGACGAACCTTGGCGGGCGCTGCGAGGCCGACAGGGCCACGATCTGCGCCCGCATCCGCTCAAGGCGCACGGTTGCTAGATCGCGATGCAGATCTTGCCGAAGTGGCGGTTGCTCTCCTGGTGGCGGAAGGCCGCGACGAGGTCGTCGAGCGGGAAGCGGCGATCGACCACCGGCCGCAGCCCACAGGCCTCGATGCCGCGGATCATCGCGATCTGGTGGCGCCGGCTGCCGACCAGCACGCCCTGCAGGCGGATCTGTTTCAGGAGCGCCGGGACCAGCGGCAGCTCCCCCGCCACGCCCGACAGGATGCCGATCACCGAGATATGGCCGGCCACCCGCACGGCGGCCATCGACTGCTCCAGCGTCCCCGGCCCGCCGACATCGAGGACGTGATCGACGCCGCGTCCGCCGGTCAGCCGCCGTGCGGTCTCGCCCCAGGCCGGATCGGCGCGGTAGTTGATGAGATGGTCGGCGCCGAGCTCGCGCAGGCGCTCGAGCTTCGCGTCGCTGGACGAGGTGGCGATCACCGTGGCGCCCGCGGCCTTCGCGAATTGCAGGGCGAACAGCGAGACGCCGCCGGTGCCCTGGACGAGGACGACGTCACCGCTCTTGAGGCCGGCATCGGCGTGGAGCGCGCGCCAGGCGGTCAGGCCGGCGGTGGTCAGCGTCGCCGCCTCGGCGTGGTCCCAGCCCGCGGGCGCACGGGTGAAGGCGGTGGACGGCGCCGTGACCCGCTCGCGGGCGTAGCCGTCGATCCCGTCGCCCGGCACGGTGGCAAAACCCTCGATCTGCGGCGTGCCCTCCAGCCAGGTCGGGAAGAACGTGCTGACCACGGAATCGCCCACGGCGAACTCGGCCGGGCCGGGCCCGACGGCCTCGACCGCGCCGGCCCCGTCGGACATCGGGATGCGGGGCTCGCTCGGTCCCCACATTCCGCTGACCACCGCGTAATCGTGGTAGTTGAGGGAGCTGGCCCGCAGGCGGACGGTGATCTCCCCGGGGCCGGGCTCCGGAACCGGCTGCGCGCCGAACCCGACCTTGTCGAAGCCGCCCCCCGGCTGGACGATTACGGCCCGCGAGAGTGATCCGGTCATGGCGCACCTGTCCCTGTCACGGGCTCGGTTGCCCGGGGCACGAAGGTGGCAGGCCGCGCACCCGGCGTCGAGACGCGAGGCGGAATGCCGGCTCCGCATCTTCTGCTCCCGAAAGCCGGTTCGGCGCATAGGCTCCGCTTCGAAGCAGCCGCAAATTGGCAGCCTTTTTCCGGCTCCGGCGGCTAGGTTGGCCGTGTCGATGCGACCGTCGATGCAGAGCCGAATGGAGGTTTGCCGTGATCGCCAGCGTGGATCGGATCGCCCCGACGATGTCGCCCTGTCCGTGGTGTTGCCGCATCCGAACCGAGGAGAGCGCACCCCACCCGACATGGAAGGCGAACAGCGATGCTGACTTATAACGTTGCCCCGACCCCCCATCCCGACCTGAGTGCCGCGGCGCTTGCCGACCTTCGCGCCGCGGCGTTCGGCAATCCCCTGGACCGGAGCGTCCGGTCCCATCCCTCGCATGAACGCGCCGCCCTCGCGAACGCCCTCGACGACGGGCTGATGCCCGACGAGGTGGCCCGGATCCTCGCCGGCCGCCGGATGGCGGAGGCCTTCCCGATCCGCTGGGGCGAGAGCCCCCAGGCCTACGCATCGCGGGCCGTGGCCGAGATGTTCGTCGCCTACCTCCAGTAGGCGTCCGCGTCCGACCCCGCCGGTCGCCCCTCTCCCGCCACGCCGATCCCACCCATTTGGAATGCCGCCATGACGGCCGCCACGCCGCACCTCACCCGCCGGTGGGGGCGCCGGACGGGGATGCGCGCGCGCATCCTCGCCCTGGCGCTCGCCACCTGTCCGATTCCCGCCTCGGCCGGCCCCGCCGGGCCGGGCCTCGGGGCCGCCTCCGGGGCGGACGACCCGGAGGTGCCCGCCCGGCTCACGGTCGGGCCGGGCGGCCGGGACCTGCACCTCGTGGGCGACCTCACCGAAGGCGTGGCCGCGCGGGTGTCCGGCCTCCTCGGCGCCCATCCGGGGATCGTACGCCTGCACCTGACCAGTGACGGCGGCCTGGTCGAGGAGGGGGCGGCGATCGGGGCCCTCGTGGCCGCCCGCGGGCTGGAGACCCGGGTGTCCGACGCCTGCGCGTCGGCCTGCACGCTGATCTTCGTCCGCGGGCGGCGGCGCGTCCTGGCGGAGGGCGGCCGGCTCGGCTTCCACGCCCCCTATGAGGTCGGGGCGCGGGGGCGGATGCGTCCGGTGGATTCCAAGCCTGAGCGGGCCGCCTATCGAGCGGCCGGCCTGCCCTCGGCCTTCGTGACGCGAGCCCTGGCGGTGTCCCCGGCCGCCATCTGGATCCCCGACGCGGCGCAACTCTGCGCGGCCGGCATCGTCACCGGGCTCGTCGGGCCGGACTCGGGCGCCGGTGAACACGAGCCCCGGCCGTGTGGCGGACGGCAGCCGTGAGGGCTCATCCTGTGCGGTTCCTGAGCGGAGGGGGCCGCCTTTTGCGGGTGCAGGGCAGTGCCCTGCTGTCGGGCCTTGCCCGAAAGTCGGACTTCGCCCGATGCGCCAAGGCTTCGCCCTGGCAACTCACCAAAGGGCACGGCTCCTTGGAAACGCCTGGGAGCCCTAGGCCCCGTCGACCACCGTGCTGACCGCGTGGGCGTTCGGATCCTGCGGCCCGGTCGCCACCGTGCGATGGGCTGCGTCCTGCTCCACGGGTGTGGGGGCCGGCTGTGGCCGCCCGTTCTCGCCGAGGCACTTCTGGCCTGCCCGCTCGGCCGCCGCCCGCTCCCGCGCCGGGTCGCCCACTCCGCCGCTCTGATCTCGAGCCATGGTGTCTCCCGCTGGTGGCAAGATCGCGCGATCACGAATTGAAAAGGCAGGCCGCCCTGTCCGCGGGGTCGCCCCCCGGACCGGCAGCCTGCCCTCGTTTCAACCCCTGGATCGCATCACGGTTCGGCGGGGCCGGGTCCCCCGCGCCCACTTCAGTCGCGGCAGACGCGCCGCGGCCCGTAGGGCGTGGGGCGGACGAAGCAGCGCGGGCCGTAGAAGCGCGGCCGACGGTAGATCGGACGGCAGCGGCCGTACGGGCCGGGCGCCCAGCCGGGGCCGCAGCCGAAGGCCACGGTGGTGACGGCAGCGGGGCCGGCGAGAGCGGCCGGCGTCAGGGGCGCCGCAAGGGCGGAGGCGGAGCCGAGGCCGGCGATGACGGCCGCGGCAGCCGCGAGCCTCTTCACGTGCATCATGATCAACCCTTCTGTTCGGTCTCGTGCCGGGCTGGCCGGGCGCGAGATCCGGGCAGATTGGTCATCAGGCCTGAATAGGCGCTGACCTCAGCCGAAATTGTCCGGAAACAAACAATTCGATGCCCTCTGTCGTGACGCGCTGGCGCGCACCGATTCCACGTCCGCTTCAGCGCCGGTTGGAGCGGGCGAGCAGCGAGGCCGCCGCCGCCGTGGCGCCCGCCAGCAGGATCCCGGTCAGGATCGGGGTGACCGAGGCCTGTGTGTAGACGCTGCGCATGACGTGATGCGGCGAGGCTCCCCGCACGGACCCATCCCGGCCGGCCGCGTAGAGGGCGCCGTCCCGGTTCCTGCCGGCCGCGCCGGCCTTCTGGGTCCGGGACATGACCCGGGCTCCCACCCAGTCCGTGACCGACGGCGCGCGCTTGCGCAGGGCACTCATCATCTTGCCGCCGCCGCCGACATAGAGGTCCCGCGGGCCGTGCTCGGCGGCGTACAGGATCGCCTTGGCCACGTCCGCCGGGTCGTAGACCGGCGGCGGCAGCTTCGGGGCCTGCGCCATGTAGTTCCTGGCGTGTTCCGGGAAGGGCGTGTCGATCGAGGCCGGCTTGATCAGCGTCACCGAGACCGGGACGCCCTCCGCCTGCAATTCCATGCGCAGGGCGTCGGTGAAGCCTTTGATCGCGTGCTTGGAGGCGCAGTACATGCCCTGGATCGGGAAGGCGAGGTCGGAGGCGATCGAGCCCAGGTTGACCAGCGCGCCGCCGGTCCTCCGCAGATGCTGCAGCGCCACCGTCGAGCCGTAGACGATCCCCCAGAAGTTCACGTCGAACAGCCGTCGATGGTCTTCGTCCGAGACCTCTTCGAGGCGGCCGAAGATCGAGAGTCCGGCGTTGTTGACCCAGGTGTCGAAGCCGCCATAGGCGCGCACGGCCTCGGCGGCGAGCGCCTCGACATCCGCGCGACTGGACACGTCGGTCACGACCGCCCGGGCCTCGCCGCCGCGCTCCCGGATGTCGTGGGCGATGTCGTCGAGGGCGGCACCGTTGCGCGCCGCCAGGACCACGCGGGCCCCGCGGCGGGCGGCCTCCCGCGCCGTGGCGAGGCCGATGCCGCTGGAGGCGCCGGTGATGACGATCACCTGCGCGTGCAGGGGCTTGTGCCGGATCTGCATGCTGCGTGTTCCCCTGTCTGCGGTCCGTGGCGCCGACGGGGTGAGACCGCCGGACTGGCTCATCGGCCGCCGGGCCGGTCCCGCTCGGCCCCGAGGCTGGTCCCGCCGCGGCGCGCCTCGTCCTTCTCGGTGCCGGCCCGCTCCATCGGTCCGTTCTGCGGCTTGACCGTGCCGGTGGCGGTGTCGAGGGGCGTGTTGGCGAGGCCCGCGCTCTCGGGCTTGCCGGCGGGCCTCCGCTGGGCCTGCGTGTCGTCCGGTGCGTCTGCCATGCCGTGTCCCGTCGTGCCGTACCCCTGGGGGCCAACCCGTCGGCGTCGCCGACGGATCCGGGATTCATCCCACGCGATTTTCGCCCGGGGCGGCGCGTCGTCGGAACGGAGCTGGAAGCGTGGTGTTGACTGCGAAATCTTGATTCGGAGACAGGACGATGGCCGGAACCGCGAAGAAGACTGATCCCAAGCTGTGGGAGAAGGTCAAGAAACAGGTCACGAAGTCGGAGAAGGGCGGCAAGCCGGGTCAGTGGTCGGCGCGCAAGGCCCAGATGGCCACCGCCGAATACAAGAAGGAGGGCGGCGGCTACGCCGGCAAGAAGGCGGACGACAACCACCTCAAGCAGTGGACCGACGAGGAGTGGGGCACGAAGTCGGGCCAGGAGAGCGGCAAGACTGGCGAGCGCTACCTGCCCAAGAAGGCCCGCGAAAAGCTGAGCGACAAGGAATACGCCGCCAGCACGGCCAAGAAGCGGGCCGATACCGCGAAGGGCAAGCAGTTCTCGAAGCAGCCGAAGGCGGCCGCCGAGAAATCCGCCGCCGCGCGCAAGACCGGCAAGGCTGCCAGCAAGAGCACCGGCGAGGCGAGCAGCAAGACTGAGAGCAAGTCCGGAACGACCAAGGCCGCGCTGATGCGCAAGGCCCAGGCGCAGAACGTGCCCGGCCGATCGAAGATGTCGAAGGCGCAGCTGGAGCACGCCGTCCACGCCTGAAGCAGGCGGCTCCAAGCCCTTGTTTTAACGTGCTCCCGGGCGCCGAACCGGTGCCGACTTCGGCGGAGAGCACTCGAACGACAAGAAACGCCCCGGGACAGGATCCCGGGGCGTTTCTCGTTCCGATACGGCGGGGCCGCATCGGGCATGGTCGATGACCGGGAGAACGCCCGCCGGGCCGTCAGGCCCGACGCGCGTCCCGCGGATGGGTCTTAGTACGAGCCGAACTTGTAGTTCAGGCCGGCGCGGATGACGGCGAACTCGTCGGAGCGACGGCCGACGGGGTTGTAGGCCACCGGGAAGTTGTTGGCGGCGTTGATGACCAGGGCACCCTGGTTGCGGGTGTTGCGGTCGAGGTTGACGTACAGGCCTTCGACCTTGAGCGTCACGGCCGAAGAGCGGAAGAAGTTCAGGAACGAGTCGACCGGGAGCGCGTACTCCATGCCGCCGCCGACCGCGTAGCCGGTGCGGAAGCTGTCGTTGCCGGCGTAGCCGCCGAACGAACGGTCAGCGCTGCCCGAGCCGTAGGCGAAGCCGCCGGTGCCGTACACGAGGACGCGGTCGAAGGCGTAGCCGAGGCGGCCGCGCACGGTGCCGAAGAAGTCGAGGCTCGACAGGCCGCGCGGGTCGGTGACGTAGTAGCCGGCGGCCAGCGGGCCGGTGACGATGGAGCGGTTCCGGTTGCGACCGAAGTCGAGGTACTGGGCGTCGGCCTCGATGCCGAACACCACGCCGTTACCCGGGGTCAGCTGGAAGTTGTAGCCGACCTGGGCGCCGCCGGAGAAGCCTTCCTGGTTGTTCTGGCCGAAATAGGCCGTCGTGCCGTTGCCGTACGGAGCCGGGACGGCGAAGCTCGAGGTGTTGCTGCTGCTGGCGTCGAACGCGTAGCCGGCGTTGATACCGAAGTAGGCACCCGACCAGGTGAACACCGGCACGGGGGTGAAGATCGGCGGCGGGGCGGCCCGACGCGGCAGGTCGGCGGCCGAAGCGGCGCCGGTCAGGAGGGCCGTAGCGGCGCTCGCGAGAAGAAGCTTCTTGATCATCTGGTCCTCTGTCTCCCGTTGGGCGGGATGTGTACCGGACCACAGAACGACAGGTTGATGCCGCGCGATAGTGCAACGCTGCAACAGCCGAGCTTGATGTTTTGAGGCGGCCAATAATCAAGTGCGCCGGAGCACATCCCCCATGAGATTGCTGTAGCGCGGAGGAAGGCCCATATCCGGGGGGGGGGCTTCCGCCAGCGTATCCGTTAGGCGGCCGGAACCGGGCCGACGCCCTAAATCATTGCGTGCGCATCGTTTCGTCCTGACGCGCGGAGGCTCGCCGTTGAGACCGATGCGCGAACAAAAAGCCCCGCCGCGCGAGGGCGGACGGGGCTTGAGTGCGATCGTGAATGTTCCCAGGACCAACCGGGAAGCTTCGCGATCCGTTAGAGCCTACCGGGCGCCGGCTCGCAAGGCTGCCGCCGGGGCAGCGCGCGGTTAACATTAATTAACGATCCGCCCCCGCGGCGCGTCGGTATTGGCTGGACACAATCTCCACCGGTCTCCCGCCGCGCTCCGGCCGGTCGTCACCGCCCGTCGCCAGATCATCGCGGCGCCTGGGGGCGGGCCTGGGCAGCGCCGCCGTAATATGTTCAGTGATCGTCGCCGGATGCCGAGGGCCGAAATCTGCGGATTGACCGATCTGCACTTGGCAAGCTTGTATTCCGCATCGTAATGTCGCTGCGATCTCATGAGTTTCTGGCTGAAAGGTTGCGCCTCATGCGATCTGCCGCCGGGTGCGGATCGCGGTCCGTCGGCGGACCGGCTTGTGGAGAAGCGGCTGATGTCCAGCGTGAGCGAGCGGACCGCGCGGCAGCAGCGGATCATGGCGCCGCTCCTCGTCACGGCCATCCTCCTCGGCCTCGCCGGCCTGCCGGTGGCGGTCTGGCTCGACCTGCGCGGCCTGTCCGAGCAGATGCTCCAGGCGCAGGCGGTGGAGACGGCCCGGATCATCGATCAGATGCGCAGCTTCTACGCCAGCGACGTCGTTCAGGCGGTCAATGGCGCCACGGGCCGGGTGATCACGACGCACGACTACAAGGGCGTGCCGAACGCCATCCCGATTCCCGCGACGCTCTCCCTGGAACTCGGCGAGCGGATCAGCGGCGCGGATGGGGCGGTGAAGTACCGCTTCATTTCCGACCTGCCGTTCAAGGATCGCAAACCACACGAGCTCGATGCCTTCGAGACCGGCGCCCTGGCGGAGCTGCGCGCCCACCCGCAATCGGGCACCGCCAGCGAGATCACCGGCTCGATCTTCGACCGGCAGGTCCGGATCGCCGCCCCGATCCGGATGGAATCCGCCTGCGTGCGCTGCCACAACGCGCATCCCCTAAGCCCGAAGACCGACTGGAAGGTCGGCGACGTGCGCGGCATCCAGGAGATCGTCCTGCATCAGTCGATCGCCGCCAACGTCCTCGCCTTCAAGTATCTGCTGGGCTACTTCATCCTGGCGGCGCTCGCCGGCAGCACGATCCTGCTCCTGCAGGCGCGCCAGTCTCGCCTGATCGACCGGATGAACCGCGAATTGACGGAGTCGAACGGCTTCCTGGCCGCGGTCTCGGTGCAGATCGCGAAATACATCTCGCCGCAGGTCTACAAGAGCATCTTCAGCGGCGAGCGCGACGTGTCGGTGACGACCGAGCGCAAGAAGCTGACGATCTTCTTCTCGGACATCAAGGATTTCACCGCCACCACCGAGCGGCTCCAGCCCGAGGAGCTGACCGCGCTGCTGAACGAGTACTTCACCGAGATGACCGCCATCGCGCTGAAGCATGGCGGCACGGTCGACAAGTACATCGGCGACGCGATGCTGGTCTTCTTCGGCGATCCCGAGACGAGGGGCGTGCGCGAGGACGCGCAGGCCTGCGTCCGGATGGCCATCGAGATGCAGCAGCGCCTCGGCCAACTGAGCGTCCGCTGGCGCCGCGCCGGCATCGAGCGCCCGTTCCAGGCCCGGATGGGCATCAACACCGGCTATTGCAACGTCGGCAATTTCGGCTCGGACGAGCGGATGGACTACACGATCATCGGCGCCGAGGCGAACCTCGCGGCCCGGCTGCAGGCTGCCGCGGCACCGGGCGGCATCACCCTGAGCTACGAGACCTACGCCCTGGTCAGCGATGGCGTCCGGGCGAGCCCGCAGGAGCCGATCCGCATGAAGGGCATCAGCCGCGACGTCGTCCCCTACGCCGTCGCGGACGATCTGACCGCCGGGGATCGGGGCGAGGCCCAGGATACGGTGTTCTCCGAGCACGCGCGGGGCATCGACTTCTACGTCGACGTCGACGCGCTGGAGGCGGATGGCGCGGCCCGGCTCCGGAAACGCCTGCTCGACACGCTGGCGGCCGTCGAGCGCCGCATGACCGGTGCGGAAAGGCCGGCCGGAGATCAGGAGCCGCATCCGGGGACGCTGCAGCGCGCGGCGGGCTGAGCCGGCGCGTCGATTGGCTTGCACCGGCGGGGCATCCTGTGGTGACCCTGCCGGCATGGTGCCGTCGCGATTCCCCCTCCGAGCCGGCCCCGGGTGCGACCCGGGTGCGATCCGCGTGCGGGCGTAGCATCGGATGTTCGGATTCTCGCTCAGCTCCACCGAGCCCGACAGCATCGCGCACATCATCCAGGTCGCGCTCGCGCCCGCCTTCCTGCTCTCGGCACTCGCGACGCTGCTCAACGTGTTCTCGACCCGCCTCGGCCGGATCGCCGACAAGGTCGACGCCCTCGCGGCGGAGGCCGCCAGGATGGAGCAGGCGCAGGGGACGGATGCTGAGGCGCGGCGCCTGACACGCCGGCTGACCTTCCTGCGGCGGCGCTCCTTCATGCTCGACGTGGCGGTCGCCCTCGCCTCGCTCGGGGGCTGCCTGATCGGATCGGCCGTGCTGACCCTGTTCGTCGGGGCACTGCGCGACGGCGCCGCCGCGTCGGTCCTGTTCGCCTGCTTCGGGGCGGCCCTGGTCTGCATCGTCGCGGCGATCGCCGCCTTCATGACCGAGATCCTGATGGCCGGCCGCGGCGTGCGCGACGAGGTCGACCGCCAGCAGGACGGGGTGCCCGAGCGGCGGTGAGGCTCCCCGGCCTCCGAGACGGGGTGCGCTTTGATTCCCTCCGCGACGGGGCGGATCGGAGCACGCTTGCATCGCTACGGGAACCGGGCCTTAATCCGGCCGGTGCCTGATGCCAACGCACGCCGCACCCCGGGAGTTCGTCATGACGGTTGCGATCCTGGTTGCCCTGTTGGCCGGCGCTCTCTCGCTCGGCGTCCTGTCGGCGGTCTCGTTCGGGCGCCGGGAGGAGATCGAACTCGGGGACGGATGTCCGTCCGACGAGGAGATCTTCGATCTGGGCGGTCGGGTGATCGATCTGGAACCGCAGCGCTGAGGCGAGGCGGCCTGCGCCGGAATCTCGGCTCTCGTCGACGTCGCTACGCCCCGGTTTCGGGCGCCCCTGGCCCGGAGGGGGTGTTCTGCCGCCTGGACCAGACGACCCGGCCGGCCGGATCCTTCAGGGCCGCCGAGCCCGAGCGGCCGGCGAGCAACTGCGCGAAACGGGCCGCCGCGTCGGTCTTGGCGGCGTCCTCCGAGGGCGCGAGGATCTGCTCGTCGTGGATGATGATGCCGCTCGCGCTCTCCCGATGCACGACGCATTGCAGGCGATAGGGAACCGGCGGTGGGTTCGCGGCCATGGCGTTCTCCGGCCCGGTGACGGCGTCAACGTGACCGGCGGGCCGGCGCCGTGAGCCCGGCTTCCGGGGACTCGCCGTCCCGGACAGCGAAGACACCGCCGAACATGCACGCCTCCCTGGGGCCATCCATCGAGACTGAGCCATACCAGAAATACGCGGCCCAAGAACCGTCCATCCGGTGTCTTGACCAGCAGGTGTATTGCCCAGGCAGTGGCCCGAATGGGAGCGGCCCCGCCTTCGCCGACGCGGCCTGCCCCGGGGCATCGGCTGGTCGGCGGCTTCCGTCCTGGATCGGCCCCTCCCCGGCCCGGGGGACACGGAATCGGGACGCCTCGACGGCAGCGGCCTCCGATCGTGCCACGATCGGAGGCCGCTCCTGGTTCGGGGGCTAGTTCATGTCAGGCCGGCCGAACGGCTTCGGCCCGTTACGGGATCAGGCCGCCTCGCCCTCCGCGTCGTCGGCATCCAGGATGGTCTCCAGATCGCCCACCAGGGCATCCAGCTGGTCGGCGGTCGCCTTGAGCTTCAGCTTGGTGCCGTCCTGCGCCTCGATCGCGATCTCGATGTGATCCGCGACCTTGGCGGCCAGCGCCTGCTTCACCGTGTAGGTCGTCACGTCAGCCTTGTCCGCCATGCTGTCTCCTCGGTTGGCTTCCGGCAACGCGGGGCGGCCCGCATCGATACTGCGGCAGAAGCTCGCGAGGGATCGGGAGGAGGGCTGCGCTACCGGCGCCGGCGTGCGACCGCCCGCGGCCGCTGCGTCGGCACATCGAGCAGGCGGGGGGCGGGTACCGGAACGGCGGGGCGCGGAGCGGGCAGCAACGCCAGCGGCGCCCGGGGCGTCTCGACGATGACGGCCTCCAGCATCATCGGCCGCGCCGGCCTCGGGGGGGGCCGCGTGGGCCGTACCGCGAGGGTTCCGAGGGCCCAGAGGCCGAGACACAGCAGGCCGATCAGGATCCCGTCCCAGGACGGCTCCGTGCGGCACATCAGGATCGCGGTGCCGGTCAGGGCGGCCAGGGCCGCCAAGAGCCGTGGTGTCGGATCGCCGGACGTCATGCCGCAGGATCCGCGCTCCACGCTGAGAACCCCTGAACGAAACCGCGACACTTGTCGGCAACCGGGCCTTTCGGGTCGGTCAATCGGCCAGACTGGAGGGCATCTGCCACGCGACGCCCGGATGCTCGCGGATGTCGCCGGCCCGGGATCCGGTATCGGCATCGCTCGTCCAGTCGCTGGGCTCCGCGATGGCGGCGATCTCCGCGTCCGGATAGGCGGCCGTCAGGAACAGGCGCGCCTCCCCCTCGGCCTCCGCCCGGACGGTGACCAGGGGTTTCTCCCCTTCCGCGTCGCGCACCTGCGCGATGAACAGCTTGGTCATGATCAGGCCTCCCCTTCCGCGACGCGAGGACCGCGACGTGAGGGCCGCCGGCCCGGTGCCACGTCGGACAAGCTTGAAAGCCGCGCGGCTGTTCCCGGTCGAACAGGGCGCGATGGGCGGATTCCGTCGGGGCACCCCGGATCGGGACGCGTCGGAACAGGCTCCGGGGCCGGCGGTTATCTGGCGCGGGCCGGTATCGCGCCGGCACGTCGAAGACTCATAGAATTCGGGAGCGTCATGACCAGCCGCACCATCCAATCCGCCCTGCTCGCCCTCGCCCTCGCCGCCGGCACCGCCGGAATGGCCGCCGCGCAGAGCACGCCCAACGGCAACACCTCCTCTGCCGGCGCCCCGGCGGGCGACAACAGCACCGGCAACGGTGCCACGGGCAGCGGCGCGGCGCCGAGCGGAAAGTGACGCAGCGTTAACCACAAGCGACATCGCCGGTCTCACGATCGTGCACCGTCCCGTCCCGCGGCCGCCCGGCCCGCGGGACGTGTCGTATCGGGCCCGCGCTCCTGAACGCAGCATTGCACTGCGGAATCCGTCATCCGGCTGACCGGCCCAGAGTGGCGCGTCCCCGGGGCGAGCGAGGGTCGATCAGGTCGGCACCGGTGCGCCGTTTCTTGGGAGCCCGATATCCTGTAAGATGATCGCCCGGGTGACTACTCCGGCGGGGAACTGAATAGTACGAGTGATGCGGCCGAACTCAGTACTGCAACTTCAAGACGAACGCCCAGGTCTTCATCAGGCCACGGCCTGGCGCGATGCCGTCGCACCGTTCTGGAGCTTCGCGGTCCGCAAGGAGGATCTGGCGGAGTTCCGCGGGCGCTCGCAGGTCCAGCATCTCGGGAACGCGATCCTCTGCCGGGCCAGCGCCTCGGGCCTGCAGTTCACCCGCGACCGCGCCCTCGTGGCCCGCATGGGCATCGATCATGTCCTGGCGCATGTGCGCCTGGCCGGCCGGTCCCAGGTCGCGGCCGGGGGCAGCGAGCAGGCTTGCGATCCGGGCGACATCTGCCTGCTCGACCTGTCGCGGCCCCTCTCCGCCCGGTCCACGGACTATCAGGCCCTGACGGTGGTGCTGCCGCGCGGGCTCTTCGGCGCGAATCAGGGCGTGCTCGACGCGCTCCACGGCCGAATCATCCGCGGCGCGACCCCGTTCGGCCGGATGCTGAACGATCATCTGCGGGCCCTCGACGCGCACGCCCCCGGCTTCTCGGATCGGGAGGCCGCGGCGGCCGCGCAGGCGACGGCCATGCTCCTCGGCGCGGCAGTCTCCAGCCTGCCCGCGGAGGAACGGCCCGGTCGCGCCCCGGACGGCGCCCCGATCCTGCTCGCCCTGCGCCGGTTCATCGAGGCCGAACTGGCCACCCCCGACCTGAACGCCGAGGCGCTCGGCCAATCCTTCGGGATCTCGCGCAGCGCCCTGTACCGCCTGTTCGTCCCGCTCGGGGGCGTGTCCGGCTACATCCGTCAGCGCCGGCTCGCCCGCGCCTATCAGGATCTCGCCAGCGACGGGCGCGGCGCCCGCGTCTCGGAGGTGGCGTATCGCTGGGGCTTCGAGAGCCCCGCGCATTTCGCCCAGGCCTTCCGCGCCGCCTTCGGCCACGCGCCCCGGGATGTCCGGACCCGGGGCCCGGCCCGGAGCGTGACGCCGACCCCGGCGGAGGCCGCCGCGGCTTCGGATCGCGCGGAGAACTGGCCTGATTTCTACGACTGGGTCCTCCGGCTGGCCGCCTGATCGGGGCCATCGGCGCGCGTGTGACTTCGGCTCCTTGTGTTCCTGACCCCGCATCGACCATAAGACCCGCGATGGGCTTCGGGGTTCGGCATAGGCGCTCCGTGCGGGCGCGCGGCTGGTGGGCGATCGCCGTCCGCATGCTCGCGCTCGTCCTGACGCTGTCGGTCGCCGGGCTGGGCGTCGGCCATGCGGCGGATCTCGCCTTCCATGCGGGCAGCCAGCATGCCCGGAGCGAGGGCGCTGTCCTCGACGCGCCGGCCTCGTCCACCGCCGTCGATCCCGGCCTTGCCGCGCATGTTCATTGTGGCTGTCATCTGGCGGCCCGCCTGGAGGGCGGCATGATGGTGCCGCCGCCCGTGCCGGGCCGGGCCCTGCGGGCTCGCCTCGTCCAGGGCCGCCCCTCCGTCGATCCCGACCGGCTGCCGCGGCCCCCGCGCGCGTGAGCTGACGCCGCCCACCGGCGCGCGTCCCGTCCGGAGGCCTGAACCGGCCCCGGGCCCACCCTCACGCGAAACCTGAACGGGACATCCGGGGCCGCCACGCGGCATCCCGCCGTCCCGGCCGCTTCTATGGCCGATCCATGCGCATCCTCCTGTCCGCCGCTGTCTGTGCGCTCTTTCTGGCCGCGGGCATCGCCCTCGGCGCCGCCGTGCCCGCCCTCCCCGCCCTCCTCCGGCAGGCCCTCGACGGCACCGGGCTCGGCCCGGACGGCCGCGATCGCGCCGTGGCAACGGACCGGCCGAGGACCGG
Source organism: Methylobacterium sp. GC_Met_3 (assembly GCF_026540775.1). Taxonomy (NCBI): domain Bacteria; kingdom Pseudomonadati; phylum Pseudomonadota; class Alphaproteobacteria; order Hyphomicrobiales; family Methylobacteriaceae; genus Methylobacterium; species Methylobacterium sp. GC_Met_3. Next base: position 155,859 of record NZ_JALNUL010000009.1, read on the forward strand.
CGCCGACAGCCAACCGCACGATGACCCGTCGCACGACGACCATCCCCACGGAGCGGAACACGCGGCCGATCACGCGCAGGACGTGATTCGGATGCGGGCCGACCAGATCACCGGCCAGGACATCGCGACACAGCGGGTCGGCGGCGGCACGCTGGCGCGCCACCTTCTGGTCCCTGGTACCATCACCCCCGACACCGACCGGATCGCCCGCGTCCCCGCCCGGGTGGTCGGCACCGTGGCGGAGATGCGCAAGCGCCTCGGCGACGCCGTGCAGGCGAACGAGGTCGTGGCGATCCTCGACAGCCGGGAGGTCGCCGACGCCAAGAGCGAGTTCCTGACCGCCCAGGTCCAGGCCGAATTGCAGACGATCAACTTCGAGCGCCAGCAGAAGCTGCTTGCCTCGCGCAGCGCCTCGGAGGCCGCCTTCGAGACCGCCCGGGCCGCCTATCTGGAGACCCGGCTGCGGGTCGATCTCGCCCGCCAGAAGCTGTCGGCGCTCGGCCTCGATGCCGCCGAGGTGGCGGCCGCCCAGAAGCGCGACGAGGCCACGCCCAACCAGTCGAGCCTGCGCCGCTATCCCCTGCGGGCGCCGCTCGCCGGCCGGATCGTCGAGCGCAAGGTCGATGTCGGCACCGCGGTCGGCAAGGAGGGCGACCCGGCCGACCTCTACACGGTGGCGGACCTCTCGACGGTCTGGATCGAGCTGTCGGTGCCCACCCTCGATCTCGCTCAGGTGCGGGAGGGCGCCCGCGTCGCCGTCACCCCGGGCCGGGCCGGCGCGGCGGAGAAGCGAGCCGAGGGCCGCGTGATCTTCGTGAGCCCCTTCCTCAACGCCGATACCCGCTCGGCCCGGGTGGTGGTGACGCTGCCGAACCCCGATGGCGCGTGGCGGCCTGGCACCTTCGTAACCGCCGAGGTCGAGATCGCCCGGGACACGGTCCCGGTCCGGATCCCCAAGGCGGCCGTCCAGACGATCGAGGGCAAGAGCGTGGTGTTCGTGCGCAACGCCGACGGCTTCGAGAAGCGGCCGGTCGAACTCGGGCCCTCCGACGACGAGGCCTACGCGGTCACCGCCGGGCTCGAGCCCGGTGCCGAGATCGCGACCGGCAACACCTTCCTGCTGAAGGCCGAGCTCGGCAAGGCCGATGCCGACCACGACCATTGAGGACCGCGCCATGATCAGCCGCATCCTCGCCGTCTCGGTCCGCCAGCACTGGCTGGTGCTGCTCCTCGTGCTGCTGGCATCGGGCTTCGGCGCCGTCGCCCTGTCGAAGCTGCCGATCGACGCGGTGCCCGACATCACCAACAACCAGGTGCAGATCAACACCCTGGCGCCCTCGCTCTCGCCGGTCGATGTCGAGCGGCAGGTCACCTACCCGGTCGAGACCGCGCTCGCCGGCATCAAGGGCCTCGAGTACACCCGCTCGCTCTCGCGCAACGGCTTCTCGCAGGTCACCGCGGTCTTCGCCGAGAGCCTCGACATCTACTTCGCCCGCCAGCAGGTCGCCGAGCGCCTCGCCCAGGTGCGGGAGGATCTGCCCTCCGGGGTCGAGCCGCGGATGGGGCCGATCTCCACCGGCCTCGGGGAGGTCACCATGTGGTCGGTCCGCTACGCGCCGCCGGACGCACGCGCGACCGTGCCGGCGGGGAAGCCGGGCTGGCAGCCGGACGGCAGCTACCGGACCCTGGAGGGCCAGGATCTCAAGACGGAGCTGGAGCAGGTCGCCTACCTGCGCACGGTCGAGGACTGGATCATCCGGCCGCAGATCAAGGCGGTGCCGGGCGTCGCCGGCGTCGATGGGATCGGCGGCTTCGAGAAGCAGTACCACGTCCAGCCGGACCCGACGAAGCTCACCGCTCTCGACCTGTCCTTCGCGGACGTCGCCCGGGCGCTCCAGGCCAACAATGCCAACCAGGGCGCCCGCTACCTGGAGGACAATGGCGAGAGCTACGTGGTGCGCGCGGCCGGGCGCCTGGAAAGCCCGGAGGCGATCGCCGACGTGGTGGTGGCGAGCCGCGGCGGCGTCCCGGTGCGGATCCGCGATGTCGCCACGGTGCGGATCGGGCGCGACCTGCGCACCGGCTCGGCCAGCGAGAACGGGCAGGAGACCGTGATCGGCACCGCCCTGATGCGGATCGGCGAGAACAGCCGCACGGTGGCGGCCGCCGTCGGCACCCGCCTGGACCAGATCCAGCGTGCCCTGCCCCCCGGCATCGTGGTCGAGACTGTGCTCGACCGGACGCAGCTCGTCGAGGCGACGATCCGCACGGTGGCAAAGAACCTCGCGGAGGGCGCGGCCCTCGTGATCGTCGTGCTGTTCCTGCTGCTTGGCAACATCCGGGCGGCGCTGATTGCGGCCTTGGTCATCCCGGTCGCCATGCTGATGACCGTGACCGGCATGGTCGAAGGAAAGATCTCGGCCAACCTGATGAGCCTCGGGGCGCTCGATTTCGGGCTGATCGTCGACGGGGCGGTGATCATCACCGAGAACGCGCTGCGCCATCTCGCCGAGCGGCAGCACGCCATCGGGCGTGCCCTCACGGTGGAGGAGCGCCTGGAGACCGTGCGGGACTCCGCCGAGGAGATGATCAAGCCGTCCCTCTATGGGCAGGCCATCATCATCCTGGTCTACGTGCCGCTCCTGACCTTCTCGGGGGTCGAGGGCAAGATGTTCCAGCCGATGGCGCTCACCGTCATCCTGGCGCTGGCGGCGGCCTTCGTGCTGTCGCTGACCTTCGTGCCGGCCCTGATCGCCATCGCGCTCACCGGCCGGGTCACCGAGGCGGAGAGCCCGATCCTCCGGGGCCTGAAGGCGCTGTACCGGCCGGTGCTGGCCGCGGCGATCCGGGCGCCCGCAACCTTCGTCGGGGCGGCTTTGCTGCTGCTCGTCGGCGCCGGGCTGCTGGCCGCCCGGCTCGGCACCGAGTTCATCCCGTTGCTCGACGAGAAGAGCATCGCGCTCAACGCCACCCGGATCCCCTCGACATCGCTGACGCAGTCGCAGGCGATGCAGCTCAAGGTCGAGCGGGCCATCGCCAAATTTCCGCAGGTCGCCACGGTGTTCTCCAAGACCGGCACCGCCGAGGTCGCCACCGACCCGATGCCGCCGAATTCCTCCGACACGTTCGTGATGCTCAAGCCTCAGGCGGACTGGCCCGATCCGGGCCTCACGAAGGCCGAACTGCAGGAGCGGATCGAGGCGGCTTTGGGGGACCTCGCCGGCAACGTCTACGAGTTCTCCCAGCCGATCCAGCTGCGCTTCAACGAGCTGCTCGCCGGCACCCGGGGCGACCTCGCCGTCAAGGTGTTCGGCGAGGCCTTCGCGCCGATGCTGGAGACCGCCAACCGGATCGCCGCGATCCTGCGCGGGATCCCGGGCGCCGACGACGTGAAGGTCGAGCAGATTGCCGGCCTGCCGGTGTTCGAGATCACGATCGACCGGGAGGAGGCGGCGCGGCTGGGCCTCAGCACCGGGGCGATCCAGGAGGTGATCGGCGCGGCCATGGGCGGGCGGGACGCGGGCATCGTGTTCGAAGGCGACCGGCGCGTGCCGATCGTGGTGCGGCTGACCGATCAGGTGCGCGAGGACCGGGAGGCCCTGGAGAACCTGCCGGTGCCGCTTCCTCCGGGTCCGAACGGCCGGGCCGCCTCCGTGCTGCTGCGGCAGGTGGCGCGCTTCTCGGTGAGCGAGGGGCCGAACCAGATCAGCCGCGAGAACGGCCGGCGGCGCGTCGTCGTCACCGCCAATGTCCGCGGGCGCGACATCGGCTCTCTGGTGGCGGAGGCGCAGGCGAAGGTCGCCGAACAGGTGGCTCTGCCGGCGGGTGCATCCCTCACCTGGGGCGGACAATTCGAAAACCTCGCCTCGGCGCGGGCGCGCCTCGCCGTGGTGGTGCCGGTCTGCTTCGGGCTGATTTTCCTGCTGCTCACCGCGGCGCTCGGCCGGGCGCGCGACGCGCTCCTGGTATTCAGCGCCGTGCCCCTGGCGCTGACCGGTGGGATCGCGGCCCTGTGGCTGAGGGGGATGCCGCTCTCGGTGCCGGCGGCGGTGGGCTTCATCGCGCTCTCGGGCGTGGCGGTGCTGAACGGCCTCGTGATGCTGACCTTCATCAAGCAGCTGGTCACCGAAGGACGGCCGCTGCCGGCGGCGATCCGCGAGGGCGCCCTCACCCGGCTGCGCCCCGTGGCGATGACCGCGCTGGTCGCCTCCCTGGGCTTCGTGCCGATGGCGCTGGCCACCGGTACCGGCGCGGAGGTGCAGCGCCCGCTCGCCACCGTGGTGATCGGCGGCCTGATCAGCGCCACGCTGCTGACCCTGGTGGTGCTGCCGGCGCTCTACGCGCGCTTCGGGCGCGCGGGTGTTGCGGTGTCCCCCCACTGATCCGCGCGGGGCCACGCCGCCGGCACCGCTCCGGGACCACGACACTCCGGGCGCCTCCGTCGGATGGATGGCGCCGCGTCGCGGATCGGCCGGCACGGTCTCATCGTGTCGCGATGGAGATTTCGGAGAGCGGGCGTGGATTAAAAGTCTATGGCAAGATCGCCCCGCGCCCCGATTCGGCGAATCACTACGGGTTATACGATGAATATTGGTATAAGATCACGTCTTTATGCTGGTTTTGGTATAGTTATGGCGTTTGTGGCCAGCGTAAATATATATATGATTTACCAGCAAGGGCTCATCAACGAACAATACGATAAGCGAATCCAGTTCGAATCGGGGGTGCGGAGCGCCATCCAGCTCGCCGGCCTCGCCGAACGTCTGATCGGCGAGGCCGGCCTTTACCGGTTCGCGCCGAAGCCGGAGCGGATCGCCGGGATCGAGCAGGCGCGGCAGGCGATCGAGGAACTCGCCGAGGCGCGCCGTGCGGTCACCCAGTCCGACCAGCGGCGCGCGCTTTACGCGAGGACCCGCGACGATGCGAGAAGCGTGCGGCCGGCGCTGGAGCGCCTCGCGACAGCCGGTGCGGGCCTGAACGCGGCCAAGGACTTATTGTTCACGGGCGGCGACGCGCTGACCCACGCGACGAGCGCCTTGGTGGAGGCGGTGCGCGCCCGAGCCGATCGAAATATTCTCAGCCGCGCCCAGGATGTCGAGAGCGCCGTGTTGCTGGTTCGCGTCGCCAACTGGCGCTTCCTGGCGACCGGCGACCCGAAGGGGCCGGCCACGTTCGCCGCCAATGCCGCGAAGGCTCAGCGCGCCGTGGAGACCCTCGTGGAGGCCGCCAGCACCGAATCCCTGGCGGCCCCGATCGAGGCGGTCAACGCCGCACTGGCCGGCTACGTCGACAAGTTCGGGGCTTATGTCGCGGCGATGGAGCTGGCGAACACGGCCTACGAGTCGGGCATCGCGGCGCCTGCGGTGACGATCAATCAATCCGCCCAGGCCCTGCGCGCCGACATCGAGCGCTCCCTCAAGGACAGTGAAGCCGCCACGGCTGCCTACGTGGCGGCAGCCCGTCAGATTCAGATCGGTTCGGCGGTCCTGGTCCTGGTGATCGGCGGAGCGCTGGCCTTCCTCATCGCCCGCAGCATCGTCCGGCCGGTCGGCGGCATGACCGAGGCGATGGCACGGCTGGCGGCGGGCGACACCGCCGTCGCGGTGCCCTCGCAGGATGCGGCCGGGGAACTGGGCGCCATGGCCGAGGCCGTGGAGGTGTTCCGGCAGAACGCCATCACCCGGGCGGAGCTGGAGGCCGCGCAGGCCACCGAGCAGGAGGCGCGGCTGCGCCGGGTCGAGCGGGTCGATCAGCTCGTCCGCACCTTTGAGCAGAGGGTCGCCCAATCGCTCGACGTCGTCACGGCGAGCGCCACCGAACTCGACGCCACGGCGCGCTCCATGACCCGGGTCGCCGACGACACCAACACGCAGGCGGTCGCCTCCAGCGCCGCCGCTGAGCAGACGGCCACCAACGTCCAGACCGTGGCGGCCGCCGCCGAGGAGATGGTGTCCTCGCTCCAGGAGGTCGAGCGGCAGGTGGTGCGTTCCAACGAGGTCGCGGGCTTTGCCGCCCACGAAGCGGAGGCGAGCAACGCCGCCATGGCGAGCCTGCGCGCGGCCGCCGAGCAGATCGGCGCGGCCGTGACGACGATCTCCGGCATCGCGGGCCAGACCAACCTGCTCGCGCTCAACGCCACGATCGAGGCGGCGCGCGCCGGCGAGGCGGGTCGGGGCTTCGCCGTGGTCGCCGCCGAGGTGAAGGAACTGGCCGGCCAGACCGCGAAGGCGACCGACGAGATCGGCGGCCAGATCGCCGCGATCCAGGCGGCCACCGCCCAGGCCGCGGAGGCGATGCAGCAGATCGCGCGTACGATCGCGAGCGTGAGCGAGATCAGCGGCTCGATCGCCTCGACGGTGGTGGAGCAGACGGCGGCGACCAGCGAGATCTCGCGCAATGCCAGTCAGGCCGCGCGGGGGACGCAGGACGTGTCGTCCAACGTGACCCGGGTGCTGGCAGCCGCCGGCGAGACCGGCAGCGCGGCCGCGCAGGTGCTGAACGCGGCGACCGAGCTGGCCAAGCAGTCGCTGGCTGTCAAACAGGAGGTGGACGGCTTCCTGCGCGAGATCCGGGCCGCCTGACCGGGGTCCTGCGCCCGGACTCCGCTGCGGCCTTGCACCGCGCCGGAGCCGGGCCGCGCGGAGCTTGGCGGCCTGTCGCCGTCAGGCCGGGAGGAGGTGCAGCACCCCGCCGAGCACCCCGACGCCGAGCAGCCCGGCGATGATGTACAGCCGCATGCGGCTCGCGTCGGGCTCGGACGACAGGGGGGCGTCCTCGGGCAGGTCAAACCAGTCCATCGGATGATCGCGTCGGGGTGGAACAGCGGGGAGAGCCCCCTTAACCCCGCCCGATGACGCTTGAGCGACCGGTTCGGTCCCGCGCCGTCACGGCTTCACGAGCAGCACGTTCACCGCCTTCGCGAGCACGTGCACGGTGTCGCCCTCCTTGAGGCCGAGTTCCTCAAGCGAATCGACGGTCATCACCGAGGCCATGCGGTAGGTGGTGCCGACGAGTTCCACCTCGACCTGAGCCATCACGCCCCCGCGCTTGATCGCCGTCACCGTGGCGGGGATGTCGTTGCGCGCGCCATGCTTCATGGACCGTCCTCGTGTCGCTGCCGTCATGTCGGCTGCGGCCCAACACGTGGGCGAGGGCGGGGGTTCAACGGGTGAGGCCAGGATCCGCCGCAGCCGGTGCCGCTCCGCCGGCCGGACCTAGATTGCCCCGCGGAAAGCCGACCGCATCGGTCACCGCCTGGCAGACGCGCTGCGCTGCAGTATCCGCAATCCGGATCTACCTGCGCGGCGGTGGCATTGACGACGTGTGCTGTTGTCTGTCCGACTCTGTTGAAATCTACGATTGCCATTTGGGCAAAAATATGATCGAATACTTATAAGCGTAATATCATCGCGTTGACTGAAACTGCTTGCGGAGCTGGGAGCTCCGCGGGGAGGTTGCCCGTGTACGCTGTCACCAAAATCGGCAAGACAGCGAATTGGGAGCTGATTGTTGTATTCGGCGGATGGATCGCGTTCGAGGTTCTGATCCTTCTCGTCTGCACGATATCGATGTCATAGGGCCATCGGCATCGTGGATGCGGAGGTTCTTCTGCTGGATGCTTGGATGCGCGGCGATCGTTGCGATCGGCGACATCGGGCCGATCCAAGACCAGCCTGCGGGCCAAGACCAGCCTGCGGGACGAGCAAACCGGGCTGGCGCGTGGTCTAAGCTGGTGGGCCCGGCAGGACTCGAACCTGCAACCAGACCGTTATGAGCGGTCGGCTCTAACCATTGAGCTACAGGCCCGGTGGAGGAAATCCCCCCGCAAACCGATACCCGAATGGCCCGGCTTCGTCACCCCGTCCGGCTCCGGAAGAGTGCACCAAGTCTGCCGACAAAGTCCGTCCTCGGCTTTCGGCAGCCCGTCAATCCTGCAGAGTGGCGCAGCCTGCGCGGGTCGTGAGCTTGCGCACATCGTCGTTTGCTGAAGGTCTCGCCGCCGAGTCCGGCCCAGCTATCTGTAACGGTTCCAGCCTTCGCAAAGCCGGGACCGCCATGACCATTCCCCTCAGGCTCACCCTGAATGGGCAGCCGCGCGAGATCGCCCTCGACGATCCGCGGGTGACCCTCCTCGACCTCCTGCGCGAGCGCCTCGGCCTGACCGGCGCCAAGAAGGGCTGCGACCGTGGCCAGTGCGGCGCCTGCACGGTGCTGGTGGACGGGCGGCGGATCAATGCCTGCCTGACCCTCGCCGCGAGCCTCGACGGAGCCGAGATCCTGACCATCGAGGGGCTCGCCGAGGGCGACACGCTCCACCCGGTCCAGGCCGCCTTCATCGCCCATGACGGCTTCCAGTGCGGCTTCTGCACCCCCGGCCAGATCATGAGCGCGGTCGGACTGATCCGCGAGGGCCAGGCCGGCACCGATCCCGAGCGCATCCGTGAGGGCATGAGCGGCAATCTCTGCCGCTGCGGTGCCTATGCCGGCATCCTCGATGCGGTTCAGGACGCGGCGGCCCGGACGACCGAGCAGCGGGAGGACGCGGCGTGAAAACCTTCGACTACATCCGCCCCGCGAGCGTGCCCGAGGCCGTGGCGGCCGGGCAGGTACCGGGCACCGCCTTCCTGGCCGCCGGCACCAACCTGGTCGACCTGATGAAGGGCGGCGTCGCGACCCCCGAGCGGATCGTCGACATCACCCGCCTGCCCGGCCTGTCGTCGATCGAGCGTCTGCCGGACGGCGCCACTCGGATCGGCGCGCTGGTGCGCAACAGCGACCTCGCCTACGACCCGATGTTCGAAAAAACCTACCCGATGGTGGCTGAGGCCCTGCTGGCCGGCGCCTCGGCGCAGCTGCGCAACGCCGCGACCGTCGGCGGCAACCTGATGCAGCGCACCCGCTGCCAATACTTCACCGATGCGGTCTCGCCCTGCAACAAGCGCGCCCCCGGCTCCGGCTGCGCGGCGCTCGGGCATGCCACCCGCATCCACGCGGTCCAGGGCTGGACCGAGCACTGCATCGCCACCCACCCGTCCGATTTCTGCGTGCCGCTCGCCGCCCTCGACGCGGTGGTGGAGATCTCCGGGCCGGACGGCACGCGCGAGGTGCCCCTCACCGCGTTCCACCTGCTGCCCGGCGACCATCCGGAGCGGGAGACCGAGTTGCGGCCCGGCGAACTGATCACCGCCCTGCGCCTGCCCCCCGAGGCGGCATCTTTCCGGGGCCACGCCCGCTATCTCAAGGTCCGCGACCGCACCTCCTACGCCTTCGCGGTGGTCTCGGCGGCGGCCGCCCTCACCCTGGAGGCCGGCGGCCGAATCGCCCAGGCCCGGCTGGCCCTCGGCGGGCTGGCGCTGAAGCCCTGGCGGGTGGCGGAGGCCGAAGCCGTGCTGGCCGGACAGGCACCCTCCCCCGAGGCCTACGCCAAGGCCGCCGACGCGGCGCTCGCCGGGGCCAAGCCCACCGGCGAGGCCAACGCCTTCAAGATCGAACTCGCCCGCCGGGTGGCGATCCGCGCCCTCACCCAGGCCGCCGCGGGCACGCCCGCCCGCATCCCGGCGCTCCCCGCCTCCCCGTTCGGCATCGTCTGAGGAGACCCGCATGACCGCGACCGCCTCGCCTTCGACCCTCCCCGCCGGCGGTGTCCGCCACGGCTCCAGCATCGGCCAGCCGCTCACCCGGCGCGACGGCCCCCTGAAGGTGACGGGCCAGGCCCGCTTCTCCGCCGACAACCTGCCCCCCGGCACGCTCCATGCCGCGCTCTGCGTCGCCCGGATCGCGAAGGGCCGCGTCACCGGCCTCGACGTGGCGGCCGCCGCGGCGCATCCCGGAATCGTCGCGGTGATGACGCCGGAGAACGCGCCGAAGCTCGCCAAGGACCCGGACGCCAAGGACGGCCCGTTCACCTTCCGCCTCGATCTCTTGCAGAACGATCGGGTCCGCTACGCCAACCAGCCGATCGCCGTGGTGATCGCCGAGACCCTGGAGGCGGCGACCGAGGGTGCCCGGCTGCTCGCCCCGACCTACGCGGCCGAGACGCCGCGGATCGGGCTCGATGCCGGCGAGGTCTTCACTCCGCCCTCCGTGGGCGTCGGTGCGCCCGCGGCCGAGTCCGATGGCGACGTCGAGGCCGGGCTTGCCGCCGCGTCCAAGACGATCGCGGCCACCTACGAGACCCCGGCCCAGTATCACAACGCCATGGAGCCGCACGCGGCCGTGGCCAGCTGGGAGGGGAATCGGCTGACGCTCCTGATGCCGACCCAGGCGCTGGCCATGTCGCAGGGCCGGCTCGCCGGGCTGTTCGGCATCACCCCCGACGACATCCACATCGAGAGCCCCTACCTCGGCGGCGGCTTCGGCTCGAAGGGCGTGCCCGCCGGGCCGCAGGTGCTGGCCTGCATGGCGGCGAAGCTCGTGGGCAAGCCGGTGAAGCTCGTGCCGACCCGGACCCAGATGTACGGCCCGATGGGCCATCGCGGCCCGACCCGGCAGACCCTGCGCCTCGGCACCGATGCGGCCGGCAAGCTTACGGCGCTCGACCACCACATCCTCACCGCCTCGTCGAGCTTCGACGACTTCTTCGAGCCGGCGGGCCGGGCGACCAGCACCCTCTACGCGAGCCCGGCCCTCGCGATCCGGCACGAAGCCGTGCGCCTCGATACCGGGACGCCGCTGTTCATGCGCGCGCCCGGCGAGGCCACCGGCAGCGTCGCCCTGGAGAGCGCGCTGGACGAGATGGCGCACGAACTCGGCATGGACCCGCTGGAGTTCCGGCTGGCCAACTACGCCGAGGTCGAGCCGATCACCGGAAAGCCGTTCTCCTCGAAGGCCCTGCAGGAATGCTACCGCCGCGGCGCCGAGGCGTTCGGCTGGGCCGGGCGCCCGCTCCAGCCCCGCCAGACGCGCGACAAGGACGGGTTCCTGGTCGGCACCGGCATGGGCACCGCGACCTTCCCGGCCCTGATCTTCGAAGGCATGGCCCGGGCCGAGATCCGCGCCGACGGCACCGGCACGGTGGAACTCGGGGCGATCGACATGGGCCAGGGGGCCTGGACGGCGCTCGCCCAGATCGCCGCCGACGGGCTCGGGATCGGGATGGACGCCCTCACCTTCCGGATGGGGTCTTCCGATCTGCCGAATGCCGGCATCGCGGGCGGCTCCGGCCACACCGCCACGGCGGGCGGCGCGATCCATGCGGCGGCGGCCGACGTGATCCGGCAACTCGCGGATCTCGCCACCAACGACCCCGCCTCGCCGCTCTACGGCGCGGGCAATGCCGGCGTGACCGCCGCCGACGGGCGCCTGACCCGGCGCGACGACCCGAGCCGGGGCGAATCCGTCACCGACATCCTCGCCCGGGCCGGCCGGGCCAGCATCGAGGGCCAGGGCAAGGCCGGGGCCGATCCGGCCGCGCAGGCCTCTTACGCCATGCACGCCCACGGAGCGGTCTTCGCCGAGGTCAAGGTCGATCCCGATCTCGGCCAGATTCGGGTGAGCCGCCTCGTCGGCGCCTTCGCGGCGGGCCGGGTGATCAACCCGCGGCTGGTCCAGAGCCAGTATTACGGCGGGATGATCTGGGGCCTGTCCTTCGCCCTGCACGAGCGGGCCGAGATGGACCCGCGCACAGGCCGCTTCCTCAACGACAACCTCGCCGAATACCATGTGCCGGTGAACGCCGACGTGCCCGCCATGGAGGCGATCCTGGTCCACGAGGACGACGCGGTGGTGAACAACCTGGGCGTGAAGGGCGTCGGCGAGATCGGTATCACCGGCACGGTCGGGGCCATCGCCAACGCGATCTGGCACGCCACCGGCGTGCGGGTGCGCGAGATGCCGATTACGCTCGACAAGCTGCTGGTCTGATCCCAGCGATCGGGCTCAGAAACTCAGACAAACCAGACGATCTGAAACATCCCGATGCATCGGGATGGCACGATACCTCTCTGCGGCTATTCAGCGCGGCGCCCATATGTCATACATATGCGGGTCGACCGCTCTGAAGAGGCGGCGGCCGCAATCCAGGGGGGACGTGTCATGAGGGAATCGGTTTCCATCAAGGCTTTGCTCGTGGGCGCGATGCTCGCGTGGGGTGGTGCGGCCCAGGCGGCCTCGCTGACCGTCGGCTTCTCGCAGATCGGCTCGGAATCCGGCTGGCGCGCCGCCGAGACCACGGTGACCAAGGCCGAGGCCAAGAAACGCGGCATCACCGTCAAGATCGCCGACGCGCAGCAGAAGCAGGAGAACCAGATCAAGGCGATCCGCTCCTTCGTGGCGCAGGGGGTCGATGGGATCCTGCTTGCGCCCGTGGTCGCCACCGGCTGGGACGCGGTGCTCAAGGAAGCCCGGGACGCCAAGATCCCGGTGATCCTGCTCGACCGCGACATCGACCCGGCCGGCAAGGACCTCACCCTCACCGCCGTCACCTCCGACAGCGTCGAGGAGGGCCGCGTCGCCGGCAACTGGCTGGCCAAGACGGTCGGCGAAAAACCCTGCAACGTGGTCGAGCTGCAGGGCACGGTCGGCGCCAGCGTCGCCACCAACCGCAAGAAGGGCTTCGACGCCGCCCTCGCATCCCACGCCAACCTCAAGCTGGTGCGCAGCCAGACCGGCGACTTCACCCGTGCCAAGGGCAAGGAGGTGATGGAGAGCTTCATCAAGGCCGAGGGCGGCCGCGCGATCTGCGCCGTCTACGCCCACAACGACGACATGATGGTCGGCGCCATCCAGGCCATGAAGGAGGCGGGCCTGAAGCCCGGCAAGGACATCCTGACGATCTCGATCGACGCGGTGCCCGACATCTTCAAGGCGATCGCGGCGGGCGAGGCCAACGCCACCGTCGAATTGACCCCCGACATGGCCGGCCCCGCCTTCGACGCGCTCAAGGCCTACAAGGACAAGGGCACCGTCCCGCCGAAGTGGATCCAGACCGAGTCGAAGCTCTACACGGCGGCCGACGATCCGCTGAAGGTCTACGAGAGCAAGAAGGGCCTGGGCTACTGACGCGCCCCGCGCCGCGATCCCTGCGAGCGGTCCCGTGTACGACACGCCCCTTCTCAGCGTCCGCGGGCTCTCCAAGAGCTTTGCCGGGCACCAGGCCCTCGCGGGGGTCGACTTCACCCTACGCCGGGGGGAGATCCATGCCCTGCTGGGCGAGAACGGCGCCGGCAAATCGACCTTCATCAAGACGCTGACCGGAATCGTCCGGCGCGATGCCGGCGCGGTGTGGCTCGACGGCGTGGCGATCGCGCCGCGCTCGGCGGAGGAATCGGCCCGGGCCGGCATCGCCACGGTCTACCAGGAGGTCGGCCTGCTGCCGAACCTCACCGTGGCGCAGAACCTGTTCCTCGGCCGCGAGCCGACCCGGTTCGGACTCGTGCGCGGCCGGGCGATGCGGCAGCGCACGTCGGAACGCCTGGCGGAGTTCGGCCTTGCGATCGATGTCGGCGCGCCGCTCGGAAGCTTCCCGGTGGCGGTGCAGCACCTCGTGGCGATCGCCCGGGCGGTGGACCTCTCGGCCCGGGCGCTGATCCTCGACGAGCCGACCGCGAGCCTCGACACCCACGAGGTCACGGTGCTCTTCGGCGTGATGCGCCGGCTGGCCGCGCGGGGCATCGGCATCGTGTTCGTCACCCACTTCCTGGAGCAGGTCTACGCGATCACCGACCGGATCACGGTCCTACGCAACGGCCGGCTGGTCACCGAGCGCGAGACCGCGCATTTCCCGCGCCTCGACCTCGTGCGCACCATGCTGGGCCACGACATCGCCGAGGAGGAGGCGCGGTCGGAGACGGGGCCGCGGGCCCAGCGGATTGGGGCCGGGCCCCCGGTCCTGCGCGCGGAAAGACTCGGCAAGGTCGGCTATCTCCGGCCCGTCGACATGACGGTGGCGCGCGGCGAGGTGGTGGGCCTCGCCGGCCTCCTCGGCTCCGGCCGGACCGAGACCGCCCGCCTGCTGTTCGGGGCCGAGCGCCCGGACCAGGGCCGCATCCTGCTCGACGGCAGGCCGACCCGGATCGCCAACCCCCGGGACGCGCTGCGCCACCGCCTCGGCTATTGCCCGGAGGAGCGCAAGACCGACGGCATCGTCGCCGACCTGACCGTCCGGGAGAACATCGTGCTGGCGCTCCAGGCTCGGAAAGGCCCGTTCCGGCCGTTGAGCCGGGCGGCGCAGGATCGGATCACTCGTGACTTCATCGCCAAGCTCGACATCCGGCCGCCCGATCCGGAGCGGCCGATCGGGCTCCTCTCCGGGGGCAACCAGCAGAAGGCGCTGCTGGCGCGCTGGCTCGCCACCGAGCCGCGCCTGCTGATCCTCGACGAACCGACAAGGGGCATCGATGTCGGGGCCCATGCGGAGATCATCCGGCTGATCCGCAGCCTGTGCGATGCGGGCCTCGCCCTGCTGGTGATCTCGTCCGAGCTGGAGGAGATCGTGACCTATTCCGACCGGGTGATCGTGATGCGCGACCGCGCCCAGGTGGCCGAACTCGCCGACGGGGCGATCGACGTCACCGCCATCCTCCGGGCCATCGCGGCGGAAGCGCCTGCTCCCGTGCCGGAACCCGCCTGATGCGTGCGCTGCGTGCCGGAGCGCCCCAGCTCCTCGCCTTCCTGGCCGTGCTGCTGGCCGACCGGCTGGTGGCCCCGCAATTCCTCGACGTGCATTGGCAGGACGGGCGCCTGTTCGGCAACCTCGTCGACGTGTTCAACCGCGGCGCCCCGGTGGCGCTCCTGTCGCTCGGCATGGTGCTGGTGGTGGCCACCGGTGGCATCGACCTGTCGGTGGGCGCCGTGATGGCGATCGCCGGCGCCGTGGCGGCGAGCCTCGCCGACACGCAGCCCTTGCCGGTGGTCCTCGGCGCCGCGCTCGGCACCGGTCTTCTTTGCGGGCTCTGGAACGGCCTCCTGGTGGCGGTGCTGCGCATCCAGCCGATCGTCGCCACCCTGATCCTGATGGTGGCCGGCCGCGGCATCGCCCAGCTGATCACCGAGGGGCGGATCATCACCTTCGCGTCGCCCGATCTCGCGTTCCTCGGCGGCGGCGCGCTCGTCGGCGTGCCGATGCCGGTGGTGCTGGTCCTCGGGATGCTCGTCCTCACCCTTGCGCTGGTGCGCGGCACGGCGCTCGGCCTGATGATCGAGGCGACCGGCGGCAACGCCCGGGCGAGCGCGCTCGCCGGCATCGACACGCGCGCGGTGACGCTCGCGGTCTATGCGTGGAGCGGCCTCTGCGCGGCTTTGGCCGGCGTCGTCGCGGCGGCCGACATCCTGGGGGCCGACGCCAACAATGCCGGGCTGTGGCTCGAACTCGACGCGATCCTGGCCGTGGTGGTGGCGGGCTCGTCCCTGCTCGGCGGGCGGTTCAGCCTGTGGCTCGCGGTGCTCGGGGCCTTCCTGATCCAGGCGATGAATACCGGCATCCTGCTCTCCGGCCTGCCGCCGGAACTCAACCTCGTGGTCAAGGCCGCGGTGGTGCTGGCGGTGCTGCTGCTGCAATCGCCGCGCCTCGCCGGCCTGTCCCTGCTGCTGCGGAAGCCGTCGTGATGAGCCGCAACCTCCCGGTCCTCGTGGCGGCCCTGCTGTTCGCGGCCGGCTACGGCCTGTGCGCGACGCAGTACCCCGCCTTCCTGACCACGCGGGTCGTCGGCAACCTGCTCACCGACGGCGCCTTCCTGGGCATCGTGGCGGTCGGCACGACCTTTGTGATCATCGCGGGCGGCATCGACCTGTCGGTCGGCTCGGTGGTCGGGTTCACCACGGTGTTCCTGGCGCTGGCGATCGAGCGCTGGGGCATCCCGCCGCTCGCGGCCTTCGGGATCGTGCTCGCCGCCGCCGGCTTGTTCGGCGCCGCCATGGGCGCGCTGATCCACGTCTTCGATATGCCGCCCTTCATCGTGACGCTCGCCGGCATGTTCCTCGCGCGGGGCGCCGGCTTCCTGCTCTCCACCGAGTCGGTGCCGATCAACGCCCCCCTGTACGGGGCGGTCTCCGACCTGTCGCTGAGCCTGCCCGGCGGCGGGCGGCTGACCCTGACGGCGGGGATCATGCTCGGCGTGTTCCTGGTGGGCGGGGTGGTGCTCCGCGCCACGCGCTTCGGCGCCACGGTCTACGCGCTGGGGGGCAGCCGCCAGACCACGGCGCTCATGGGCGTGCGGGTCGGGCGCAACATCGTGGCGGTCTACGCCCTGTCGAGCCTGCTCGCGACCCTCGCCGGGATCGTGTTCTCCCTCGACACCGCCTCGGGCACGCCGCTCTCGGCGGTGGGCGTGGAACTCGACGCGATCGCGGCCGTGGTGATCGGCGGCACGCTGCTCTCCGGCGGCCAGGGCGGCCTGCTGGGCACGTTCCTTGGGGTGATGATCGGCGGCCTGATCCAGACGGCCATCACCTTCGACGGCACCCTGTCGAGTTGGTGGAGCAAGATCGCCACGGGGCTGCTGCTGTTCGCCTTCATCGCCCTGCAGCAGGGCTCGGTGGCGCTGGCCGGTCGCTCGGGACGGCGGGCTCGCGCTTCGGCTGGGGCGACGGTTGTCCGGCCGGCGGAGGCCCGGGCTTGATCCCGGGTTTCCAAAGGGCTGAAGCCCTTTGGTGGGTTGTCAGGGCGAAGCCCTGACCGTCTCAGGCGCAGCCCGACGTTCGAGCTTCGCTCGACACCAGGGCTCTGCCCTGGACCCGCGAAAGGTCTCGACCTTTCGAAACCACGACCTGATCCGGCCGCCATCGGCTAAAGATTTTCCGGCCGACCGGGCCTATGGTCCCCGCCCGCAGCGTCCCGCGACGGAGGAAAACCGGCATGCCCCTCACCAGCGACATTCGCGGCGTCGTGCCGATCGCCCCGACGCCGTTCCACCCGGATGGCCGGATCGACGAGACCTCCCTCGACCGGATGACCGACTTCTTCGGCGCGGCCGGCGTCGACGGCCTGACGATCCTCGGCCAGCTCGGCGAGGCCGGCAAGCTCGACCATGCGGAGGGGATCGCGGTGGCCAAGCGCGTCCTCGGGCGCACGCGGCTGCCGGTGATCGTCGGTGTCACGGCGCCGGGCTTCGCGGCCATGCGGTCGCTGGCCCGGGAGGTGATGGAGATGGGCGCGTCCGGCGTGATGATCGCCCCGCCCAACACGCTCCGCACCGACGATCAGGTGGCGGGCTATTACCGCAACGCCGCCGAGGCGATCGGTTCGGACGTGCCTTTCGTGCTGCAGGACTACCCCCTCACCTTCTCGGTGCAGATGACCCCCGGCGTGATCCGCCGGATCGTCACCGAAAACCCCTCCTGCGTGATGCTCAAGCACGAGGATTGGCCCGGGCTGGAGAAGATCTCAACCCTGCGCGGCTTCGAGGCGGACGGCTCGATGCGCCACATCAGCATCCTCGTGGGCAATGGCGGCCTGTTCCTCGATTTCGAGACCGAGCGCGGGGCCGACGGCGCCAATACCGGCTACGCCTTCCCGGAGATGCTGGTCGACGTGGTCCGCCTCGGCCGGGCGGGCGAGCGCGACGCCGCCCACGACCTGTTCGACGCTCACCTGCCCTATCTCCGCTACGAGCAGCAGCAGGGCCCGCTGGGGCTGGCGGTACGCAAATACGTGTTCCAGCGCCGGGGGATTTTTTCCTCCGATGCGCAGCGCAAGCCCTCACAGGCCCTGACCGCGCCGGCCAAGGCCGAGGTCGAGTACCTGCTGGCCCGCCTCGCCCGGACCGACAGCCGGGCGCGGCTGGATCCCGTCGGCTAAGCCGTGGCGTCGCGCCCCTGAAACGGGTTTCCAAAGGGCTTGCAGCCCTTTGGCGGGTGTTCATCAGGGCAGAGCCCCGATGAACACCCGGCCGCTCACGCCCCCGCCTTGCCCTCGGGCTGCGGCGTGACCCGGTCGCCGTCGCGCAGGGAGGCCGGGGGGCCGACGATCACCCGCTCGTCGCCGGTCAGGCCCGAGCGCAGCTCCAGAGCCGTCCGGGTCTGGCGGAAGATCGTCACCGGGCGCATCCGCGCCACCGCGTGCCCGTCAGCCTGCGTTTCGGCCACGGCTACGCGGGTCCCGTGCTGGTCGAAGATCAGGGCGTCGCTCGGCACCGTCACGGCCGGCGCGACCCGCGGGATCTCCAGCGTCAGGGTGATGTAGAGGCCCGGCCGGAGCACGGCGTCGGGGTTGGGGATGTCCACCTGGGTGACCAGGATGCGCGAGGCGTAGAGCAGAGCCGCCGACGAGCGCGAGACCGTGCCGGGAAACACCTTGCCGGGGATCTGCGCCACCTCGACCCGGGCGGCGAGCCCGTCGCGCACGCCGTCGGCGGCGTAGAGCGGCACGTTCACCGCCATACGCAGCACGTCGTCCCGGTTCAGCGTCAGGAGCGGCAGCCCCGTATTGGTGTCTGCCGTGACCGCGTCGCCGACATCGTTGTTGCGAGCCGTCACCACCCCGTCGAAGGGCGCGCGGATCTCCTCGAAGCCGGTCAGGACCTTGAGCCGGGCGACCTGCGCCTCCTGGGCCGCGATGTTGGCCTCGGCGACCTTCACGGCGGCCTTGACGGCGTCGACATTGGCGGTCTGCGCCAGCACCCCGGCCTGCGACGTGTCGGCGTTCTGCCGGGTCTCGGCCCCGGTGCCGGCGAGCGTCGAGGTCCGGCGGTTGGTCACGTCCGCGAGGTGGCGGTTGGCGTCCGCCTGATCGACCATGGCGCGGGCCTGGATCAGCGCCGCCTGCAGCTGCACGACCTGCGCCTGCGCCTGGACGAGCTGCTGGTCGAGATCGGGGGCGCTGATCCGGAACAGCAGGTCGCCCGCCTTCACGTGCGAGCCGATATCGACCTTGCGCTCGACGATGTAGCCGGTCGCCCGCGGGTAGAGATTCGCCGTGTCGAAGGCCTGGGTGGTGCCGGTCTGGGTGAGGGTCAGGGGGCCGGAGGCCTGGGCGGCCTTGGCCACCCGCACACGCGGCGGCTGCGTCGCGGCGGCTTGCGGCGGGCTCGCCGCCCGGGACGCGTCCGGCCAGGAGCGGTATCCGAGGAAGCCGGCGCCCGCCAGCATCAGGAGGACGAGCCAGACGCGGCCGCTTCGTGCGGGCGGGCCGGCTTGATCTGTTGCCGAACTGTCCCGGTCCGCCATCCTGCCCTCGGGTCGCGCCCAGCACTGCCGTCAACACATAGTCCGCTGACCGGGTCCGGGCGAGATGCCGCACTGCACGATCAGGCGCGGATCCTCGGATCCCGTGTTCGGTTTCCCTCCCAGACACCAGGGACCGATCCACGATGACCGAGATTTCCAGGCGCGCCATCATCGCCGCCGGCGGCGCGATGATGGCGTCGCCCGCGGCCGCGCAATCCTCCGGCCCATCGGGTCCTGTGCCCGCGCGCGGCACGAAGGGCGCCGACATCCTGGGACCGCGCAACCTGCCGCGGGCCGCCGAGGAGCCCTTCACCCTCGCCCCGCCCGCCACCGACCACGGCACGATGCCGAATCTGAAATGGTCCTTCGCCGACAGCCACATGCGGCTGGAGGAGGGCGGCTGGGCGCGCCAGACCACGATCCGCGAATTGCCGATCTCGAAGGCCATGGCCGGGGTCAACATGCGGCTCAAGGCCGGCGTGGTCCGCGAGATGCACTGGCACAAGGAAGCCGAGTGGTCCTACATGATCAAGGGGAAGGCCCGGATCACCGCGGTCGATCAGGACGGGCGCACCTTCGCGGACGATGTCGGCCCGGGCGACCTCTGGTACTTCCCCGGCGGCATCCCGCATTCGATCCAGGGGCTTTCCGCCGACGGGGTCGACGGCTGCGAGTTCCTGCTCGTGTTCGACGACGGTGCCTTCTCGGAGGATTCCACCTTCCTGCTGACCGACTGGCTGGCGCACACGCCGACCGATATCCTGGCCAAGAATTTCGGCTTGCCGGAGAGTGCCTTCGCCAAGATCCCGCAGAAAGAGCTTTATATCTTTCCCGGCCCGAATCCGGGGCCGCTGGCTGCCGACAAGATGGGCGGTGCCGGCGAGATCCCGAAAACATTCAGTCATCGGATGCTGGCGCAGGAGCCGGTCCGCACCAAGGGCGGCCGCGTGCGCATCACCGACTCCACGGTGTTCCCGGCCTCGGTCACAATCGCGGCGGCTCTGGTCGAGGTCGAGCCCGGAGGGCTGCGCGAGCTGCACTGGCACCCCAACAGCGACGAGTGGCAGTATTACCTGTCGGGCAAGGGCCGGATGACCGTGTTCGGCTCGGAATCGAAGGCCCGCACCTTCGACTATCAGGCCGGCGACGTCGGCTACGTGCCCTTCGCCATGGGCCACTACATCGAGAACACCGGCGACACGGTGCTGACCTTCCTGGAGATGTTCAAGAGCCCGCGCTACGCCGACATCTCGCTGACCCAGTGGCTGGCGCTGACGCCCCATCCCCTGGTGCAGGCCCATACCGGCCTGGATCCCAAGCAGGTCGAGGCCCTGCCCGAGACTAAATCACCGGTTGTGCCGGGTTGACGCGCCCCGGAACTTGGCGCGACTTCAATACGTCGACCGTAGAGATAGATCGGTCCCTCTTACGGAGAGCCTCATGCGCGCCGCATCCCGCGCGCTCCTCGTCCTGGCGCTCGCCCTCCCGGCGGGCACGGCCCGGGCCCAGGTGCAGCAGAACGATCCGAACGCGGCCAACGCCTCGTTCGCCCTGCAGAGTCAGATCCGCACGCTCAACCAGCAGCGGGTCACGGATTTCAACACGTTGAATCAGTCGATCCAACGCAACGTCCAGTTCGAGTCCTTCGGGCCGGTCCTGCCCTACTGGGGCGTCTATGGCGGGCACCCTGGCGTGCGCCAGCCCGGCACCCATGGCCTCGTCCGGCGGGGCGGCGGCATCAACACGAGTGTATGCACCGGCTGCTGAGCGGCCGGGATACCTGCGCAGAGCGGGGAAAGTCCGAAAAAAACCTTTCCCCGCCCGCCGGCTTCGCCCAGAACCTGGGCCCATGGTGGCGTACGCATGAATATCCTGCTGATCGGCTCCGGCGGCCGCGAGCACGCCCTGGCTTGGCGACTGGCTCAGAGCCCGCTCTGCAGCCGGCTGTTCACCGCACCCGGCAATCCGGGCACCGCCCGGCACGGGACCAACCGACCGGACCTGATGATCTCGGATCACGCCGCGATCGCTGCCTTCTGTGCTTCGGAATCGATCGGCCTCGTGGTGGTCGGCCCCGAGGCGCCCCTGGTCGCCGGGCTGGTCGATGATCTGAAGGCCGCCGGGATCCGCGCCTTCGGCCCGACCCGCGACGCCGCCCGGCTCGAGGGCTCGAAGGGTTTCACCAAGGATCTCTGCGCCGCCTGCGGCATCCCCACCGCCGCCTTCGCGCGCTTCACGGCGCTGGAGCCGGCCCTGACCTATGTCCGGCAGCAGGGCGCTCCGATCGTCGTGAAGGCCGACGGGCTCGCCGCCGGCAAGGGCGTCACCGTCGCCGAGACCCTGGACCAGGCCGAGGACGCCCTGGCGTCGCTGTTCGAAGATCCGGGCGCCGAGGTGGTGGTCGAGGAATGCCTGTTCGGCGAGGAGGCCAGCTTCTTCGCGCTGTGCGACGGCACCCGGGCGATCTCCCTCGGCACCGCCCAGGACCACAAGCGCGTGTTCGACGACGACCGCGGCCCGAACACCGGCGGCATGGGCGCCTATTCCCCGGCCCGGGTCGTCACCCCGGAGATCGAGGCCCGGGTCATGGCCGAGATCATTGCCCCGACGCTCGCCGGCATGCGGGCGCGCGGCTGCCCGTTCACCGGCATCCTCTATGCCGGCCTGATGCTCACCGCGGACGGCCCGAAGCTCATCGAGTACAACACCCGCTTCGGCGATCCCGAGGCACAGGTGCTGATGCCGCGCCTCGCCTCCGACCTCGTGCCGGCGCTGCTCTCGGCCTGCGACGGCGACCTCTCCGGGGTCAGCCTGGAATTCGACACCCATCGGGCCGCCCTCACCGTGGTGATGGCGGCGGCCGGCTATCCGGGGGCCGTGGTGCGCGGTTCCGTGATCCGGGGTGTCGAGGAAGCCGAGGGCGACGGCGTGTTCGTCTTCCAGGCCGGAACCCGGGCCGAGAACGGTCATCTGCTGGCCGATGGCGGCCGGGTGCTGGCGATCACGGCGCTGGGCGACAGTGTCACCGATGCCAAGAATCGCGCCTACGCGGCGGTGGCCCGGATCGACTGGCCGGAAGGGTTCTGCCGGCGCGACATCGGCTTCCGGGCCGTGGCGCGCGAAGCCGGACAGGGCTGAAAAGTCCCGGTTTCAAAAGGTCGTCGACCTTTTGCGGGTGCAGGGCATAGCGCTTTGGGAACCCGTTACTCGCCCACCGCCGCCCCGGCGGGTCTCCGGTTGTCGTTGGCGCCGTAGAGCAGCCCCGGCCGCATCCGCCCCGTGCGCGAGGCGTCGTTGCCCGAGGAGGCAGCCTCCGGGGCGTCGGGCGTGGCGGCGCGCACCGCGATCAGCTCCTCCGCCCCCCAGGGCTTCTGCTCGACGATCGTGTGGCCCATGCCACGCAGAATGCTTTTCGTATCCGCCGAGAGCGCGAAGGGCTCGGCGTAGACCGTGTCGGGCAGCCATTGGTGGTGGATGCGTGGGGCATCCACCGCCGCCTGCGGCTCCATGCCGAAATCGAGCATGTTGATCAGCGTCTGCGCGTTGATCGTGATGATCCGCGAGCCCCCCGGCGAGCCCGCCACCAGCGCGACCTTGCCGTCGCGCAGCACGATCGTGGGCGCCATCGAGGAGAGCGGGCGCTTACCCGGCTGGATCGCGTTCTTCGTGCCCTGCACGAGGCCGAACAGGTTCGGCACCCCGGTCTTGACCGTGAAGTCGTCCATTTCGTCGTTCAGCAAGAACCCCGTGTCGCCCGCGATCACCCCGGCGCCGAAATAGCCGTTGATCGTGTAGGTGAGCGAGGCCGCGTTGCCGGCCCGGTCCATGACCGAGATGTGGGTGGTCTCGGCCCGCTCGTGGGTCTCCAGGCCCGGATCCGGGCGGATCTCGGCCGATGGGGTCGCTCGGTCCGGCTGGATCGAGGCCCGGAGCTTGTCCAAGTAGGCCGGCGACAGGAGCTGGGCGACCGGATTCGCCACGAAGGCCGGGTCGCCGAGCAGCAGGTTGCGGTCGGCATAGGCGCGCCGCATCGCCTCGACCATCAGGTGCACGCTCCGGGCGGAGTTGAACCCGGCCGCCGGCAGGTCGTAGCCATCGAGGATGCCGAGAATTTCGCAGAGCGTGACGCCGCCGGACGAGGGCGGGGGCGCCGACAGGATCGTGGCGCCCCGGTAGCGGCAGGTCAGCGGCTCGGACTCCGTCACCGTGTAGGCGGCGAAATCGGCCGCATTCAGCAGGCCGCCGCCCGCCCGGGAGGCCGCCTCTACGGCTGCCGGGATCGCGCCCTTGTAGAACGCATCCGCGCCGCGCTCGGCGATGGCCTGGAGGGTGCGGGCGAGGTCGGCCTGGACAAGCCGGTCGCCGGGCCGCCAGGGACTGCCGTCCGGGCGCAGGAAGATGCGGGCGACGTTTGCTTGCGCGGCGAACAGCTTCGTGCCGGATTCGAGGATGTCGGTGTCGCCCCGAGTCAGCACGAACCCGTCCCGGGCCAGCGCGATCGCCGGCGCCATCACCTGGGCCAGCGGCAGGGTCCCGTACTGGGCGAGCGCGGTGTTGAGGCCGAGTACGGTCCCCGGCACGCCGGCCGCCTTCCAGCCGCGCAGGCTCACACCCGTCACGACGTTGCCGGCGGCGTCGAGATACATGTCGCGCGTTGCGGCCGCCGGGGCGGTCTCGCGGAAATTGATGAAGCGGCTCCGGCCGTCGGCTGCGTGCAGCACCAGGAAGCCGCCGCCGCCGAGATTGCCGCAGCACGGGTTCACCACCGCTTCTGCGTAGGCCACCGCCACCGCGGCGTCGACGGCGTTGCCGCCGGCCCTCAGGATATCGGTGCCCACCTGCGAGGCGAGGCGCTGGGACGAGACAACCATCCCGTTCTCACCCTCCACGGCCGGACCCGAGGCGGCCCGGGCCGGGGGGGCGCCGAAGGGGCTGCCGAAGGCGAGCAGGCTGGCCAGGAGCAGCGCGCGTGCCGGTGCCGGTGCGATCATCCCTGCTGTCTCCGGTGCGGGTCCCGCGCCGCCATATAGGGGACCACACGCCAGAGTCGCTGCTCCCACCCTCCCCCTGATCCTGCGGTGCCGAAATGCGGCTCAGGCGGATGGATGGGAGCTGGCCGATCCGCCTCAGCCGTTGCGGAACGTGTAGCTGTAGCCGTTCAACGCCGGGGCGCCGCCGAGATGGGCGTAGAGCACCTTCGAACCCTTCGGGAAGAAGCCCTTCTTCACGAGGTCGATCATGCCCTGCATCGACTTCCCCTCGTAGACCGGGTCGGTGATCATCGCCTCGAGCCGGGCCGAGAGCCGGATCGCCTCCACGGTCTCCTGCGAGGGCACGCCGTAGACCGGGTAGGCGTAATCCTCGTTGAGCACCACGTCGTCGGCCACGATGTCACCCGCGCCGACCAGGGCGGCGGTGTTCTGCGCGATTTCGAGGACCTGGGCCTTGGTCTGGGCCGGGGTGCAGGAGGCGTCGATGCCGATGACGTTGCGGGCGCGCCCGTCGGCCGAGAAGCCCACCAGCATGCCGGCATGGGTCGAGCCGGTGACGGTGCAGACCACCACGTAATCGAAGCGCAGGCCCATCTCGGCCTCCTGCTTCCGGACTTCCTCGGCAAAGGCGACATAGCCGAGCCCGCCGAACTTGTGCACCGAGGCGCCGGCCGGGATCGCGTAGGGCTTGCCGCCCTCGGCCTCGACCTCGGCGAGCGCGCGCTTCCACGAATCGCGGATGCCGATGTCGAACCCGTCATCCACGAGCTGCGTCTGCGCGCCCATGATCCGCGACAGCAGGATGTTGCCGACCCGGTCGTAGACCGCGTCCTCGTGGGGCACCCAGGCCTCCTGGATCAGCCGGCACTTCATCCCGATCTTGGCGGCGACCGCGGCGACCATGCGGGTGTGGTTCGACTGCACGCCGCCGATCGACACCAGCGTGTCGGCGCCGCTCGCGATGGCATCCGGCACGATGTATTCGAGCTTGCGCAGCTTGTTGCCGCCATAGGCGAGGCCCGAATTGCAATCCTCGCGCTTGGCATAGAGCTCGACCTCGCCGCCGAGATGGGCGGTCAGACGCTTCAGCGGCTCGATCGGCGTCGGGCCGAAGGTCAGGGGATAGCGCTCGAATTTGTCCAGCATCGGGTCTCTCCGGGTCTCGGGACGCGCCCATGGGGCTCGGCCCTGGATGCGTCGAAGCGAGGCCCCGAGGCGGGGTGGGCTGGAAGGCCCGGCTCCGTCTTCGAGGCGCAACAAGAAACTAACCGATCCTTGATGAAAGGTGCTCTCGATCTTGAGCGGAGATATGTCTTCTGCTTGCGCCATCGCGGCAATTTACGGCAGATAGTCTCACATCGACGGTTTAAACTGAAAGAATCCACCATGTCCGTAGGGCTCGACCGGATCGACCAGAAGATCCTGCGGCTGCTG
This sequence comes from Methylobacterium sp. GC_Met_3, assembly GCF_026540775.1. Classification (NCBI taxonomy): domain Bacteria; kingdom Pseudomonadati; phylum Pseudomonadota; class Alphaproteobacteria; order Hyphomicrobiales; family Methylobacteriaceae; genus Methylobacterium; species Methylobacterium sp. GC_Met_3. The sequence continues at coordinate 181,385 of NZ_JALNUL010000009.1, forward strand.
CAGGTCGATGGGCGCATGCCCAATGCCGAGATCGCAGAGCGGGTCGGCACCAGCGCGGCCACCTGCCACCGCCGAATCCAGCGGCTGTTCACGGACGGGTTCGTGCAGGCGGTGCGGGCCTTGATCGATCCGGCCCGGGTCGGCCGCGGCACCCTGGTCTTTGTCGGCGTCGTGCTCGACCGCTCCACACCCGAGAGCTTTTCGGAGTTCGAGACCGCCATGCGGTCGATTCCGGTGCTCCTCGACTGTCACCTCGTGGCCGGCGACTTCGACTACATGCTGAAGATCCGGGTCTCCGACATGGCCGATTTCAACCGCCTCCACAGCGCCACGCTGATCGGCCTGCCGGGGGTGCGCCAGACCCGGACCTTCTTCGTCATGAAGGAGGTGATCGACAACGCGCCGCTGGACCTGTGAAATGGCTCCGCTCCCAAGGATGGCGGCCGCAGCCACCGGCCGGAAACGGGATGAGCCCGGCTACCCTTCCCCGCGCCGCTGCTTCCGGAGCGCCTCCCACCGGTCGAGCCGCTCGGCGAGGCGGGTCTCGTAGCCGTGCTCGGTCGGCTGATAGAGGTGCTGGCGTCCCAGCGCGTCCGGCCAGTAATCCTGCCCCGAGAACGCATCCGGCTCGTCGTGGTCGTAGCGGTAGCCCTCGCCGTAGCCGATCCGCTTCATCAGCTTGGTCGGCGCGTTGAGGATGGTGCGCGGCGGCGGCAGGGAGCCCGCCTCCTTGGCGAGCCGGGTCGCGGCCTTGTAGGCGGTGTAGACCGCGTTCGATTTCGGCGCGCAGGCGAGGTAGATCGCCGCCTGGGCCAGCGCCAGCTCGCCTTCCGGGCTGCCGAGGAAGTCGAACGCATCCTTGGCGGCGTTGGCCACCACCAGGGCCTGCGGGTCGGCGAGCCCGATATCCTCCACCGCCATGCGCACCAGCCGGCGGGCGATGAACAGCCGGTCCTCGCCGGCATCGAGCATTCGGCAGAGATAGTAGAGCGCTGCGTCCGGATCGGACCCGCGCACGGTCTTGTGCAGGGCCGAGATCAGATTGTAGTGGCCCTCCTGGGCCTTGTCGTAGATCGGCGCCCGCCGCTGCACGATTTTTTGCAATTCTTCCGCGTCGAGGGTCTCGCCGGGCTGCGCTGAGCGCCAGACTTCCTCAGCCAGGGTCAGGGCCGCGCGGCCGTCGCCGTCGGCCATGCGGACCAGCACGCCCCGGGCCTCCTCGGTGAGCGGCAGGGCTTGCCCGGTCAGCGCCTCGGCCCGGACCAGCAGCCGCGCGAGGGCGCCCGGATCGAGGGCCCGGAACAGCAGCACCCGCGCCCGGGACAGGAGCGCGGCGTTCAGCTCGAACGACGGATTCTCGGTGGTGGCGCCCACCAGCGTGACGGTGCCGTCCTCCATCACCGGCAGGAAGGCATCGAGCTGCGCCCGGTTGAATCGATGGATCTCGTCCACGAACAGCAGGGTCGCCTGCCCGGTCGCCCGGCGCTTGCGCGCGGCCTCGAACACCTTGCGCAGGTCGGGCACGCCGGAAAAGATCGCCGAGATCTGCTCGAAATGCAGGTCGGTGCCCTGGGCGAGCAGCCGCGCCACCGTGGTCTTGCCGGTGCCGGGCGGTCCCCAGAAGATCAGCGAGCCGAGGGTCCGTCCCCGCAGCAGCCGGGTGAGCGCCCCGCCCTCCCCGGTCAGGTGCTCCTGGCCGACGACCTCGGCGAGGTTTTGTGGGCGCAGCCGGTCCGCCAGGGGCCGGGCGGTCTCGGGGCCGGGCGTGCGGTCGGGTTCCGGCGCGGAGGGCGGCTCCGCGGAGGCGAAGAGGTCGGACATCCGCGCATCAACACCGGGCCTGGGCGGGGGCGCAAGCCGGGTGCCCGCGACGGCAGGGGATCAGCCGCCGAACACCGAGGTGATGACCTCGCCGTTGCGGTTGATTGTGACCTCCCAGGCGTTGAGGCTGTTGCGGGTGACCCGGTCGAGATCCTTGGTGGCCGCCATGGGCACGCCGTTGACCGCCACGATCAGGTCGCCCTTCTGCAGCCCGACCCGAGCCGCGACGGAATTCTCGTCCACCGCCATCACGGCCACGCCGTCCGCCGGAAAATCGACCTGCATCTCCTCGGCCACCGCCGGCGAGGTGTTGACCAGCGTGGCGCCCAGGAACGGCGAGCGGGTCTTCACCTTGAGCGCATCCCGCGGGCGCGTCTCCGGCGAAGGCGCCAGCTTGACGGTGACGGTCTGGCGGTTCGTGCCGCGCAGGATCCCGAACCGGGTCTGGCCCTGAACGCCCTTGAGCGCGAAGCGGTAGCCGAACGCCTCCGGGTCGGCCACCTCCTGGCCGTCCACGGTCAGGATCAGGTCGCCGCGCTTCAGGCCCGCCTCGTCGGCCGGGCTCTTGGCCTGCAGGCTCGCCACCAGCACGCCGGTCGGGTGGTCGAGGCCCATGCTGTCGGCGATGTCGGGGGTCACGCTCTGGATGCGGGCCCCGAGCCAGGGCCGGCGCACGACGCTCGCCCCATCGCGGGCGGCATCGACCACCGCCTTGACCATGCCCACCGGGATCGCGAAGCCGATGCCGTGGCTGCCGCCGGATTGCGAATAGATCGCGGTGTTGATGCCAACCAATTGGCCGCGCAGGTCCACCAGCGCGCCGCCGGAATTGCCCGGATTGATCGCCGCGTCGGTCTGGATGAAGTACTGGTAATCCGCCGAGCCGACCTGGGTGCGGGCGAGCGCCGACACGATGCCCTGAGTCACCGTCTGGCCGACCCCGAACGGGTTGCCGATCGCCATCACGAAGTCGCCGACCTCCAGGGCGTCGGCATCGCCGAACGGCATCGGCACCAGGCCCTTCGGCACATCCTTGAGCTTCAGCACCGCGAGGTCGGTGCGGGTGTCGCGCATCACGATCGTCGCCTCGAACTCCCGGCGGTCGGCCAGCGCGATTCGCACCTCGTTCATGTTGTCGATGACGTGGTTGTTGGTGATCACCAGCCCGTCGGCATCGACCAGAACGCCGGAGCCCAGCGACTTCTGCGCCCGCTCGCCCCTGGGGCCGCGGCCACCCTCCGGCTCGCCGAAGAAGCGGCGCATGAATTCCTCCATGGCGCTGGAGCGCGCGCTGGAACGCTTGTCCACGTGCGAGGCGTAGACGTTCACCACCGAAGGCGCTGCGCGCTTCACCACGGGGGCGAAGGACAGCTGCACGTCGGCCTTGCTGAGGGGCACGGCCTTGCCGGGACTCCCTTCCTTCACGCTCTCCGTACGCGCCATCTGAGCCGTGGCCGGGCCGGCGGCCAGCAGGGCTGCGACGAGGGCGGGCAGGGCGAGGCGGATCAGCATACAGGGCTCCGACGTGAGGGCGCGCGCGGTCCTGGATACGAAGCGGACGCGCGCACTGCAGCCCTACGCTATCGAGGCGGATTGCGGCAGGTCCACGACACCTTCGCCGAAAGCCGCGTGAGCGATGAACCGAAGTGCAGCCAAGCTGATCTCGTCGGCATCTGCAGGCTCCGAACAGCAAAAGCCCT
>NZ_JALNUL010000090.1:0-9473 GCF_026540775.1 Methylobacterium sp. GC_Met_3
CCTGCGCGTCGGCGCTGGCGAGATCGTCGGCCGGCGGCAGGGTCGGGCCGGTCAGGCGCCGCAGCAACGGATTGCCGTTGGCCCGCACCCAGCCCAGGACCGAGCCGCGGGGGTACAGAGCTTTCAGCTGCGTCACGCGATCAATCTCACCAAGCCGCTCCCTCGGCCTTCCCGACCCGCTGCGTGGATCCTGACCGACCGACGAACCGTGCTTGTCTCAGGGCGGATCGGGCGCCTTCGCGCGGAGGCGCAGACCCGCAGCGGAGCGCGTGCCGTCGTCAGGCACCCGCCCTATCGGATCACCGGCACGCGGTAAACAAGCCGCGTGGCCATCGGACGGCCACCGGCGCCGCTTCGTTGCATCGAACCGGGACGCGCGATCCTCAGCCGTCGAGGCCGAGCATCAGCCCGATATTCTGCACCGCCGCCCCGGAGGCGCCCTTGCCGAGATTGTCGAGGCGCGCCACCAGCACCGCCTGCCCGTGCTCGGACGAGCCGAACACACGCAGTTCCAGCCGGTCGGTGTCGTTGAGACCCTCCGGCTCGATCTTCTCGCCCTGCGCCCCCGTGGCGGCGCCCGGCACGACCTGCACCAGCGGCCGGTTGGCGTACCAGTCGCGCAGCGCAGCTTCCAGGTCAGCGGCCGTAGGCTTGCCCGGTAGCGCGTCGAGATGGAGCGGGATGCTCACCAGCATGCCCTGCCGGAAATTGCCCACGGACGGCACGAAGATCGGTCGCCGGGCGAGCCTGCTGTAACGCTGTAGCTCCGGCACGTGCTTATGGGCGAAGCCCAGCCCGTAGAGCAGGAACGGCGCCGCCGCGCCCTGCTCGTAGGCCTCGATCATGCTCTTGCCGCCGCCGCTGTAGCCGCTGACCGCGTTGACGCTGATCGGATGATCGGCCGGGATCAGGCCGCCCTCCACCAGGGGCCGCAGGAGCGCGATGCCCCCGGTCGGATAGCAGCCGGGATTGGCCACCCGCCGGGCGCGGGCGATCGCGGCGCCCTGCTCCCGGGTCATCTCGGGGAAGCCGTAGCTCCAGCCTTCGGCCACGCGATGGGCGGTGCTGGCGTCGAGGATGCGGGGTCCGCCGCCCGGCAGGCTGTCGGCGAGCGCCACCGTCGCCTTAGCGGCCTCGTCGGGCAGGCACAGCACGACGAGATCGACCTCGGCCAGAAGCGCACGCTTCGCCTCCGGATCCTTCCGGTGTTCCGAGGCGATGCTGCGCAGGGCGACCCGCCCGTCGCGCTCCAGGCGCTCGCGGATGCCGAGACCGGTGGTGCCGGCCTCGCCGTCGATGAACACGGTGGGCTTTCTCGCGCCGTCGCCAGCCATCGTCCGTCTCGCTGTTGAAGTCTCATGCGCCGCCCGAGTCGGGCACGGTTGTTCAGGTGATCGCGCTGCACCATCGTGTCAACGGCCGCGCGGAACCGTCAGAAACGCGAAAGGGCGGTCCCCGCAGGAACCGCCCTCTCCGTGACACCGGTATGACCGGATGTCTTAACGCTTGGAGAACTGGAAGCTGCGGCGGGCCTTCTTGCGGCCGTACTTCTTACGCTCGACCACGCGGGCGTCGCGCGTCAGGAAGCCTTCGCGCTTCAGCGGCGCGCGCAGCTCCGGCTCGTAGTAGGTCAGCGCCTTCGAGAGGCCGTGGCGCACCGCGCCGGCCTGGCCCGAGAGGCCACCGCCCGCCACCGTGACGTTGATGTCGTACTGGTCGATGCGGCCGGCGATCTCCAGCGGCTGGCGCAGGATCATGCGCAGCACCGGACGGGCGAAGTACACCTCTACCGGACGCTTGTTGATCGTGACCGTGCCGTTGCCGGGCTTGATCCAGACGCGGGCGACCGCGTCCTTCCGCTTGCCGGTGGCGTAGGCCCGGCCCTGGGCGTCCAGCTTCTGGACGTGGACGGGGGCCTCGTTGGCGGGGTCGGCCGCGCCGGTATTCGCCCGGTTGAGGTCGGCGAGGGACTGCAGGGTCGCCATGATCAAGCGCTCACGTTCTTGCGGTTGAGGGCGCCGACGTCGAGCGCCTGCGGCTGCTGGGCGACGTGCGGGTGCTCGGCGCCCTTGTAGACGCGGAGGTTGCCGAGGATCTGGCGGAAGAGCGGGCCGCGGGGCAGCATGCGCTCGACGGCCTTCTCGACCACGCGCTCGGGGAAGCGCCCTTCGAGGATGAACTTGGCCGTGCGCTCCTTGATCCCGCCCGGATAGCCGGTGTGGTAGTAGTAGCGCTTCTGGACGTACTTGCGGCCGGTGAACTTCACCTTGTCCGCGTTGACGACGATGACATGGTCGCCGCAATCGACGTGGGGCGTGTAGGCGGCCTTGTGCTTGCCGCGCAGGCGCATCGCCACGATCGACGCCAGACGGCCCACGACCAGGCCCTCCGCGTCGATCACGATCCACTTCTTGTCGACCTCGGCGGGCTTCAGCGAGGTGGTCTTCATAGCCAAATCCCAGGGGTTCCGACGCATCCGACCCCGACCGGCGGGGCCGTCAGGCATCGGGGTGCCGAAAAAGGAGCCGCCGCGTGGGGGACACGCGGCGGCGGTAGCGGGTGCATAGCGGGACCCGCATGTCGGGTCAACACGGAACTGATTTTTTCTCGAAAATCCAGCTCTCCAAGTGGTTTAGCAAATGGGGTATCACAATACCGCATTCACTCGCTGCGCCGGCCCCGCTCGGCGATGGTGAGCTTCTGGACACCCTTGGCGGCGAGCACGGGCTTGCGCGCGGTGAGGATCCGGGAATTCACCCCCGTCCAGCCGATCTCGCCCGAGAGCCGCCCGTACTCGATCTTGGGGCAGCGGTTCATGATCACCGTGAGGCCCTGGGCCTCGGCCCGGGCGGCAGCCGCGTTGTCGCGCACGCCAAGCTGCATCCAGATGATTCTGGGCAGGGGCGAGAGCGCCAGCGCTTCGTCGACCAGCGGGCCCGCAGCGGCGGAATTGCGAAAGATCTCGACCATGTCGATCGCTTGGCCGCCCAGGGAGGCCTGCGCCTCGGCGAGCGTCGCCGCGACCCGGCGGCCAAGCAGGTCCTGGCCGGCGAGGCCGGGATTGACCGGGATCACCGCATAGCCCCGGGCGAGCAGGTATTTCAGCACGATCCAGCTCGGGCGGGCAGGGTTTGCCGAGGCGCCCACCAGCGCGATCGTGCGCGTGTCGTTCAGGATTGCGCGGATCCGCACGTCGGGGTAGCGCACATGCCGGTCGGCAACCATGCCGGGTTCGTCGCCTGTCGCCTGCATGGCGTGCCTCCTCCGCTGCGCGACCCGTGCTACAGCCGCCAGACCTCGAAGCCCAGCCGCGCGAAGGTCGCCCGGTCGTGGAGCGCCTTCACGTCCACCACCAGACCCCCGGGCCGCAGCCGCGCGGTGATCGCTTCCGGCCCCAGAGCGGCATAATCCCGATGCGGGACGGCGATCACCACCGCGTCCGCCGCGCTGGGCAGGTCGTCCCAGTCGACCAGCGCGAGCCCGTACTCGGCCCGGGCCTCCGCGGCGCTGGCGCGGGGATCGTGGACCGCGACGGTGCAGCCGAAGTCTTCCAATTCCCGCACGAGGTCGGCGACCTTGGAATTGCGCAGGTCCGCGCAATTCTCCTTGAAGGTCAGGCCGAGCACGATGACACGGCCTCCGCCCGGCCCCCCTCCCCCGCGGACGATCCGCTTGACCGTCCCGCGGGCGACGTGGGCGGCCATGCTGTCGTTGATGCGCCGCCCGGCCAGGATCACCTGCGGGTGGTAGCCGATCATCGCGGCCTTGTGGGTGAGGTAGTAGGGATCGACCCCGATGCAGTGGCCGCCGACGAGACCCGGGCGGAACGGCAGGAAATTCCACTTGGTGCCGGCCGCCTCGAGCACCTCCAGCGTGTCGAGGCCGAGCTTGTCGAAGATCAGCGACAGCTCGTTCATGAGGGCGATGTTGAGGTCGCGCTGGGTGTTCTCGATCACCTTGGCGGCCTCCGCGACCCGGATCGACGCGGCGGCATGGATGCCCGCCTCGATGATCGACCCGTAGAGCGCGCCGAGCCGTGCCAGCGTCTCAGGGGTATCGCCCGAGACGATCTTCACCACCCGGGCGAGGCTGTGCTCCCGGTCGCCCGGGTTGATCCGCTCCGGGGAGTAGCCGACGAAGAAATCCGTCTTCCAGCGCAGGCCGGAGGATTGCTCCAGGACGGGGATGCAGATTTCCTCGGTGGCGCCGGGATAGACGGTGGATTCGAACACCACGGTCGTCCCCGGCCGCATGTGCTGTCCGACCAGCGCGGCGGCCTGGATCAGCAGATCGAAATCCGGCCGCTGGGCCGCGTCGACGGGGGTCGGGACCGTGACGATGATGACGTCGACCGCCGACAGCGCGACGGGATCGTCGGTGATCGTGAGGTGTCGGGCGGACTCGAACGTCGCTGCGTCGACTTCGCCCGCGGGGTCGCGGCCGGCGCGGTAGGCTGCCACCTTGTCGGCGGATCGCTCGTAGCCGATCGTTGTCCGCATCCGGCCGAAGGCGAGGGCCAAGGGGAGCCCGACATAGCCCAGGCCGACGACTGCCACGCTCTCTGCCACGCCGCATCCCTCAGCGGACGCCAGAAGCTCCAATCACCGTGCCGCCCGCCCGGCGCGTATAGGGAGGACATGCGCCCGCGTCGATCCGAATCGCCTACGATGGCGGTGGGCAGCCCAATCGTCCGTGTTGACCGCACGCTTGAAGCGCCCGCCCGGTGCCCACCTTCTCAGCCGTCCGTCTCGACGTGCTCATCCCACTCGATCCGGCGGGGCCGGATCGCCGGCACGGCCGCGCCAATGCCGATCCGGACCGCCGTTCCCACGATGGCGATCGCGGCGCAGATGAGAAGGATGGTGTCGAGCACGGTGTTTCAGATCAGGGATCGGCCGGCACGGTGATGCCGGGCGGCGCGCTGGCGGGCGCGCGTGTTGTGGAGGCGCCGCATCTGTTCCTGAAGGAGCAGATCCTCGTTCACGGGATGAACGGCCGTCACGGAGCGAAGCGGGGCTTCCGAGCGGTCATCGCCCTGGGGATAGACTGGTTTCATTGCCGCCCTCCTCAGTAGTCTCTACGCATGAGCTTAGCCATTTGTAGATCAATTGCAACCCTGCCGGCCGAATAGGCCGGGCGGATCGCGGAGCAGGCGCGGTTCAGCGTTCCGTGACGGGTCTGAACGTGTGGGTGCCGAACCGCAACGTCCACGCGCTCTATTGTGCCGGCCGCCGCGGGGGCGCGGTGATCCGTTCCGCAGCCTCGGGATCCCTGGGCGATGCTGCTCGCCCAGCCCCTCCGGCGCTACCGCCTGGGATGGAACCTTCCGATTGCGCCCCGGATGCTGGAACATCGAATCGAAGCTTGGCCTTCATCCGAAGTGCTAAGATTTGTGTTACAGGCAAACCTTTCCGTTAACCGGTTCTTAACGCTTTGATCCTATCTCTTGGGTGAGGGCCGACCGCTGGGGTCCGCTCCCTCTATCGGGCGAGATTCCGATGCTCTTTGTCGTCGCGGCAGCGCTCGGTGGTGGTGTGGCGACGGCCGCCCTCCTGGGTCCGGTCAGTCCACTCGCGGCGCTGATCACCGCCCCGTTCATCGCCAGCGCGACCGCCCTCCTGGCCAGCTTCGCTGTGGCGTGGAGCCGAAGCCGCAACGCCTCGGAAAATCAGGTCTCCGACCTGCAGACCGACGCGATGGTGGCGGCGCTTCGGACGTTGGCCGAGCAGGCCAAGCCCGCCGCTCCGGCCCCGCGGACCTCCGCCGAGCATCACCGGGTCGCCTGAAGCGCAAGAGCGCGTCGCGTCAAAGACTTGGCGGCGACAGCTACGAGCCTCGCCCGATCGCCGCGCGACTGGGCTCGCCACTCCGGTTACGGGCGCTCGACGATCGTAGCCGGGCCGCCGATGGCGGCTTCGATCACCCGCCCGGTCGCGATGCGGCAGCGGAAGGCGTCCGTTCCCCATGACGCGGCATGCGCGCGCCCATCACGCGGACATAGGCGGCGCGCGCCATCAGGCGCTCGGCCAATGCGCTGCCCGGATGCCGGCATGCCAGCGCGCGGGCCGTATCTTCCATCGTCTCCGGCTCGACGCCCCACTGGAGCTGATCTTCCGCAGAGACGAGTAATCTCCAGAACGGGATGAATTCGTCCGACATTGGCACAGATTCCCGGGTGACTGTTGTACTGCCGGGTTCATTGCAAATATCGGTGCGATCCTCGGGTGTCCCGCCGCCGGAGTCCGCCCGGACCGGGCGCCCGAAACCGCTCAAGCCGGCGCGGATCAGGCCGCCAACGCGAACGTGGCGCCCGCGAAGCCGAGACCGGCGAGGAACAAGCTCCCGCCCATCACCTCGAGAAGGGCGCGGTAGCGCGGGGACCACAGGGACCCAGCCGCCATGCAGGTGCCGGCGACGACACAGAATATGCCAAACGACATCATGGTGGCCTCCGCAGTTTACCGCACCTCGACAATTACGGCTGCGGATCGACCCGGTTCCAGCGCGTGCAAATTGTCGACAGCTTAATCCACCCATCTTGCAGGCGGCGCGCTTTCAGCTCAAGCGCAGCAGGTCGGCCACGGCCCGCATGGCGTTGATCGTCTCGATCCTGAGAACGGCTGTGATCAGCCGGAAGGTCCTGTACGCCTTGAGGACGGGCCTCATCGAGTCGTCGGCGGTGCTGCGGATCGCGAGTGCCGTGTCGATCAGAAGGATCTCCACGAGGGCGGCGCAGGCTGGATCGAGCCACTGCCGCGAATCGATCTGAATCGATCCGTCTCTCGCCACGATCCGGCTGCCCGATCTGGTTCCGACGCGCCGCTCGGCCTCTCAATACGGCCCGCCCTACAGCCTGCCCATGGCTTTTCCCGTCCGGGGAATACTGATGTCCACAGCGCGGCAGATATGACGCATGTTAGTGACTAGTCGTGGGCGTTATGCGAAGTTTATGACCAGTCTTCGTGTGTGCGTAGAGAACGATATGATTGAGGATGCGCCACGGGCCGCCAAGGAATTCCACGTCGGCGCGCGCGGTGACCGGTATGCGTTGACGCGAGATCTGAAAACCGGCCAGCCCTACGTGCTGCACCGACCCGGCGAGGACGTGCCGGAGGTTCAGCTCGACCTCGGCTCGTTCCTCGTGCTGTTCCGCGGCCAGGAAAGGGACGACCTCCTGCACCTGATCGCGTCGCTGCTGCCGGACGATGAATCCGCGGTGGAAACGCATGCCGATCCCGTGCGGCCGGCTCGGTTCATGGCGCGCTGGCTGCCGAATCGGCAGGACTGATTGGTCAGGATCCAAACAGCGCGACCACGACACTGATGCGCGAGCCGCCTGCGATCGGCGCAAACAGAGCCAGAACCGAGATCAGGAGGATGCGCGTGATGGCGGCGTTCTCTTGCCCGCTTGGCCGGCGGATCCGGTCGCCGCGGCGGCTCCCAACGAGGGAGGATGGATCGGTTCTCGGGCGGGACGAACACCGGCGCCCTTTCGAAGCGTGTGCCGCGGTGTGACTCCAACACCCCACGCGCGCAGATGTGTCGTCACCGCGACGATCGCCCGCTGACCAATCGCGTCCTGCTGCGTTGTCCCACCCGAAACGCAGGAGACAGCGCATGGCCTACGTGACGATCGAGAAGGACGGCGAGCCCTGGATGCTCTGCCATTCGACCCATGCGGGCGAGATCGAACGGCAGATCGAGACCGCCCGGGCGAAGGCGCCGACGGCGACCTTCACCCAGCGACCCTCGACTCCGATCGAGAGCCAGCACTGCGCGGACGCCATGGATGCGCAAGAGGGCGTGGTCGAGGACCCGTTCAAGTTCTTCGCCTACCAGGTCGTCGATGACTCGATCGCCTGACAGTCGAGCCGGCGTGACGACCGGCGCCCGCTGAGAGCGCTCTCCGCCGAAGTGGCACCGGTTCGGCGCGCGAGAGAGCCTTAAGACAATGACTTAGAGCCGCGCCGAACAGGCCGGGGGCCTCCCGAAGCGGGCGTTGGACCTCGCGCGCCGCGGCGACGGGATCCGACGCTGGCCTTGATGCTACGAGAACTCTCGCGAGCACAGCCTCGCTTACGCGATCCGGAAGCCCTTCCTTGAACGCTTATGTCGAGATCGGACCGCGCCGACGGCTGAACGCGCGGATGGCGGAGGCACCGATCTGCTGCCCGGCGGCGCGCTGAGGCTCCTGCGTCCCAACAGCATGGGCTACATGCCGGGCGTGACGATGGATCAGGCCAGTGCGATGCGCGAGAGCAAGGCCGATGGCGCCGGGTGGGCGGCTCGCGAGGCCGCTCGGAAGACGTTCGAGGGGCAGCAGGCCGAGGCGGATAGCTTGCGGGCCAGCGGCGCCCGGGTAGCTTCCGCAGCTTCACGGGCCGGCGTCGTCGCGATGCCTCAGATCGAGAACAACGGCAGCGTGGTCGTCAACGTTCACGAGCCGGGCCCAAAGACACGGGTGGCCACGACGGCCAGCGGGAAGCTGTTTCAGGACGTCGTGTAGCGGAGCGGCGCGCAGATGCGGCGGGCGGATTGAGGTTCGCGGAACCGTCTGCCCGTTCACGTGTCTACCTAGTACCCCAAGCGAAGAGACACCTATGCCCGCCCGGCCCAGTGCCGTGGCGGGTTTTTCGTCTTGCTTAGACTAGGAATGCAGCTTTGACACGTTTTACAGTCTCATATGCGGCTAGCACGGGTGAGATCACCACCAAACATCAAACCAGAAGATCTGCCTTTGAAGAAGCGCGCGAGTACATCCGCAAAGGTTACCATGACGTAACGGTGATGGATTTCGGAACTGGTAGTCGCAGTAGCGAGAGAGAGATCAGGATAAGGCTCGACCGTGTTGATGAGTTTTATCGCGACAGCTGGTCGAAATGATATTCAGGCGCCATGGCAGCTAACGGAAGGCACGGCGCACCAACCTGTTCCACAATATCATGCGGCGCCACGGGCGGCAGATGGTGAAGGCAAAGAAGACTTCGTATCCGCCGCCCCTCGATAAGGACTAAGCATCTTTGGAGACGGAGATTCTGCTGATAGCCATCTCGTCAGCAATAGCGCGATCTATGGCCTCGATCTCAGATTGCACATTCCGAATGCTCTCCTGCTGATCGACGAGTCTGCGACGGTCCATCACCATCTCATCGCGCAGTTTTTGTAATGCATCGAGCGGGCTCAGCATAATACTTATCCTTTTCGCGTTCGCGGCGTTGCACTTGATCCCACCCTATGAGCCGAGCCTCTCTCTTTTAGGTTTGCATCTCGCGCCAACCGCAGTGATTTGAGACGCACGGTTCGCTCGTCAAAATCGACTTGGCTCGCTGTTGTCTCGTCACGAATAGTCTCGGCATTCGCTTTAGAAATTTCTTCTCTTGAGCTCGGCGTCTCTAGTTGTCCACGGATATTGAAGGGCACACGGGACATTGCAGAAACCCCATAATCACCTGAATTATATAGGTGGTGTCTAG
>NZ_JALNUL010000091.1:0-8948 GCF_026540775.1 Methylobacterium sp. GC_Met_3
TCGGCAACCTCTTCCGCGTCGTGGTTCAGAACCACGGGCGACAGATGGCGAAGGCGGAGTGATCTGAAGCCGCAGGTCCGCCCGGTTCGCCATTGCGGGAATATCCACGGCCTGCGCTCGACCCTACGAGTGCCAGGATCACGGCGCCGACGGTGTAGAGCACGGCAGCACAACAGCTGCCAGTTAAAATATTTCTATGGCTACTGCATCTCCGTCTTGACTAGCAATATTATAAAAATGCAACCACTGTCGATCTATCGCCAGCCTTTGTTCTATAAATAATGGATATATATTTGTTAACTATAATATTAAATCCTAAACTTCTTGTTTCGACGCTTCTGAGGTTTGAAGCCCTTGCGTCCACTTACTTTAATATGTACTATACTGTTTTCGAAAGAGAGTTGTCATGGGCGGCAGGAATTTGAAGAATTTTCTCAAATATGAAGAAGGTGTGAAGGGTATCTGGAAAGGACAAATTTCCGGTAAAGTCAATAAATCGACTGGCTTCCAAGATATATATTTCTTTAACACCACAAGGGGTGGAAATTTGACTTTATACTATAGAGCAGACGCCAATTCTAAGACTGACAATCCAGATGCGTATATATCAATTCTGTTCAATGGAAAAATCGTCAATGAAGATATTGATCCCTCGCAAGGAAATTCTACAAACCGATGCGCTTTTAATCCCGGTGAACATTCCATAATTATCCGGGCTTGCAGTAAAATAAAAGAAAATAAAATGGGCGATAAATCAAGTGAAACGTACAAATTTCAGATTTCGATATCAGAACTTCTAGCAGACTCGCTCAAATAGACGGACTAATGAATTCGTCCGATAATATAAGTTTGTGATGGAAACTAACTAAAAACACTTCATCTTCAACGCTTCTTCCACTTTGGCGCGGATGCGTCAGTGAACGGTCGGTCCTGCGTCCCTCCGCGAGGGACGTTATTCCCGCCTCGGCGGCCACCTCGTGCAAGGTACGGTAGGCGTTCTCAGCGGCCGGGAACTACCCGTACCAGCGCATCGACCAATATCTATGGTCGACTACCTCTAGCTGTCAGGGATCGTCGGCAGCGCAAACGTGAACGGTAGCGTCACGACTGTGATCGAGAAGGCTGGGCCGGATGCTCGTGCCCGAACCGACACCAAGGGCAACCTATTCGGTAAGGTTGTCACTGTGAACGGCCGACAAATGGCACCACTTGGCCGCGACTAGCGCCGATCCCGGCAGACAGGAACGCGCGGCCGGGTTTTGCAGAACTGGTCGGCGGCGCCGACGCTTGATCCGAAGCCGACGATTTCCGGCGGACGATCCCCGAGACACGACAGAGCGAGCCGCAGCCTCCCCACGTCCTCGGATGTCTTCCCGCTCTCCAGCAGGCCCCACATGTAGATGGCCTCCTCGTCCTGCGAGGTCGCCCATTGCTGACATGTCAGCATGGTCCGGTCACGCGGCAGGTCGGTAAGCGAAGGCATCATTGCCTGTGCCCCACCGGCAGCGACGACGAAGGCGAGGGTGGCGAGGGCTGTGCGCATCCCAGCAAGATAGCTACCCGGGTGGGCATCGAGAAGAGTTGCGCTTTGCCCAGTCGAACCGGTCCGGATCAGATGCAAAAGAAGCCGACTTGCGGCTCAGGGGCCCTCTGGCGGCCGTTTGCGTGAGAAGCGGGTCCAGCAGGAATTTCTGCAGAAAGGCCGCCAGGGAGCCGCGCAATCGCCTCTAGGGGCTATCCAGGCTTGACTCTTAAGCCCAGCCGCCTCAATCATTGTCGTTGAGGTTATTATAGCCTCAAAAACGACGAAAGCCGGGCTGCGACCCCCGGCCTTCGTCACAACCGCAATGGGTCCTGGAGGACTTGCGGCTGGTGCTTGTTAGCACGTGCATTCTGCGCGTGGGCGGCCGGTTGTCAAGTTCTCTGGGACCCTCTTTTAGAGGGACCCGCTATGTTGAAACCTGACCGCTCGCCCTGCCACCGCCTCACATTCGAGGAGGCTGTCGCGGTGCATCGCCGGCTCATGGCAGGCGAGATGTACAGCCGGATCGCCGCAACCTACGACGTCAATCAGGGCCGCATCGCCGACGTTAAGTTCGGACGCCTGCATCCCACCAGCCACGATGAGGCGGTTCGCCGCTTCGGTCGCTGAGGAGGTGGGAACTATGGCCTCGCGCACTCCGCCCAGACAGACGTCGTCACGCGTCTCCACAATCGCGTCGAACATCCTGTCCGGCAAAAACCCAAGTCCGACGAAAGCCCAGATCAAGGCGGTAGCCGCCTCAGCTCTGGGCCAAGATCAGACCAAGGGTCAGAAACCAAGGTAGCTGGTTGTTCCAGGGAACAAGGGGGACGGGATGCTCGCAAGGGTGTCCCGTCCCTCCTACCCTCGAAGCCACGCCTGTCCTGACTTGCTCCACGGATCAACAAAAAGCCCCGCCGAAGCGGGGCTGCAATGTCTCAAGCTGGCATCCGCACACTAGTGCGCGCGGGGGTCACCGCTCGTGATGGATCCCCGATAAGCCAGCACCCTGGCTCTCTGCTCAGGGGAGAGCGATGCGAAAAGACCGGTCGGCGCCCGAGGCGCAGCACCATCTGCATCGCTGCTTGAATGACGTGTGGCGGCAGGCGCAGGCGCCTCGTCGAAGCACCAGAAGTCGCCCCACCATTTTCTTAAAGCGTTCATGGGGGTCACACTCGCTTGCGGCAGTATGGCTTGTGAGCCTTGTCGGTGACAAGCTCAAAACCGTACGCATCGACGTAGTGGCTAACGAGACGTTCGTTGGCCGGTTCCTTCAACCAAATTTCCTGCCTACCGGTGATTTGTGCGTAGCATGTGGCGGCTTCGAGGACCGTTAACAACACGAGGCCCTTGGCTGGATTGTCGCTGTTCGGGTCGCCTTCAACGCCCTCTAGAACCACCGCGGTTCTGTTCGGCACGCCCAAGGCCAGGCCACACAGACGGTCGCCGAACCAGACAGCGGCGTGAAACAATTCCGTATGGTGTCGTTTTCGATCTGTCCAGATATCAGGCCAATCCCATCCACCCTCTGGTGGGGTCCTCTCATTGTTCGGGCGCCACTGTTTCTGCCATGCCTCACCCGCAGCGCGCGTGATTTCGCGCACATGCATCTCCTTCGGCAGAACCCCTGCCAGGTTCCCCATGGCAGAATGATGCGCCTCGCAGAGACGCGTCAGGTATCGAACGGCAGCTTGCTGACGGCTCACGGCTTTGCAGCGCTATCGGAGAAGCAGGCTGTGCCGCGCTATCAGTCGCAACTGTTAGAGCTCGGGCATCAACGCGCCTACGTCTCTATTACTTCCGATAGGTGCTGGGCAAGCGCCACATCCTAGGATCGTACTCGATCATTCGGCACCAGCTTTCCTCAGCCTCACCCCCGACCCCTCGCCGTTCTCCTCGATGAAGATGACGCCGGCAGCTTCGAGGGTATCAGGCCTTGCCCGGCTCCTGCGCCAACCGCTTGGCACGTAGCTCCGCGGTCCGCTCGTCCAGCGCCTGCTTCTCATCGTCGAGGTCTCGGTGGGCCTGATCGGCCTTGTCTTGCCGATCGACACCTCGGGAGCCGAGTGAGGTGAGGTGGCCACGGGCCCTGGGGTGCAGCTTGGACATCGGGTGCCCTGTGTCATCGGATCGACAGAAAGCTGGACTCAGCCCGCTTGGGTTCAAGTGCGACCCGGCGCGGCATCTAACCCCTTCAGCGGCACGCCGGTCCTGAAGCGACCGTACTTGCGCCCGATGTTGTCTAGCCGAGCCCCGGCCACCGCCATTGCGAGCTGGCGATCCTTCTCGCTGAGGATCGGCAGCAACCGTGCGCGGAAGGCAAAATCGGGCTCCGGATCGCTCACTTCAGATAGCCCTTCGCCTTCAGGTGCTCGGTGAGAAGCTTCTCGACAAGCGAGGTGAGCGAACGCTGATCCTCCTTGGCGGCGGACTCAGCCGCCTCCTTCAAGGCCGGATCGATGCGCAGATTGACCTGCGCCGTCTTTTTTCGCTGCTGCATGTGTAGACAATGTCTTGACGCCGACCGTGTATAGACACTATACAGACAGTGCCTTGCAGCAGCAAGCGGCCTGCCGAGGTGTTGGAGCACCGCGACAGGCCTAGCCTTCAACGCACTGGAGCTACGTCAATGGCTACCCACGCCCATAGCACACGCACGCCCTTATTACCCGCCACCGGCCCCACTATCGTCGCCGCCGGCGGCCCTGTCACGCGGGCCACGTTGACGATGCGAGCCGCAGGTCTGCGTGACCGCCTCGACGCCGGGACGAGCCGCAAGCCCTCTGATCCGCACATCTCGCTCCGGGATCGCCTGATTGCCGCGCATGCCGCCGCCATGGCCGTCCGCCCTGTGTTCGAGGACGAGCACCCGGATAGCCCCAGCTACAAGGCCGCCCTCGCCGTCGACAACGGCATGTGGGCACTGATCGCCGAGGTGCTGGCCCTGCCGGCTCCCAGCACGCTGCAAGGCCTTGGTGTCGTCGGCCTTGCGCTGGCCTTCCAGGTTGAGGGCGCGCTGGCTGGCATGCCATGGGAGAACGAGGACAAGATCGCCTTGGCGGCGCGAGCCATCTTGGCGGTGACCGGCACGGTGCTGCCGCCGGCCTTCACGGGCTTCGGCGACGAGGCTCAGCTATGCGCCCGATCAGCCCTATCATAACCGTTCAGATGATCCGCCTTCTTGCGCGGCCTACCACTGATCCAGCCGGGTTAGACGAGCCCCGATCGTCTCGTCGGTTCGCCAAGCCACCTCACACACGCCCGAGCCGAAGCAGGACGCGTGCAGCAGGAAGCTGTCAGGTACTCCCGCGGTCGTCAGCATGGTCAGCCGGACGCCCGTGTCCGACAAGTCGTAGACTACACACGGAACCGTGGTGTGCTCGTCGACGATGACAACGCCTGCGGCGCTGACGAGAGCGCGTTCCGCGTGGCGCCGCTCCAACATGGTGGTGTTCTCGATAGCTTGGTTTCGTGACCAGCATGCCCGACGCAGCCGAAGATCGTATGCGTGAGATGGGTCAAATGCGACGTACTTCGGTGACCACAGCTTAAGCCGCGATCGAGGGCCAAGTTGGCCAAGGCACCCACGCCCGCCCCGACAGTTCATTGCCATGACGCCTAGGGCAGGCGTGGAGGTCAGCTGCGGCACTGACCGCCTCATTAAAGGCGTCGGACTTTTCCGGTTGATGTCCGCTTCTCACGAACGCCGCTCGCGCATCCGGTGCGGGCAAAAGAAAACCAGGGGTCGCTGTTACCCTCAGCGTTACCCCTGGTCCATTTTCGAGCTGTCTGAAACCAGCTAAGTCCTTGGTACCACCGCCCCGGCTCGAACGGGGGACCCCCAGATCCACAATCTGGTGCTCTAACCAACTGAGCTACGGCGGCACTGGCGGGGGGTGTATCGTGGGCCGCGGCAGTTTTCAAGCGAGGCGCGCGGCCTTTGCGGGATCGACACGGACGCAACCTGCCGCGGCCGGCCGCATCGGGCTCCGGGCGCCCGCGCCAGGGCCGAACCGGCGTCCACTTCGGCACGGGGGGCGCTATAGTGAACCCATCGGGTCGAACCCGCGGTGCGGCGGCCGGGGCGGATCGGGGTGAGCGGACGAACCGTGAGCGCACGACAGCCAGCGCCAGCCAAGGATGGAAGCACGGGCGGCGACCGCAAGGCGGCCGACCGGCCGATCGACGCACCGGCCCGGAAAGCGGCCGGACCGCGCGAGCGCGCCCGGCGCCGCTGGACCGGCGCCGGGATCGTCCAGGCGCCGGGGCAGCTGCGCAGCCTCGTCCGTCGCAGCGAGGGCGGCCTCGTCGCGCTCGCGACCCTGGTGGGCTGCGTGGCCGGAGTCGCGGTCTCCGCCATGAACTGGGCGACGCAGAGCCTGCGCGAGCTGCTGTTCCTCCTGCCGCCAGGGATGCGGCTCAGCGCGGCCGATGCCGTGTCGCCGGTGCTCCTGCTGGTCGGGCCGTGTCTCGGCGGCGCGCTGCTCGGGCTGGTGATCGTCGCAGCGGGCTACATCCGCGGCCCGCGCAAGCGCCCCGCCATCGACCCGATCGAGGCCAACGCCCTGCATGGCGGGCGGATGTCGCTCCGAGACAGCCTCTATCTCGCCCTCCAGAATGTCGTCTCGAACGGGAGCGGCGCCTCGGTCGGGCTGGAGGCCGGCTATACGCAGCTCGCCTCCGGCCTCGCCTCACGGCTCGGGATCGCCTTCGAGGTGCGCCGGAGCGACCTGCGGACCCTAGTCGGCTGCGGCGCCGCCGGGGCGATTGCGGCCGGGTTCGGCGCGCCGCTGGCCGGCGCCTTCTACGCCTTCGAGCTGATCATCGGCACCTATTCGATCGCGACTCTGACGCCGGTGGTGGTGGCGGCGCTCTGCGGCAACCTGATCGCGCAGCAGCTGATCGCGACGCAGCCGCTGGTCGATTTCGGCGACGTGCAGGCGATCACCACCTCGCACGTCACCAGCATGGAGATCCTGCCGAGCCTCGCCCTGGGGCTGGTCTGCGCGGGCCTCGGCATCCTGATCATGCGCGGGGTCACCCTGGTGGAGCGGCTGGTCCAGGCCTCGGGGGTCCCGCGGGTGGCCGCCCCGGCCCTCGGCGGCCTGTGCGTCGGGGCGCTGGCGCTGGTGGCGACGCCGCAGGTGCTTTCGGGCGGCCACGGCGCCCTGCACCTGCATTTCGCCGCCGAGAGCCAGGGACACGGCATCGCGGCGTTGGCCGGCCTGTTCGCCGCCAAGGCGATGGCCTCGGCGATCTCGATCGGTTCCGGCTTTCGGGGCGGCCTGTTCTTCGCCTCGCTGTTCCTCGGCGCCATCGCGGGCAAGCTGTTCGCCGCCGGGGCGCCGCTGCTGGTGCCGGCGCTGGCGGACTTCGGCCTCACGCCGCTCGCCTACGCGGTGATCGGCATGAGCGCGCTGGCCGTGGCGGTGATCGGCGGCCCGCTGACCATGACGTTCCTGACGCTCGAGATCACCAGCAGCCTGCCGATCACCGGGCTGGTGCTCGCCGCGGTGATCGCGTCCTCGCTGACCGTGCGCAAGACCTTCGGCTACTCCTTCGCGACGTGGCGCTTCCATCTGCGCGGCGAGAGCATCCGCAGCCCGCACGATATCGGCTGGATCCGCTCGCTCACGGTCGGCCGGCTGATGCGCCGGGACACGCGCGTCGTGGCGGCCGATACGCCGTTGGCCACCTTCCTGCGCGCCCACCCCCTCGGCTCGCCCTCCCGGGTGATCGCAGTGGACGGGCAGGGGCGCTATGCCGGGATCGTGAACGTCCCCGAGGCGCACGCCGCCGCGCTGGAAGCCGGCGCGGCGGCGCAGCCCGTGCTGGCCGACCTGCTGCTGCACACCGACGCTTTCCTCACGCCGGGCCTGAACGCCAAGGACGCCGCCGCCGCCTTCGACCGCACCGAGAGCGAGGCGCTGGCGGTGGTCGACGGGCCCGAGACCCGGAAGGTCCTGGGCCTGCTCACCGAGAGCCACACGCTGAAGCGCTACAGTGAGGAACTCGACCGTCAGCGCCGGGCCATGGCGGGGGAAATCGACTGATTGTCAGGCCCGGGTGTTGACCCGATACCGGCGCGGACCAATCACCTGACGCCGACGATCCGGGCACCGCGAGGGCCCGCTCTCCCAGAACGCGTGGAGGATTCATGCCCGGTCCAGAGACCAGCCCGCAGCGTCGCTACCGCATCGCGGTGATCCCCGGCGACGGCATCGGCAAGGAGGTGGTGCCGGAAGGCGTGCGCGTGCTGGAGCAGGCGGCCAAGCGGCACGGCTTCTCGCTCCAGCTCGACTGGTTCGATTTCGCCAGCTGCGACTATTACGAGCAGCACGGCCGGATGATGCCGGAGGATTGGAAGGCGCAGATCGAGACGCACGACGCGATCTATTTCGGCGCCGTCGGCATGCCCGAGCGGGTGCCCGATCACATCTCGCTCTGGGGCTCGCTGATCCTGTTCCGGCGGGAATTCGACCAGTACGCGAACCTGCGCCCGGTGCGGCTGATGCCTGGGGTGAAGTGTCCGCTCGCCGACCGCAAGCCCGGCGACATCGACTTCTGGGTGGTCCGGGAGAACACGGAGGGCGAGTACTCGAACGCGGGCGGTCGGATGTTCGCCGGCACCGAGCGGGAATTCGCCCTGCAGGAGACGATCATGACCCGGCACGGGACCGATCGGATCCTGAAATTCGCCTTCGAGCTCGCCCAGAAGCGCCCGAAGAAGCACCTGACCTCGGCCACGAAGTCGAACGGCATCTCGATCACCATGCCGTACTGGGACGAGCGGGTGAAGGCGGTGGCCGAAGCCTATCCGGACGTGCGGTGGGACCAGTACCACATCGACATCCTGACCGCGCATTTCGTGCTGAACCCGGACCGGTTCGACGTGGTGGTGGCCTCCAACCTGTTCGGCGACATCCTGTCGGATCTCGGGCCCGCCTGCACGGGCACGATCGGCATCGCGCCGTCGGGCAACATCAACCCCGAGCGGGTGCACCCGTCCGTGTTCGAGCCGGTCCACGGCTCGGCGCCCGACATTGCCGGCCAGGGGATCGCCAACCCGATCGGTCAGATCTGGTCCGGGGCGATGATGCTGGAGCATCTCGGCGAGCACGAGGCTGCGGCCGAGATCGTCGGCGGGATCGAGCGGGTGCTGTCCGAGCGGACGCTGCGCACCCGCGACCTCGGTGGAAATGCGGATACGCAGGCGTGCGGCAAGGCGGTGGAACAGGCGCTGGGGTAGGAGCGGTCTCAGCGACCGCGCTTCATTCTGAAGGCTGCTCAGGATGAGGCGCGGGTCCCCTCTCCCGCACGGGAGCGGGGGCCTGTCGCGCTCCACTCCGTGAAAGCCGCCCGCCTCAGCGCGGGAGGCGGCGCACGCTCACCACGTTGCTCGCCGGCTCGGCCTTGCCGGACTCGG
>NZ_JALNUL010000092.1:0-8908 GCF_026540775.1 Methylobacterium sp. GC_Met_3
GTATAACCGACCGAGCGGGTTTGTTGGTGAAGCGATGACCGGGCAAGCCAGCTCGAAGTGCGAGCGGCAGTGCCCCACAACACGGCGCAGAAGCTCTGAGCAGGCATGCCCTTCGGTCGGCGAGCTGATACGCAAGCTCGTCTGGACGCGGATCAGTTCAATCGCGATCCGCAGCGATTGGACTGTCGGGCTTCGGCCAAACCGCCGCGTCGTCGGGCACAGCGCGCAGCACGGTGCAGCCCATGCCGATCATCGCGCGCGTGCCGACCTTGAGGCCCTGCAACACCTTCGCGAGCGGCCCGACCAGACCGTCCGCGCCGACCGTGCAGCGTCCGCCGATGAAAGCCGCCGGCGAGATCGTCGTATTATCGCCGATCTCCGCGTCGTGCCCGATGATCGCGCCGGTATTCACGACGGAGAATCGCCCCAGCCGCGCATCGACGTTGACAATCACGCCATGCGCCACGAACGCACCGGCACCCAGAACCACGCCCTGGCTGACGATCGCGTGCGGCGACACGAGAGGCGGGCAGGGCAGGGCGTGCCGGTCGAGCCACGCGATGATCTCGGCACGCGCCTGGATCGCAGCCCGGCTCACCCCGCCGACGGCCAGGGCGACACCCGCAAACTCCGCGCGGTCGGCCAGCAATGCGTCGAGGTAGCCCCGATAAGTTCCGACCTGCGCGCTCGGCTGGCTCGAATAGGTCGCCTCAACGGTGTAGCCGCAGAGTTGCGCGACCTCGGCAATCTCCTTGGAGAAGCCGCCGCCGCCGATCAGGGCCAGGCGCTTGGTCTCGGACGTCACCGGCAGCCATCCATCACAGCGTCGCCCCGCCATCGACCCGCAAGATCTCACCGGTCACGTGCCGCGCCTGCGGCGACATGAGGAACGTGATGGCATCAACCACCGAGTCTACTGTCGCCGCCCCCACCGGGCTCCGCTTCTCCAGCGCGGCCTTGAAGTCGTCGCCGTAGAGGCGCGCATGGGCCTGGGTCATCTCGGTGTCGAGCCAGCCCGGCGCGACGCCGACCGCGCGGCGCGGCGCGAGTTCCCGGGCGAGACCGCGGATCAGCGCGTCGAGACCCGCCTTCGAGGCCGCGTAGGGAACGATCGCCGGCTCCGGGCGCTGGGCGGCAACCGACGATATCGCGCAGAACACCGCATCCCGCGTCGAGATCCGGGCGCTGCCGAACGCGGCGGCGAACAGGGTCGGGGCAACGAGGTTCGTGGTGTAGAGACGCTCGACCTCGTCCACGCCGAGGCTGCGCAGGGGTTTGATGACCTGCACGCCCGCGCAGTACACGAGGCCCGTCAGCAATCCGCGCTCGGCGACCGCGGCCTGCAGAACGCCGCCGATCGCCGCCAGGTCGGTCACGTCCGCCGCGACCGTCGCAATGCCCGCATCGGCGAGATCCGCCAGCTTGTCCGCCCGGCGGGCGAGGGCGGTGACCAGGCCCCGTCCGGCGAAATGCTCCGCGACGGCCCGCCCGATGCCGCTGCTGGCTCCGACGACGAGGATGTGTCCCGCAGGTTCCGCCATCGCCCGGCCTCAGGCGGCCAGTTTCGTGCTGGCCATGGCCAGAAGGTCGTCGGTGGTCGACGCTTCCGCGATCCGTGCCGGCTCGACCTCGAGACCCAGCGTATCGAACAACGCCATGATGTTGAGGATGCCGAGGGAATCGAAGGTCTCGATCTCGCCGAGCGTCTGACCGCGCGCGAGCGGCCCCGGCTGATCCAGGATCGCGCCGAGCTCATCCAGGAACCCAGCCTCGGTCATCACGCGATCTCCTCGAACTTCAGGACGGGCGGGGCGTAGATCCGGTCGGTGGTGAGCGCGCAGGCGCCCCAGCTCAGACCCACGCCGAATCCCGCCAGCACCGCACGCAGGGGCCGGTGCGCGAAATCCTCCGCCAAGAACCCCGAGATGGTGCCGGGGATCGAGGCGGAGTTCTGGTTCCCGTAGACGGATTGCGTGCCCGAGGGAAGCTTGCCGTCATCGAGGCTCAGGCGCCGCTGCAGGTTCTTCAGGATGTACTTGTTCGGCTGGTGCAGGACGTAGAAGTCCGGATCCTCCGCCTTCAGCCCCGCGGCCGCCAGGATGTCGGTGATCAGCCCCGGCACGCGCTTGAGCGAGAAGTTGAACACCTGCGCGCCGTCCATGTGCATGGTGGCGGGCTTGTCCCGATCCTCGGCATCCGTGCGCAGCCCGCTATGCGGGATGAACAGGGCCTTCTCACCCGATCCGTCGCTGTGGAGCTGGAAGACGCTCTCCGTCTCCCGCCGCTCGATCAAGATGGCCGCACCCGCATCGCCCATGATCGGCGTGATGGAGCGATCGTCCTTGGCGACCATCCGGCTCGCCACGTCGCCGACGCAGAGCAGGATCCGGTTCAGGCCCGATTCCACGAGGCTGTAGGCCACCGAGAGCCCGTACACGAAGCCGCTGCACCCGAGCCGCATGTCGAAGCACAGCGTGTCGGTGCGCATCCCGAGCCGGTGCTGCAGGCTGATCGCGGTCGAGGGCGAGCTATAATCGGGCGTCTGCGTGACCAGGATCAGCCCGTCGAGATCCTCCGGCCGCAGGTCGAGGCCGGCGAGGAGGTTTTGGGCGGAGTGCAGGCAGAGATCGGCCGTCGTCGTGTCGTCCCGCACGACCACGTGGCGCGTGGTGAAGCCCATCGCGCGCTTGAGCCGCTCGGCCTCCTCCGGCGCCATGCCGAGACCGGCCGCCTCCGCGTCGAAGGCGAGGGGCCGGCCGCCGACCGTGGTGACGAGGCCGGCGAGGCCGGCATTCCGGAAGTGCAGCTCAGCCACGGGCGACCGCGTCCGCCACGTAGTCGAACCAGCTCTGCAGCCGCCGCAGCGGCGAGCGGGTGCTGTCGAGGATGCTCTCGTCGGCGAGCGGCACGTAGCGGCCCACGGTCCTCTCGACCTCGGACTCGGTCTCGAGCAGCAGTTCCACCACCGCGAAGGAATCGATCTTGTCGAACAGGTCGTCCTCGGGGCCGAGCGCGCTCAGCTCCGGGCGGCCCCAGGTCTCGATCAGGCGGTCTAGCGTGGTGCGGGCCGCGGCGGCTGCGCCCTCACTCCGCAACGATGTCGATGTAGGCGGTGTCATCCGGTCCTCGGGAGAGTCGATAGTCCTTGCGATAGTCCTTGCCCTCGGGGCCAGAGCCGATGAGCGCGAACCCGTTCTCGTCCAGGAAGGTTTCGACCATCCGGTTCTTCGCGCTCGGGCGATACTGGGCCCGCAGCTCCGGATCGGCCTCCTGCTGGCACACGTAGCGCAGAACTTGGCTCTCAATGCGGCGTCCCAGCGCCCGGCAGCTCATCAGGAAGGTCTCGAGCGCACCATTCCGGACGATGGCGACGCCGACGATGCCCATGTCGCCGAAGCGGTCGACCACCCGGGCCGCGTAGACGCCGCCCTCCTGCATGGCGGTGGCGACCTCGTCCTCCGTGTAGCGCCGGGTGGTGAGGTTGAACTGGTTGGTCTTGTTGATCAGCTGCGTGACCCGCCGCAGGGCGCCCGGATTGTTGCGGGCGATGTGAACGCGGATCTCCAGGGAGGCGAGGTATTCGTCCATCGAGGCGGCCGAGCGCTGCAGCTCCTGCCGCTGCGCCTCACCCCGGTACTGCTCGGTCTTGGCCAAATCCTCCGCGGTCACGTTCCGGGCCCGCAGGGAGGCGATGCCGTCGAGCAGCGCCATGGCCAGCTCGGGCCGCGTCCGGTCGAACAGGTGGCACTCGACCCCGGGGAGCCGGGCGCGGACCTCCTCGATCTCGAAGGGGTTGTCGTCGAGGAAGATGAAGCTGTCGAGGCCGAGGTTCAGGGCCGCGGCGAGGTCGCGGATGTTCTCGCTCTTCTCGGACCAGTTGCTGCGGTAGGCCACGAAATCTTCGAGGCGGAGCGGCATCGCGCGCTGCGCGAAGACGGCCTGAAAATCTTCCTCGTTGTTCTTGGTCACGGCGCAGAGCAGGATGCCGAGGCCCTTCAGGCGCAGCAGCTGGCGCTGGAGCTGCGTGTGGACGATCCCCGGATAGTCGCTGTCGACCTCTAGGTTCTCCACCCCGTCCTCGCCGACGACACCGCCCCAGAGGGTGTTGTCGGCATCGACCACCACCACCTTGCGGCGCGCCCGCAGCCGAGCCGCGACCGCGTCGGCGTAGCGCTCGACCAGCGCGTCCACGGCGGCCGGGGCGTAGGGCATCTGGTACATGTACCGGTTGCGCTCGCGCAGGGCGGTGGCGAAGCCGAGGATCGCGAGGGTGCCGGCCGCGTCGATGACGCTGACCCGCTCCTGCGACCGGGCGAGATCGAACAGCACCGCGTTGAGCCGGGCCAGGGCCTCCAGCTGATCGTGGAGGTCGCTCTCCACCGACGAGATCGGCACGAACGGCACGGTGTTGAGGATGAGGGTGCCGGGCGCCCGCGCCAGCCGGGCCGCGACCAGTTCGGCGAGCCCGCGCGCACGGGCGACGGACGCCTCGTCGGGGGCAACATCGAAGAACCAGCGATGATCGAGATGCACGACGAGGACGTCGACGGAGGCAGGTCCCGTCAGGACCTGCTCGATCTGTCCGATCGGGAAGTGCTCGCACGTAACCGTCGCGAGATCGGCGAGGCGAGCCGCCACCTTCCCGAACGGATTGGTGACGACGTTTCCGACGAAGCCGATCGAGAGGGCGCGAGCCGTGGTCATCCTCGATACCGGTCCGTGAGGTATCCCGGGGATACCTGCCCTCCGGCGAACGACCGGCCCCTTCCTATGCGTGTAAGCGCCGTCCTCTTGCGAGATCCCCTGCCATAAAGCAAGGGGCCGGGCAGCATGGCGCCTGACTGGGCCGGGGATCCGGTTACGACCACCCAAGGCAGGGCGCTCGACGAGGAGCTTCGCCGATGGACCACGCCACCCCGGACACCGGTCCCGCGATGGTGCGCGTCTGGACCGAGGCGCACCAGATCGCGTTCGCCCGCGCCACCGGCGACGTGAACCCGATGCACATGGATGCGCGGGTGGCCCGGCGAACGCTCGCGGGCGAACGAGTCGTCCACGGGGTCCACGCGGCGCTCTGGGCCCTCGAGGCTTGCGCGGCCCTGCACTCGCTCGAACGGCTCGCGACGCTGCAGATGCGGTTCGAGCGCTTCGTGCTGGTTGGCGACCGCACCGCGGTGACGATCCATGAGGCGGGGGCGCAGCAGATGCGCCTATCCCTGTCGGTGGATGGCGTCCGCACGCTGACGATCCAGGCCGCGTTCGCCGCGGAGCGACCGCCGGCCAAGCCAGTCGAGGCCGCGCAGGCCACGATCCCGGCCGAGCCGGTCGTCGTCGATCCGGCGGCGATCGCCGCTCTGACCGGGGCGTTCGCGCTGCACGATCCGGGGGCGATCGTTGCCCTGGTGCCGCGTCTCGCC
Organism: Methylobacterium sp. GC_Met_3; assembly: GCF_026540775.1. Taxonomy (NCBI): domain Bacteria; kingdom Pseudomonadati; phylum Pseudomonadota; class Alphaproteobacteria; order Hyphomicrobiales; family Methylobacteriaceae; genus Methylobacterium; species Methylobacterium sp. GC_Met_3. The sequence continues at coordinate 5,418 of NZ_JALNUL010000092.1, forward strand.
CGCGCTATCGGGCCGGACCGGGTTGCGGCTTTGGGCAGCCTTTCCACCCTGGTCGGCATGTTCGTGCCGGGGCTGCACTCGATCCTCTCGAAGATCGACGCGACACTGACAGGCCAGGCAGATGGATCGAGCCTCGCCTATGCGGTCAAGCGATTCCAGCCGATGCTCCAATCGGTGACGCTCGAGACCGACGGCCCTGGCCTCGCGGCCCGGGTCGAGGGCTTCGTCCGCCCGCGCCCGGTCGAACAGGAAACGCTACGCGACCTCGCGGCGCTCGTGCAACCGGGCGTGTTCTCCGATGTGTCCGCCCTCGTCGTCGGCGGTTCGCGGGGCCTCGGCGCAACGACGGCCAAGCTGATCGCCGCGGGGGGCGGCGCCGTCTGCATCACGTACGCATCCGGCGCGGATGAAGCGGAGGCGGTGGCCCGGGAGATCCGGGACGGCGGCGGGCGCTGCCAGGTTCTCCGGTACGACGCCGCGCGGCCGGTCGCCGCGCAGTTCGGGTCTCTGGAGATCGAGCCGTCTCAGCTCTACCATTTCGCGACACCCCGCATCTTCCGCCAGAAGCGCGCCCCGTTCGAGCCGGCCTGCCTCGAGGAGATGATGCGGATCTACAATTACGCCTTCTACGAGCTGAGCCAGTTCTGCCTTGGGCACGGGCGCGCGGTGGCGGCCTTCTATCCCTCGACCACCGCCATCGACGACGCGCCGCGCGACACCTTGGAATACGTGATGGCGAAGACGGCCGGCGAGACGCTCGCGGCGACGATGGCGCGGACGATCCCGAACCTGACGACCGTGATCGAACGCCTGCCGCGGGTGCGTACGGATCAGACCGCGACGATCTTCCCGGTCCCGGCCGCGGCTCCGAGTGCCCTGATGCTGCCGATCATCCGGCGGATGTCGTCGCCGACCTGACCGGAAACCAGCGTCACCGCGCCGTCGCCGCCCCCGCCGCACCCACGGAACTCGACAGGGCGTCGTTGCCGCCCTGGACGCCGGCGGTGCCGAGCGGATTGCCGCGCGTGTCGGTATTGAGATTGGGATCCTGCTGGATGAGACCGCCGGGCGCGGGATCAAAGGGCTGGACCGGATTGTTCGCCTGCAGGCCGCCGCCGAACGGCACCACGAGCCTGCTGGGGCGGATGGAATCCTCGCACAGGCCCTGGCAGATCGGCTCGACCAAGTCGGTCTGCTGGCAGATCGGCCGCATCACGCCCTTGACGCAGGCGCACCGGCAGGCCGCCCAGGTCTGGGTCGGCAACAGCACGGCGCAGAGCAGGATCGTCGACCGCAATATCGACCGCATAGCGGATCGCCTCTGGTGAAGCCGCTCAAACACGGCGGCGACACTAGGGTAACAGGCTCGCGAACCGGTTGCGAGGTTGGACCGCCGGCACGACAAACGCGACCTCAAAGAGTCGTTTTTGGAAACCAGAACCGGACCGATACCGACCGCCCTTCGGCCGGACATCGTCGTTTCCCGACAACCGGTTCCCACTCTTCGGAACGCGGCCTCAACGCTGCGCGCCTCAGAGACGGCCGATCCTCGTCACTCCGCAGCGGCCGTGTGATCGGCCTCGTCGCCGGTATCCTCGTCGCCGGTGTCCTCCTCGACCGGATCGGCCACGGGATCCCGATCCGCAGCGGCCGAGAAGAAATCGCCCTTCCGGACCGCCTCGCCGCCCGTCACCATCATGCTCAAGTAGGTGTTGAGCGTGTTCGGCGCGACATCGGACAGCCGCTCGGCAATCTCGGCATGCGACAGGCCCTGCGGCCCCGCCGTGCCGAGGAGGGCTTTGAGGCGACCCTTGGCCGAGTTCGCCCGCGGACCGCGGGCGCCGCGTCGGCCGCCCTGTTGGGACGCGCCGCGCTCACCCGCGGCCGGCCGCGAACCCTCCGAAGCTGGAAGGACGGCGATATCCTCCAGCGGGACGCCCTCCACGATCGAGGTCAGCGCGGCTTCGGCCGTGCGGAGCTTCGTCAATTCCGCAGCAAGCCGGTCATAGTCGTTCTGAAGGGCGGCCCGGCGCGCCCGGACGTCGGCCAGCGCTTTCGTCAGCGTGTTGTCCTCGGTCACCGGACAGCCTCATGATCTGATGTCGCTCTCAATGCAGGCCATACGTCACAGGCCCTTCCCGACGTCAACAGGGCGCAGGCGGAGGCTCGCCGCGAATAAAGAGAGGCTTGCGGAACGGCGGTTCGGTTGTAAGGCCCGCGTGCTATGTCCTAAAAATATCGCGGCAGTTGTCGGCCGAATTCCAGGCCATGCGCCCCCTCCGCACCCGTCAATCCGGCCATGTAGATGCCGCAGCTGCCATGAGAGACCACGGACGCCCAGTCACGGGCTCGGCGCGCAGCGGCTCCGCCGGCCGCAGGAGCCGCCAGGCATGCAACGGACGCCGCAGAGCACAGAATGCAATTAAATATATTTGATGCGGGAGAAAATAATGTTGTCGATATTGACGCCCGCGATCAGCAAAATCATGCGGGAAAGATCTACATTAACGGTGACAATAATTACGTTCGGATAGGGCGCGGGTGCGTGTCGGATAAGGACATGCATATCGTCATCGAGTCGAATTGCCGGTTCGATGTGGGTGAGGATGTGCGGCTCGCGATGGCCAACATCTATGTCGGTCCGAGTTCGGTGCTCCGCATCGGCGACAGGACGGGTTTCACCGGCTTGGTCCACCTCAACCTGATCGAGGCCAAGGCCATCGAGATCGGCACGGACTGCTCCATCGCATCGGGCGTCTGGATGACGACGAGCGACTTCCACTCGATCATCAGTCTGGAAACCGGCGCTCGGCTGAACGCGGCCAAGCCGGTCCGCGTCGGCAATCATGTCTGGATCGCCAATCAGGCCTCCCTCCTCAAGGGTTCGGTGATCGGCGACAACGCGATTATCGGCGCACATGCGGTCGTCACCGGGACGGTGCCTGCCCATTGCGTGGCCGCCGGCAACCCGGCGCGCATCGTGCGGGACAACGTGACGTGGCGCGCGGACCTGATCTGATCATCGAACCGGTACCGTGCTCCTGCGCAGCAAGCGGCTGCTTTCGAGCGCGGCGCTTCGCTGACGGGCGTCAGTCGTCCGGAATGGTTTACCCCACACGCGCGTTCCGATAGGGCGGTGGCCCGCCGACGCCCCCCTTCGACCCAGCCTGCGCCACCTCATGCTCACCCGAGCTCTCAGTCTCGACGAATGCGGCATACGCCCCTGCGCCGAGCCGGCGTTCTACGCGTGGGCGGGCGCTGTGGACAACGGACCCGGCCTCCGTTCGGAGTGGGTCGCTGCAATCGCGCACAGGGATCCCGAACCTGAGCCGACGCACGCGGCGGGATCGGTGCTGTGACGCGGCTGAAAGCTCTGTACCCCCGCGGGCCGCTCTCACGCTGGGTGCGGGCCAGCGGCAATCCGTTGCTGCGGCGCCTGACCGGCCCGACCCTGCCGCCCGCCGACGATCTCGCCAGCGCCGAGGCGCAGA
>NZ_JALNUL010000093.1:0-8499 GCF_026540775.1 Methylobacterium sp. GC_Met_3
CCTCTTCGAAGCCGCCCTTCCACTTTCGGCCAGCATCAGCCGCCGCAGGCCGCCTGCCTGAGCGTCTCAGATGGGTGGGAAGCTGCCTGTCCGCTTATGGGCGGCTGAGCCGGTGAAGCGGGCCACCAAGCGAACGTGGGTAACGTCTGCGTCAATTGTGGAGCGTGTACTCAACCTGGGCCAGCGGTCAGGGAGATGGCGTCAGCGATCATCAGCCACTGTCTTGAACCCCAGTACGCCGAGCGCACGGCCTGTCGAGCCGCTTGCAGCCAGGGCGCTCGAGTCGTTTCGTAAGTCGTTTTTCTTCCCGATAACAGCACGCAGTCCCTTAACAGTCGGCGTCGTCATCAACGAGCGCTCCTGCGGCGGAAGCTTGGTCCATGGCATTCGAAATCGCTCATGCGCCACGTCACGCTCATTGCTTAAAATAAAGTTAGTCATCTGCAAATTTTGACTGCGATGCGATACAAAACCAATATGCTTTTTGTCGCACTTATGGGCATATTAGAAGCAATTTTCGGTTGTAATCGGGAAAATAACATGCATTATCAAGTAATCCTATCACTGTGAACGACATCAAAAGCTACCAAAATTTCGTAACGACTCTTAGGGGCGGGTTGTGGCTGGGGCTGACGTAGTAGAGCCTAAATTTGTTGCTCCGACTGTATCAAACAATACAAAGCCGGTCTACGTCGTGGGCGGACGCGTCATGGTCGCATCGGGGCACGAGGTCGCCTGCCGTGCGACCGAAATTACGTTGAAGTGGGCCAACCTTATCGCCAACGCCGAGGTCGATGTGGGTGAGGCGGTCGTCTGCTTCCTCAACAATATCGGCATCCTGCCGGGTCGCGTGAACCAGATCACCGCGGAGGGCTTCACGCTCGATCTGTACCTGCCCGAGTTCCGGCGCGGCCCGGTCGCAGCCCGCCTCGAATGGCACGCCCGCCGTAGCATGCAAACGGTGGAACTGCGCACCGCGCCGCGTATCGTACCCATACACCGTTCGGTCGAAATCAGGTTTGCTCAGGAAACCGTCCTGCGGGGCGAGATCCTAAATCTGTCACGGACTGGCGCCGCTATTTCCCTGAACTCCTCCATCGTGCCGTTCGTCGGCACCCGGATCAAGGTCGGGGTTCACTATGCCACGATCGTGCGTCACCTCGATGGAGGTATCGCCGTCGAATTCTGCGAGCCCTTGGCTGCCATCACCTTCAACGAGCAGATCAGGCTCTGACCGTGCCTCGGCCCCAGAAGCTGGCGACGCGGCATCGCATCAGCGCTGACCAGACATCGAGACCCTGAACGCGAACTTTGACGACGAGCACGCTCTAACCATGACGCAGACGATGATGTGCTCGGGGCAAGCTTCGCAGGCCGAGCGGGATGATATGCTGCTGCGTGTCGCTGTGGAGGCGATGGACGAGGGTTTCATCATCACCGACGCGGACGACCGCGTCCGGATGAGCAGCCGGAATGTCGCGGCCATGATTGGTGTCGCGGGAGACGCGCTCGCGGACGGCACGCCGTTCGCCGACGTGCGGGCGCAGCAGGTGGCGCGGGGCGAGTTCGCGCACCTGTTTCCGCGCTTGCGAGACCGCTTGGAGAGCGGCGAGCCCAGAATGCAGATCTACGAGTATGAGCGCGAGCGTCCCAACGGTGTTGTGCTTCAGACCCGCAGTCTGCCGCTGGAGACCGGCGGTCGCGTGCGCGTGTACGCGGACGTGACTGCCCGGCGTGAGGCCCAGCGCGCCCTGCAAGTGAGCGAGCACCGCTACCGGCTGATCGCCGAGAACACCAACGACATCATCATCCTGTATGATACCGATGCGATCCGCCGCTACGTCTCGCCCGCAGCATCGAAGATCCTCGGCTACGCGCCTGAGGATCTGGTCGGCACAAGCGGGCTCGATTTCATCCACCCCGACGACCTGACGCTTCACGCCGAGGTCTTCCAACAACTGCTCTCGGGAGAAGTCCGGCAAGCGCTGCTCACGTGGCGGCACCGACACCGCGACGGTGGTTGGGTGTGGCTGGAGGCGTCCTACAACAGACCCCACTATGACCCCAAAGCGGGCGAGACAGATGGCTACGTCGTGGTGCTGCGCGACGTGACCAGCCGGTGCGAGGCAGAGGAGGCGCTACGCGCGAGTGAGGCCGACCTGCGCGTTAGCCAGGAGCGTCTCGCGTTAGCTCTCGACAGCGGAGAGGACTGCCTGTTCGACTGGGATCTCACGACGGGCGCGCTCTGGGTGACGGAGCGCTGGCGGGACAAACTCGGCCTCGTCGGAGATTTGGCGCAGCCCAGCACGTCCGCCTGGAGCGCTGCAATTCACCCGGACGACCGTGAATACGTCACAGGCGTCACACGCGATCATCTAAAAGGGCTGACGCCCCTACTCGAATGCGAGTACCGCGTGTGTCGCTCGGATGGCAGTGCCTTCTGGGTGCTCGCCCGCGCCCGTGTAGCCAGCCGCACGCCGGATGGCCAGGCCCTGCGGCTGGTCGGCACACTGATCGACATCTCGCAGCGCAAGGAGGCCGGGGCGCGCATCGCCCATATGGCTGAGCACGACGCGCTGACCGACCTACCCAACCGTCACTTGCTCCGGCGGCACCTCGATGCCGCGCTCAACGCCGCGGTCGACGGGTCGAGCCGCCACGCGCTACTCGTCTGCGACCTCGATCACTTCAAGGTCGTCAACGACAGCTTCGGCCACCTCGCCGGGGATCGACTGTTATGCGCGGCGGCCGAGCGCATCCGCTCTGTCCTGCGCCCACAGGACATCATTGCGCGGCTCGGCGGCGACGAGTTTGCGGTGGTCGTGACCGACCTAGACGCAGACGGAACCCTCAACCGCATCTGCGAGCAAGTCATCGCGGCTCTAGACGAGCCGATCCGCCTTGATGACGCGGTCGTGAATATCGGTGTCAGCATCGGCGCCGCCCTGATCGCCGCTCAGGGCGACGGCGCCGAGGAGGTGTTTAAGCGTGCTGATACCGCCCTGTACGCGGCGAAGGCCGCGGGCCGGAACACCTACCGTCTATGCGATGCCGAGTCCCACGCTCGAATGACGACGCGCAGCGCGCTGGCGCTGGACATGAGAGAGGCGATCCGGCGCGGAGATTTCTTCCTCGTCTACCAGCCGATCACCGACCTAACGACGGGGACGGTGGTGGCGTTCGAGGCGCTGATGCGCTGGCGCCATCCCGTGCGCGGGCTGATCTCACCCGCAGACTTCATCCCGGTCGCTGAGGAAAATGGGCTGATCGTACCGCTCGGCGCCTGGGCGTTGGCCGAGGCGTGCCGAGAGGCGGCGGGTTGGCCAACGGCGGTCCGGGTGACGGTGAACGTCTCGACGGTGCAGTTCCGGGGTGGCCTGGAGCAAGCCGTAGTCGCCGCGCTCGGAAATGCGGGCCTTTCGGCGCACCGGCTGGTTCTGGAGGTGACTGAAAGCGCGCTGATGGACGACCCGGAGGAGGCGATACTCACCCTGCACCGGCTGCGGACGCTGGGGACCTTGATCGCGCTGGACGACTTTGGAACCGGGTACTCGTCCCTGAGCTATCTGCGCAGCTTCCCGTTCGACAAGATCAAGATCGACCGAGCGTTCATCAAGGATATCGCCGACCCAGACGCGGCGGCGATCGTGCGGGCAGTGGTCGGCATCGGCGAGCGGTTGGGCATGAGCATCATCGCGGAGGGGGTCGAGACCGCCGAGCAACTCGCCCTCGTTCACCGAGAAGGCTGCACAGAGGTCCAGGGATTTCTATTCAGCAGGCCACTGCCTGTCGAGGAGGCCCGGACATACATGCTTCTATCGCAGCCGCAGGACGCGGCATGAGTGATCTGACTGGGACGCCACGTGCGCTACTGGCGCCGAACCAAGACCGGCCACTCGTGTCATACATCCGCTTTCGGGTCCCATACGGCCGATCGTGAATGACAGCATCGGGTCGATAGCAGAAAGACCGCTTGGGGTGGTTTTCTGCCCCTCCTTCCGAACGGCAATGCATCGACGCGTACGTCGTGGCCGCGCCTGCTTCCGTTCCTAAGCGGAAGCGCGGAGCATCCGTTTGTAGGTGTCTTAGTGAGCCATAACCTTCAGCCGGTACGGTTGGGTGTGTGACTGCGGCCAAACCATGTGCTCAGCGAGTTGTTTACGAATAAATTTCATTCGCTGTCACAGATTGCTGCGCATAGTCCTCCCCGATTGAGGATCGTTCAAGATGTTCAAGATGTTCAAGCGGCTCGCGGACCACGTTTCATTGCGGCGTCAGATCAGCCTCCTCGCAGGCGCCATCGGTCTCATGATCGTCGGCGTGACCACAATCGGATCAGCGCTGCTGGCGCGCGGGCAAGCCACCGATATGGCGCAGAACGCCCTCCTGCAGGTCGCCCGGTCGATGGCCGATCGGCTCGATCAGGACATGGCCGAGCGCCTGCGGGAAATCCGCAACGTCGGAGCGCTTGAACCACTCCGACCTCACTGGATGGAAGACACTGGCGGCCTGCGCAAAGTGCTTGAGACGATGCAGAGGACGCTGCCGGATTACGCCTGGATCGGGTTTGCCGATCGCGACGGCAGGGTGCGTGCCGCCACGACGGGCGTTCTCGAAGGGGCGAGCGTCAGCCAGCGCCCCTGGTTCATCAATGGGCTTCGGCAGGCTGCGGTCGAGGATGTGCACGCGGCGGCGTTGCTGGCGTCCAAGCTTCCGCCCTACAGCGATGGAACGCCGTTCCGGTTCGTGGATGTGGCCGTTCCAGTGGACGACGCTTCAGGTCAGGTCATCGGTGTTCTTGGAGCTCATCTCAGCTGGCGCTGGGCCGACGTCGTTCGGCGCGAAGTCCTTTCGTCTCGCAGGCCCGAGCTGAAAGAGGATGTCGTCGTTATCGATCGCGCTGGCCGGGTCCTGCTCGGATCCGATCTCGGAGCTACGCCGTACACGGCCGTAGAGCTTGCATCCGGCCATTTCATCGTTCGCAGCGCTGAGGGCGATCGTCTCGCTGCTGCCGCAGCCACCCGTGGACGCGGCGAATATCGGGGCCTGGGCTGGACCGTCGTCGCACTGCAGCCAGTCGACACCGCATTGGCCGACGCCAATCGTTTGACCAGCCTGATCCTCCTGCTCGGGCTCTCCACGGCGGTATTCGGCGTCGTCGCAATATGGTGGGTCGCGGCACGGCTGACCCGGCCCTTGGCGCAGCTCACTGAAGCCGTCGGCCGCATCGGCCGCGAGCCGAACGCGAGGATGACGCGCCATGTGCACGGCTCTCCCGAGGTCTTGCACCTGTCTGCTTCGATCAGGTCGCTCCTGAGGCGCATCGGCACGGCTGAGGCGGATGCGCGCCTCATTGAGGCAGAGGCTTCGCACGCGGTCGATGCCGCGGAGGACCGGGTCAGGCGGCTTGGAGCCGATCTTCATGCGATGCAGGTTCTAGCCGACACCGATGCGCTGACAGGCCTGCTCAACCGCCGCGCGTTCCTGCCCTTGGCCAACGACGCGATGAGCTACTTCAAGCGCTACCGGCGTTCGATCTGTGTCCTGATGGTCGACATCGATCACTTCAAACGCGTCAACGACCTTTATGGCCACGCTGCAGGCGACGAGGTGATCCGCCAGGTTGGACGCATCATCAGCAATGCAGTCCGGACCACCGACAAGGTGGCGCGCTTCGGTGGCGAAGAGTTCGTGGTTCTGCTCCGCGAGACTGATCTGAAAGGCGCGGCCATCTTTGCAGACCGAATCCGTCAAACGGTGGCAGACACCGTGTTCGAGCCCGAGGGGCTGTGCCTCAGAGCAACGATCAGCGTCGGCATCGCCGAGGCCGGGTTCGCCGATGGCGACGTCGACCATACGATCGAACGAGCAGACCGCGCGCTCTATGCGGCTAAGTCGGGTGGACGCAACTGCGTCCGATCGTTCGAAGCGATAGCATCGCCAGACCTTCGAGTGGCCGCGTAGTGCAGGCACAGGAATGAAACGCGGCGCACAGGAAGTCCGGTTCTATCGCCATCCGGACGACTGCTGAACGATCGGTCAACGGCAGCCCCTCACCCCAAGCGGAAGATACAAGGCACCTGACGAACGGCCGCTTTGGAGAAACGTTAGCGGCGGTCCGGGGGGGGGGGCTGGGTTGGGTCGACACGAGGCCGGCCGCTTCTCCAGCCATTGTCCCCGAAAGCGGACGGGCCGCTTACGGCCAGACCCAGTCCCGCCGAATCGCCAGTGCGCGTAGGACCGGACGTTCAGCTTGGTCCACGTTACCGAGGCAGCTGAGGCGTATCGGGCGGATCGATGGCGAACCGTAGAGCTGGTCTTGCCGCGTCGAAGCGCCTGGATAGAGTAGCTGCTCCTGCCGCACCGTTATGGCGGCGTCAGCCTCGAACCTATTCGACTCCTGCCACGAGACGCGCCAACCCGGATATTGTCCTCCCCATCCCCCGATCTGTCCGCCTTCCACGAGTTCCTCGGAGAGGGCGGTCTCATCACCGATGCCGCCAGCTTGACGCGCTACACCCACGATCAGCGCGCGTTGATGCAGGGGCAGACACCTGGCGTTCTGCGCCCGCGTTCGACCGAAGAAGTCCAGAAGATCGTCCGTCTTGCCGCGCGCCTCGGCTTCGGCCTCGTGCCTCAAGGAGGCAACACCAGCTATGTCGGCGGTGCTACGCCCGAACCCGGCCGCGGGCAGCTCGTCGTGACGCTCGAGCGGATGAGCCGGATCCGATCCGTCGACGCGACGGGCTTCGCTCTTGCCTGCGACGCCGGCACGATCCTCGCCGACGCGCAGGCGGCTGCCGAGGCACGCGGCTGTCTGCTGCCGCTGAGCCTTGGCGCCGAGGGCAGTTGCCGTCTCGGCGGCAACGTCGGCACCAATGCCGGGGGACTGCAGGTGCTACGCTACGGCATGACCCGGGACCTCGTGCTTGGCTTGGAGGTCGTGCTGCCGGACGGATCGCTGTTCTCCGACATGCGAACCTTGCGCAAGAACAACATCGGCTATGATCTGAAGCAGCTCTTCATCGGCGCCGAAGGTACGCTCGGCATCGTGACCGGGGTGGTGCTCAAGCTTTGGCCTGCCCAGACACGGCGTGCCACGGCTTGGCTGCAACTCACGGCAGGCGCACCTATCCCGGAGATCGCCGCTCTGGTCCGACGGGAGACCGCAGACCTCGCCTCCACCTTCGAGCTCATCTCGGCCTCATCGTTAGGGCTCGTCGCCGACATGCGCCGCGCCGAGCTCGGCCTCGCGTCCGGGCCCGGCGGTGCGGTGCTGCTCGAACTCTCCGCGTCCTCGGAGCGCATCCCGCTCGACGATATTCTTTTGGGTACTCTGGAAGCGCTGATCGAGGCTGGCCATGTCGAGAATGCTGTGCTCGCCCAGTCCGAGCGGCAGAGGCGCGACATGTGGACGATCCGCGAGACCATTCCCGAGGCGGAGAAGCACGCGGGTGGATCAGTCAAGCTCGACATCGCCGTCCCGACTTCGGCGGTCTCTGCCTTCCTGGTCCGCGCCGGCGCGATCGTGGAGGCGCATGCCCCGGGCACGCGTCTGTCGTTCTACGGCCATGTCGGCGATGGCAACATTCACTTCAATCTGATTGTACCTCCGGGCCGCGACCGGATCGCCTTCACGCAAGAAATCGGGGAGGGTGTCGCTCATGCGGTCTACGCTGTGGCGATCGACCTCGGCGGGAGCTTCAGCGCCGAATACGGTATCGGCCGGTTCAAGCGCGATTTGCTGGCCCGCTACGGCGATCCGACCCGCCTGGCCCTACTCGGCGCTCTAAAGCAGGCTATTGATCCGCGTGGATTGATGAACGCGGGGGCGATGATCTGACCGGAAGGGCCAAGCCGCCCCGGCGGTTCAGTAAGTGTGCGCGCCACCAAACGCGAGCCGGCTCGTGCGGAATATAGATCTCATCGCCCACTTTTGTCAGGCATTGTTCCGACCTGCCTAGCAGCCGAAGCGTGCCCGACTCGTCGAGTCAGGCAAGGGAAAGTTTTGTGTTCGCTTCGCCGCCTGTGTCGCCAAAAGCAGACGCGCTGCTTTCGGCCAGATCCGGTCCCGCGCCGGGCGTCCTTGAATGGCTGGGTTGGGTGGAAAGCCGCCGGTCCGCTTCCGTGCGATATAGGCATCGAAGCAGACATCGCAGTTTCGCCCGTGCACGACCCTTCTGAGGCGTAGGAGAAGGCTGCCATCGATGTCGGCTTAGCGTAGTCGAGCCGACGCTTAGGGCGCGCAGAGCCGTGCCGCAGCACGCACGATCTGTCGGAAGTCCGTCGGCTTGCGGATCCGCTCGACGCCGTCGAAACGGGATGGGATCATCACGTCGTCGTAGCCGGTGACGAACACGAAAGGCACACCGCGATCCTGAAGCGCGCCTGCCACCGCCAATTGCGCGCCGGCACCCAAATTGATGTCAACCAGAGCGCAGGTCGGACTTCCGTTCGCGATCAGAGCGAGAGCTTTTTCCTCCACCCCGACCGGACCGT
>NZ_JALNUL010000094.1:0-8396 GCF_026540775.1 Methylobacterium sp. GC_Met_3
CTAGTACGAGCCGAACTTGTAGTTCAGGCCGGCGCGAACGACGGCGAACTCGTCGTCGCGGCGGCCGATCGTGCTGTAGGCGACCGGGAAGTTCGTGGCGCTGTTGATCACGAACGCGCCCTGGTTGCGGGTGTTGCGGTCGAGGTTGACGTACAGACCTTCGACCTTGAGCGTCACGGCCGACGAGCGGAAGAAGTTCAGGAACGAGTCGGTGGGCAGCGCGTACTCGATGCCGCCGCCGACCGCGTAGCCGGTGCGGAAGCTGTCGTTGGTGGCATAGCCGCCGAACGAACGGTCGGCGCTGCCCGAGCCGTAGGCGAAGCCGCCAGTGCCGTACACCAGCACGCGGTCGAAGGCGTAGCCGAGGCGGCCGCGCACGGTGCCGAAGAAGTCGAGGCTCGACAGGCCGCGCGGGTCGGTGAGGTAGTAGCCCGAAGCGACCGTACCGGTGGTGACGGCGTTGTTTCGGCTACGCCCGAAGTCGAGGTACTGGGCGTCGGCCTCGATGCCGAACACCACGCCGTTGCCGGGGGTCAGCTGCCAGTTGTAGCCGATCTGACCACCGCCGGAGAAGCCGTCCTGGCTGCGGTTGCCAAAGGTCGCCGTCGTGCCGGCGGTCGCATAGGGGGTCGGGACCGTGAAGGTCGAGGTGGTGTTGCTGCCCGCGTCGAAGGCGTAGCCGGCGTTGATACCGGCGTAGAAGCCGGTCCAGGTGAACACCGGGACGGGGGTGAACACAGGCGGTGGCGCGGCGCGGCGCGGCAGGTCGGCGGCCGAGGCGGCGCCGGTCAGGAGGGCCGTGGCGGCGCTCGCGAGAAGAAGCTTTTTGATCATAGGTCTTCAACTCCCGTTGCTCGGGATGTGCACAGCAGCAGAGAGGACATGAAAAAAGCGTGGCGCTAGTGCAAATTGGCAACACCGCCGGTGACAGCTTGGCCAGGATGCACGCAAAGGTGCGGTACAGCACATCACGCGGGTTAACGAGCCGTCGCAGTTAGATAATTTGTATCTTGATGTTTCCAGAAACAAAAAGGCCCCGCAGCACGAAGGCTGACGGGGCTTTAGTCTGCCGTGAACGTTCCCAGGACCAGCCAGGAAAGCTTCAAGGCCGATTAAACCTATCATGAGCTGATCCGCAAGCTCGATGGCACCGCTTCTCCCTGCTAGTGCACTGACTCAGACGGATGGTTCAGGGGCTCGATTGAGGGCGTCGAAGATGGCGGCGGCGGGCTTGGTCCAGACGAAGAGTCGTGGGCTTCGGTTGTGCTCGCCGATGTAGCGTTTGATGGCGGCCTGTAGGTCAACGATGCCGGTGAAGGTGCCTCGCCGGAGGCGACGGCGCGTCAGCGTGGAGAAGAAGCCCTCGACGGCATTGAGCCAGGAGGCCGAGGTCGGTGTGAAGTGGAAGGTCCATCGCGGGTGGCGGGTGAGCCAGGCGCCCACCTTTGGGTGCTTGTGGCTGCCGTAGTTGTCGAGGATCGCGTGGATCGCCTTGCCGGGCGGGACGGCGGCTTCGGCAGCGTTGAGGAAGCGGATGAACTCACCGTGGCGATGGCGCTGCCTGCAGCGGCCGAGCACGGTGCCTGCCAGGACGTCGAGGGCGGCAAACAACGTCGCGGTGCCGTGGCGGGTGTAGTCGTGCGTCTGAGCGGCAGGATGCCCGGGCCCGAGCGGCTGGTCGGGGCGGGTTCGCTCCAGGGCCTGGATCTGGCTCTTCTCGTCGATGGACAGCACGACGGCGTGGGCGGGCGGGGCCATGTAGAGACCGACGACATCCTCGACTTTTTCGGCGAAGGCCGGATCCTGGGAGCGCTTGAAGGTACGCAGCCGATGGGGCTGGAGGTGGTGAGCGTCCCAGATCCGCTGCACGGAGCGGAGCGAGATGCCGGTTCGCGCAGCGACGGCGCGGCCGGCCGGCTGACGCCCACCCGCCGGGCGACGTCCTGGACATTCAGGTGCTCGCCTGAGAGCAGGACGATGCTGGCGCGCTGGATGTGTTTGAGCGGACGGGAGCGGTCGCTGGCGATCGCAGTTACCCGCGCACCGAGTCCGAGTACCTCCCGGAAGGACAGGCGGGTGATGCCGCTGCAATCGTCGCCGCCATCACGACCGTGCTGACCGATCTGCGCGATATCATCCCGGGAGGCGAGGCGCTTCTGATCCGAAGCGGGGTAAAGGGGCACTACGTCAAGGATCCGGGCGAGCACCACGCAATCGTGCCCTTACGCAAGGTGCCTGAGCGTGGCCGTCTCTCGGCCGACCAGTTCCGGCTGTGGGAACTCGTCGCGAAGGCTTATCTGACTGCCCACCTTCCCGGCGGCATCGATGCCCGCACAAGTGTCACAGCCGAGGTCGGGATAGCTTTGGGGCCGAAACGGTTTGCCGTGTCGGGCAGTGTCATACGCGCGCAGGGGGTGGCGCGCGGTCTACGGCAGTGAGTCCGACCTCGAGGTTGACGCCGTTCCCGGCAAGGCGAAGCGCGAGGCGGAGGCCACGTCCGCGCGCCTGCCGGCCGTGAACGATGGCGAAGGTGCATCGGCTACGACTGCAGACATCGCCACAGTGATGACCGAACCGCCGCGTCGGATCACCCGAGGCGAACTGCCGGTGGTGATGGGCCGGCTGATCGACCAAGTCGATGATCCGGCGGTCATCCGCGTATCTCCCTGCGGAACGCCAACGCTCGAACGCGTGAAACGCCTTCCTGCGAGTGGGGCCGCTTACCAAGTGATGCGCTCGATCAGGAACAAGAGGCCTGCGGTAGCTTCAGGTCGCGCTCTGGTTGACCGCCTTCGCAACCTTCGACTTAACGACGCAGCGATGCCGGTGGCCAGAACGCAATGGTGTTCCCTCGGTTTGCTGAGTATCGAGAACCGTGTGCTTGGGTCGGTAGGAGCCTGTCCGCTTTTGCGGCGGCACTTCTCCGAAGCGGACCACCTGCTTTCGGCCAGGTTCGGCCATCCCCGGTTGCCCAACGAGTCGCTGTGTTGGATCCGAAGCCGCCGTTCGAGGGCCCCCTGTTCAGGCCTCGCGCGGTTCCGATCGGACGGCGGTGTGCCGACCAGGGCTCATCGTTCTCGCCGCCACGAACACGGGGCGCGAACGTAGCTCGAATCCCGATCGGTCCGCCCAACTGAGAGGTCAGTGCAACCGGTTTCACTGGAGCTGCGCTGGGGTCGGCCATCGGTCAGGGTTGATCTCTGCTACACCGGACTGCTACACCGCGAGGGCAGAGGCCTTTTCTAAGTCATTGATTTTGTAGGTGTTGGCAGTATCGGACGATTGTCCCGCTCCCTCCGCCAATTAACCCGCAAAAACCGTTATTAGACAACGAGTTAGCGGTTTTCATCCCAGCCATACCGACAATAAAACCTACAACCTGCTCACACGAGATGCGCGAGCTGCGTTCGTTGGCTACGGCCCGACAGATTCCCCTGTCGACAACCCCGGAAGCCAGCAACATCGAGGTCCTCCATCCGCTACGTTCCGGCGCCGCCTCGGCGGGTGTGGAGTGCGTATGAATGGCCTCAATCAAGATCCGTGTGGCGGGCGACGGTTCGTTCGGCGTCTACCGGAACGGAGCGGCCGTCGCGTGCGGACTGACCCGAGCTCAGGCCGACCGCTTGGTGACGGTGCTCGGCTGGATCTCCTAGGTCTCCTCCGACCACCGCCTTCCACCCGAACCGGATGCGCGAGTGACTTTCGTAAGGTCGATGTCACGGTTTCGTGAGCCAGGGGATCACAGGTAGGTACTGGGCTCATTTCGAGCTTGCTAACGTGGATCAGTCGGCTTCGGTCGGCCGCCACGCCTGCCCGCAGATACGCCCCTCAGCTGTCTAGGGCAGGCGTGGATGCATGATTTTTGCTCCCGCCCGGCGTCGGCGCTCGGGATGGGTCGCCGACCTCCACGCCCGCCCCAGCTCCGTCCCCCTGAGCAACTGAGGGCGGGCGTGGATGCCTAAATTCGAGTTTAGTTTTCTCCTAAGTTAGCGTTTGGCCGGCTGAACCCCCGATAGAACGCTTGCATCGGTGGGCGGCGTCTCACCGATATCCCCGCCCGCGGCCTAGTGGTCCCTCAACCCTTTAGTGAGCGGGCGGGGATGCTTTCACGCCGAGATTAGCGGAAGACATCACCATGGCGGTGACACCCTCGCTGGCGAGCGGCCGAAACGGGTATCACCGCATCGGCATCAGCCGCTCTCGGAAGCCCGCGCGCTGGCCGAAGCTGTCAGCCACCACGACCCGAGCTCGGGCCCGGACGAGCGCCTCATCGGCGTACCGATCCAGCAGTTCGGCACGGCCGTACTCGGCCAGGGCGAGGCGCAGGTTGGCAAAGGCCAGCAGGGAGTAGATCAGGCGCATAGCGCGATCACCTCCCGCAGCACGGTCAACACCATGCGCTGACCGGCGTCAGGCTCGTCGTTCTCAGCCATGTCCCGCATGGGATAGAGATGACCCTCGAAGTCGACGAGTCAGAGCCGTGCCTCGGCCGCGACCTCACCAAGGCTGGCCGAAGGTTCGACTAAAGCGCGTTGGAGGACGGCATCGTAGAGATCCATCTCCCCATCGAGCTTGTCGTCGTCCCATTCTTCGGCGCGGCAGCGGGCGTCCATGCCAAGCCAGTGATCGGCAGCCCACCGACGACAGGCACGCGCTAAATCGGCGGGGCCAGCGACCGCCACCCCGCCCGCGAGGGGAAGCGTGGCGAGGCCTAGGAGCAGACCTCGACGGGATGCGGGGGCGCTCATGGCTTACCTCCCGCTGCTTCGAACGCGGTTCGCCACTCGATATCGAGATCATCGCCGAGCCGCTTTAACGCCCAACCCAAGACGAGAACGACGCCAGGGTCTACGTGAGCGTCGGTCGTTCCGATCGCGATCAGCGTGTTGCCCCACCTCTCGACGTCGGCAATGTTGCTCTCCAGCTGCGAGAGCGCCTGAAAGGCCGAGTTGCAGCTCATGCCGCACTCCCGACGTTGAAGCGATGAGCGCCGCGCCCGGTCCACTCGGAGGCCAAAGCTTCCGGCTCGTCGAACTCGCGATCAGCGTCGCCGTCGAGCGCCTCTAATAATTCGAGGTCTGCCTCGATCCGGTCGGCGATCCGGCGGCGCAGCTCGCTGAGACGCTGGCGATCGGCGCCGTCCTCCTCAACGAAGTAGCGGATCAGCCCCTCGCGGATGGCCTCGATCGCGGCGTCGGCGGGCGGGAGCGGCTCGGCCGCCCGCATCGCGCGGATGGCCTGGGTGACGGGGCCCGACTGCCTGCCGAGCCCCTGGCCTAATAAGGGCGGAGCGCTGCGGAACGGGCGTAATAAGGGCGTGCGTGTGCTATGGGCGTGAGCAGCCATTGACGTAGATCCCAGACGTTGAGGGCTAGGGCCGGGTGGAAGTTCGCGCTTCCGCTCGGCCCGCCTTTGTGATTAAATGTAGTCAGAAAACATGTCAACTACATTTAATGGACGCTATGGGCCGCCCGCCAGTCGATACCCCGAAATCGTTGCCTGTGTCGCTTCGCCTGCCTCCTGACGTGAAGGCGGCGGCCGAGAGGGCTGCCAAGGACGATACACGGTCGCTGTCCAGCTTTATGGAGAAGCTCCTCACCGAGCACCTGAAGGCGAAGGGCTATCTGAAGTGAGGCCCCGTCAGCTTGGCTGCTATTCTCTGCTGAACGGGCTTTGAGCAGCCATGGCGATGCTGGGATCGGCTCTCTTCCTAGGCCTGTACGCAGCTCTCGGCGCCAGTGTTCACGTACCGGTTCGCGAAAGCGCAGCCGACACTGCTATGGAGCGCTGCAAGGGATCAGGCGAAGCCAGCGAGCGCATGGCAGCCTGTTCGGCTGTGATCGCCAGCACCCGAGACAAATCCCTTCTCGGTCGCGCCTACAACCGCCGCGCCCACACCTACGTCGAGTTGAAGAACTACCTCGCAGCCGCGCGACTTCGCGGACGTAGCACGCCTCAATCCGACCGTTGGCGGCTACCAAGACAACCGAGCCAACGCGCTTCGGCTGGCCGGGCGCTACGACGATGCCCTTGATGCCGCCAGCGCGGCGATCCGGCTAGCCCCAGGCTACGCCTTCGTCCTCCGCGGGCGAGCGCTCATCTACGAGGAGATGGGACGGTTAGATCAGGCTCTTGCCGACATTGATCGAGGCATCGCAATTGACGCGCGGGATGCGGGGTTGCGAGTGGATCGCGGGCGGCTGGACGCAAAAATGGTTCGCGACGAGGATGCGATCCGGGATCTGACCGCAGCCGTCGAGATGAATCCTAACCGGACAGACGCTCTGCGGGAGCGCGGCTTGGCCTACATCAGAGGAGGTCGGCGCGAGGCAGCCCTAGCTGACCTCAACGCGTTCGTGACGAGCCATCCGGACGATACGCAGATCCCAGCTGTTGTCACGGTACAGACACAGGCTGCGATGCCTGGTGGCCGCTCACCACTGATCAGCGATCCGCGCTCCAGAGGCGACCTGCCGTGAAGACGCCGGCGTCATCTTCATTTACATGAACGGCGTGCAGCCGCGATTGAGACTGAGGCTTGCACTTTAGATGTCGAGCGACGATCGAGATGAAGTGAAGTTGAGCCGCAAGCAGCGCATGCTACGCGACAACCCAATTTGCTGTTTCTGTGGCGGCGGCGTTCAATCGACTGGTGAAGACCACATACCGCCGCGGGCTTGCTTCCCGGCAGGTTATCACCCGGAGGGTATGGAGTTCCCTGCTTGTGATGACTGCAATCAGTCCACCAGGCCATATGATGATATGTTTGGCTTTTATGCCATGGCGGTGGATTTCGATGAGGAGAACCTGGATGCTGAAACGTTCAACAAGCGCATTCAAGGCTTGCTAAATAACTACCCCGACTCTCTTCCCGTTGAAAATCTTTCTGCGAACCAAAAACGCAGGAAGCTTAAAAGCATGGGCATGCAGCGTCCTGCTGGTCAATTTCTTAGAGATGTTGGCATTGTATCAGTGCCGCAATCGTCAAAGATTGCAGTGTATGTCGCCATAAGGAAACTTGCGTGCGCGATATATTACAAAGAAACTGGAAAAATACTTAGTTCGGCACATCGAATTGCCGGGATGTGGCAGCAGGCTCAAGATGCCCAACGGAAGCCGATTGCTAATTACTGGAACGACCTTTTGCCTGAGTATCGGCAGTTAACAAGATCGAATATCAGAGATTATGGGCGAAGATTTTGCTATAAATTTGGATTCATGGAAGAGGATGATTTTTTTGCTTTTATTGTTCAAATCGGTAGTGGCCTGATGCTCAGCGGCATGACGATCCCGCCTGATAAAGGATTGGAACCGCCGATGGCGATGCCGATTTGGCGGGTAGATGATCCTTGGGATTGTTTGGGCAAGGATTCCGAACTGCTGCAGCCTCAGCAGCCGATTGAATCTTGAGCACCCAATTGCTGATTATTCAGCTATCCTCCCCCCATGCGCACAGCCCTCGCCGCCCTCGCTCTCGTCGTCGCTGTCGGTGGAGCGCACGCTCAGCAGCAGCTTCCGACCGTTCCCGAGCTGCTCACCGCGGAGTTGAAGGCATCGCAAGCCTGTGAGGCCGCCGGGGACCCGGCTGTCACCCATGAGCAGTGCAGGCTCCACGATCGGCTCAGCGGCCGGCTGGCCCAGGCCGGCTTCTGCTATGGCCGCAAGGGGCAGACCGACGAGAAGAAGCAGTGGCACGCGTGCCAGCCCGACTCGATCTACGAGGATGACATCGAGGCGGTCACGCGCTGATGCACAAGCTCGCGCCCAACATCATTTCTCGCCTGCGATACCTCTCAACGATGGGGCCGCGCTTCTACCGAGCCTCAGTCTACATGCGACGGATGGAGAAACTCGGACTGGTCGCGACCACTGGCCGATTGGATCCAGCATTTGACGGCGTCGAGTACAAAATCACTGACGCGGGCTGTGCTGAGCTCGAAGTGCAGTACGGGTCGTTTCCAACAAGGCGTATCGAGAGCTGAGCTATTCCGCCATCCCGGCGGCTATCCTGCCGGGATGCGCTGTCCCTTAGGTGCTCAGGCAGCGGCCCTGGGATCGTCTAGCCCATCCCTCCAGGGCGTGCCGTCATAGCCCTCCATCCACGCTCTGCGCTCCAGCGACTTGGCCGGGTACGGGCATGCATCTTTCGGCCGCCTGATCCCGCGGGCGTGTGCCCCTTCCGTGATGACCTTCATGATCATCAGCTGGCGCGTATCCATGACACCCTCCTTCGGACATCCATGTCTTGAAGGTAGAACCTGCCGGGAGGCTGTGGAGATCCTCTCACGCGTGTCCGTAGTTCAACGGCATCACGGGCAGAGACGCTCCGCCGCCGAGCTGATATCGCCCCTGGCTTGGCAAGAATATGTCAGAGGGATCGCTAGTCGTAATTCAGC
>NZ_JALNUL010000095.1:0-8219 GCF_026540775.1 Methylobacterium sp. GC_Met_3
ATGGCGAGAAATATAAGTTCGGGGTGACCGAGGGCCCGAAGCGCCAACCCGCCCATCGCTCCGACCGCAACTGCCGTACCGACCACGACGGGAATGACCACGATCCCCCAGCCCGACCAGATGAACAGCATCAACACCGCCTACGTTCTACCCGGAGCCTGCGGCCGAGGTGGCGAAAGGAAATGCATCGCGCGCGGTGGCGATACGGCAGCGCCCTGCGTGAGCGCCCGGATCCCTCTTGGGCGTGAGAATGAGGCTTCGCTGTGTTCACGGCGTCGTGAACTGATCAGAATAAGCGTTGAGCGTGATCGCTGGTCTGCAGGAATAGGCTGTGCTGGATTACCAGCACAGCGTGCGGGCACAATGGCTACGGCCGCGTGGTTCATCGCGTCGGCTTGGCGCCTCTCATCGCCATGCTGGTGGCGAGCACCTTAGGGCTGATTGCAGTGGGTGCTTACCTCCTCCCCGGTGCAGTCTGCACGCTTGTAGCGCCGGCGCTTAACCGGTGGGTCTGTGCATCGTAGTGGCTCGAAGCTCCTGCTACGTGACAGTACCATCTTGGCATGGCAGCACGTGATGCACGGGCCATCTACCCTATCTGCTTCACGCTGCCGATCGCCAGAAACTAGACGAGCAGCTTTCGGCCAGTTCCAGCCGGCCACTCTGGCTTAATCCCGGCCGTCCGACGCGCCCGAGTCGTGTCTCCCGGGCGGATCTTAAACATGTGGCCTCCGTCGTCAGTCTAGGTCAAAAGCTTCTTCACGGTGATGTCGATGAAGCTACGTCTTGCTGACGGCCAGCTTGCCAAACCTCGACGATCCGGGAGCTATTAGCGATATCCTGGGACGGATCCGCGGCTAGGATGACGAGATCGGCACGGCGGCCAGCTTCCAGGCTGCCGCGATCAGCGAGATCGAGAAGTTCGGCGGCCCGCGACGTCGCTGTGATCAGGGCTTGCATGGGCGTGAAGCCCGCCTGCACCATCAGCGACAACTCGCGGTGTTCCGCCACGCCGGGGACACGTTCGGGCGCCGCGCCGCTGTCAGTACCAAATCCAATCCGGACGCCGGCCTCGTCGAGGCGCTTCAGGTTGGTAAGGTTCACCGCCAGCGAGTCGCGGGCCGCTTGTGCTTTGGCGCTCGTGCGCGTCTCGCGTTGCCAGGCGGGATCGTCGAACCGAGCCTTGAGCTCGGGCGCGAGTGCCGTCCGGACGAAGGGGGTCTGTGCCCAGACCGGCGCGTCAGCGTAAGCAAAAGTCGCCTCATCCAGGGCGAGTGTCGCTATGTACCAAGTGTTGTGCGCCTTTAGCAGAGCGATGAAATCCGCATCGACCGGCTTGTCGCGTACGCCGTGGGCCAGCACATCCACGCCTGCCCTGATGACCGCACGCGCATCCTCCAGGTCGTGTACGTGAGCGGCGACGCGCAAATCGAGCCGATGTGCCTCATCGATCACGGCGGAGTAGACCGCTGGCTGCATCTTGGCCGGCACGGACCCACCGAAGTCGTCGAGCCAGAGCTTCACCATGTCGGTGCCACGCGCCTTCATCGCGCGGACCGCCTCGCGGCCCTCCTCGGCGTTGGCCGGGCGAAAGAGCTGGTCCGCGCTCACGCGGATCATCGCCTGCGGTGGTCCTCCATCTGGTACGCCGATGCCCCGATCGACGCCGAACAGATCGGCACCGGGAATCCGTCCCTCGTGCGCCTCTGCGCGGATCTCAGGCATGATCGCGCCGTTGAGACCGAGCGCCATGACCGTGGTGACGCCCCGTGCCGTGTAGGCCTTGAGCTGGTCGAGGATGTTTTCGCGGGTATAGCTTTGCGCGCCCACCTCGACACCCTTCACGATGCCGACGTGGGAGTGATCGGAGATCAGCCCTGGCATGATCGTGTGGCCGTGCTGTTCCCGGATATCAGCATCGGGCGGCACCGTGATCGCGGCGCGTGGTCCCGCCGCCACGATGCGGTCGCCGTCGATCACCAGCACTGCGTCCTCGACAGGTTGGGCTGATCGACCGTCGATCAGCCGGACTCCCGTGAACGCCAGTGGTTTGGCGTCAGCACTGCCGACGCAAATGAGGCTCATGGCGGTCGCCACGACCGGCAGCAGAGCGTCCCGTCGCATCACACGTTCCTCCCGATCCAGCGCAAGACGTTGGGGGTCGCTATGTTTGGCGTGCGACCTTGGATCCTGCGTATGTTCCAAACGTCGATGTGAGGGCTTTCCGGCTCGGTTGTCGAGGCGTGCCGCCGAGCTCCAGCGGCGCTAGTCCGCGGCGAACATCGCGGTGAGGGAGATCATGATGCGGCGGCGTGAACTGCTCCTGGGCATGGCGGGCCTCGCGTGGACCACACCCGCAAGAGCTCAACAGCCTGACGCTGCTCTTCGCCTGACACTGGGGACCGCGACGCCGGGCGGTTCGTTCCCAGCCTTCGGCCGAGCGCTCATCGCAGCGGTTCACGAGGTCGACCCAGGATTGGTGGTCGAGCCGCGGATCACGAAGGGCTCGACGGAGAACCTGCAGTTGCTCAAATCGGCTCAGCTCGACCTTGCCCTCGTGCAGGGTGAGTATGCCTACGAGGCTTTGTCCAGCCCGAGTTCCGACGGCGTTGGCTTGACGGTCGTGGCACCCATCGACGCCTCGCCCGGCATGTTCGTAGTCCCAGCCTCCAGTCTGATCCAGAACGTGCAGGATCTGCGCGGCCGTGCCGTCGCGCTCGGTACACGCGGCTCGGGCTTCACGATCATGGGGCGGACCGTGCTGCAGGGCTCCGGCATCGATCCAGGCCACGACATCACGCCGGTCCTCCTCGATGATGCCGGCGACGGAGCTACACAAGTTCTCGACGGCCGAGCGGCCGCGTTGTGGGGTGCGAGCCTCGGCTGGCCAGGCTTCAAGACACTCGCCGACGTACCCGGCGGTGCCCGGTTCTTCGGCCCAGCGCCCGAAGCGATCCCGAAAATCCTGGCCCTGCGCGCCTCGATGCGTCGCTTGACTGTCCCGGCCGGCTCCTTCCGCGGACAGGATGCGGCGATCGAGACTGTCGGATCGTGGAGCTTTATCCTAGCGCGACCTGATCTCGACACCGGCAGTGTCACCCGACTCGTGCGCGCGATCGATCGTGGCCGGAACACCTTGGCCCGTCTCTATCCCCAGGGACGCGAAAGCGACCCGCGTAACCTAGTCTCAAACGTACCGACCACATGGCTTCATCCGGCGACTGCAGCGTACCTCCGTGAGATCGGGTCCGATCCGGAGTGAACATCGAGCGACGGCTTTCTGGCTGTGTCGTTTCGGGCTAAACCGATGTGACCAAGCTCGGCACTTGAACCAGCTGGCCCGTGAGGAAGCCTGAGATGATCCGCTCGCTGTGCGTTGCTGTGGGTGTGCTCGCCCTGACGCTGCCCGCCGTACGCGCCGACGAGATCAAGCCGAGTGAAGCACCCGCTTCGTCAGTGGCGATATCCTCAGCACCCGCGACGCAGGTCCCCGAGATCGCGTTCGACTCAATCCCAGATTTCCTGAAGCTGCCGCCGGACATCCATTTCGGCGAGGTGGCGGGCATCGCGCTGAACTCGAAGGGGCATATCTTCATCCTGTCGCGCGGGGCGACACAGGGGCCGGCCTACGGCGCCGCTGCAGCCCAGCTCCTGGAGTTCAATCCGGACGGCACGTTCATCCGGGAGATCGGCCACGGCCTCTACGCTTGGTCCTATGCCCATGTCGTGCGCGTCGATCGGGAGGACAACATCTGGGTCATGGACAAGGGCTCGGACATGGTCGTGAAGTTCACCCCAGAGGGCCGCGTCGCCATGGTCTGGGGCCGGAAGACCGAGGCTGCCGACGATGCTGCGGAGCCTTGGAAGCACCCCATGCCGCCGCTGCCGCCGGTGCAGGGCCAGTTTCGGCAGGTCACTGATGTGGCCTGGGACAAGGCGGGCAACGCTTACATCAGCGACGGTTACATCAACTCGCGCATCGCCAAGATCGACAAGGACGGCAACTGGGTTGATTCGTACGGCAGCTACGGCACCGAGCCGGGGCAGTTTCGCACCCTGCATTCCATCGCTTCGGACGCGAATGACAACATCTACATCGCCGATCGTGGCAACGCCCGCATCCAGGTGATGGACACCGCAGGCCACATCCAGCGGATCATCAAAATCGACGTGCCGTTCGACTATGATAAGGCGCGCGCCATCATCCGCGGCAAACCGGCCAAGGACCGCTCCACGGTCGACTTGTTCACGCCGGGCGCACCCTGGGCACTGTGCATCACACCCGGACCGAAGCAGGTGCTCTACGTCGCCGACGCCTTCCCGGGCCGGATCTACAAGCTGTCGCTCGACGGCAAGGTGCTGGGTGTGCTCGGCGAGACGGGCAAGCAGCTCAAGCAGTTCGGCTGGATCCACGAGATCGCCTGCCCGTCCGAGCACGAGATCTACGTCGGCGAACTGCTGAACTGGCGCCCGCAGAAGCTGGTTCTACACCCCTAATCTGCGTGTTCGGACGCTCTATGGGCCCTGCCGCCGAAAAGCGGACCTTCGGCTTTGCGCCCATCTCGGTCATTCAGATCGCTTCGACGACGTCCCATAAGCGGACGCTTCCGGCTGCGATTGGCCATTCGCGTAAGAGATTGTTATGGCAAAACTGCATGGGCGTAACCGAGCGATCCTAAACCGGATCGCGAGCGAACTGGGCGTGTCGGTGGAGCCGTTTTATGGACTATAGCCCTAGTCCGGAGACAGCTTCAGACACGGCACAATGCCTGCGCCTATGGTCCATGATTAAGACGGAGGACGGGCGCCCCGTGCGCTGGAGAGCTTGCAGGCGATCGCAAACAGCGACGCGTAGCGACTGTCTGGATGCGCGACGACATCAGGCTCGCTCTGGCACGTTGAGGGGCAGTGTGCCAGCTGTCGCGATGACGTTCCCGCAGCCCCAGCAGGATTAAGAGCTGGTCCGGCCGACCCCACCGCTACCTCCGACAACACGGTCACGGATGCTTCGGACTCGCGGTCCTGATCGTTGCCTCGCAATACGGAGAGCCGCCAGACCTCTCCTGACTAGATCAAACGGACGCAGTAGCTGCATGCGCAGGTTGGCACCACCGCTCTGCGGGATACGTGGAGTCGCAATCGGTCCAACGCGACCAGTGGTTGCATCTCTTCGTAGCGGCGCGACATTCATGCGACCGTAACCTGTGCATCGGAATATCTAAAATCACTTTTTCGCTGCGACCTCCGATGAGCCAGAACACGACCTCAGATCACGGTCGGTCGGATGTACGTTCGATCGGTGAGCGAGCCTGGAACGCTCTGCGTCGGCAGGGCATCCCGCCAACACCACGCAACTTCGAGGTATTATACGCGCTGTTCGACGGCGGCAATCAAGCTCTCGTGGAGCGTATCCGCGGTTGTGAGGCCAGCGGCCAGCCGCTCACCGCCGACTACATCGAGGCGCCTCACCGCGAATGTATTGACGACGCCGATGATGGTGCCGCGGTCGCTGCAGGTGCTGAAGATCTCGCTGAACTCGCCCATGGTATCGTCGAGCAGGTCGCCCGCGGCAGCGATGCGATCCGAGCCTACGGCGGCGCGCTTGACCTCTGGCGCACTCGTTTGAACGCAGGCACGGGTGCGGAGGACTTGCTTCGTGCAGTAGCCGTGTTGACGGCTGAGACCGAACGGGCCAGCGCACGCAATCGGACACTAGAGGCTCGACTCTCGGTTGCAGCCGGGCGCATCGCTGGATTGCGCGAAGATTTTCTGCAGGTGCGCCAGGAAGCCGCCACAGACGCACTGACCGGGATCGCCAACCGGCGCGCGTTCGACTCCAGGCTGGGACGGGCAATTAGAGATGCTGCGGCCGACCCATCCAGCCGCTTCGCGCTGCTGATGATCGATGTGGACCACTTCAAGCGCTTCAACGACGAGCACGGGCACAAGACCGGCGATCTAGTCTTGCGTCGGGTTGCCCGTATGCTCGCGGACAATGTGAAGGGCCGGGATGTCGCGGCGCGGTTTGGCGGCGAGGAGTTCGCGGTCCTGCTTGCCGGTGCAGATCTTGCAGCAGCTCGGACGGTCGCGTGGCAGATATGCGAGCGGCTCGCGGCACAGGTGCTGGTGAAACGCGGGACCGGTGAGACGGTTGGCCGAGTGACGATCTCGATCGGCGTAACCGATCATCGCGCCGGAGAGAGCAGCGCGGATTGTATCGAGCGGGCGGATGGCGCTCTGTACGAGGCGAAGCGAACCGGACGGAACAGGGTCTGCGTTGCGGTAGCTACGACGGCAGCCTGACAGAGATACCCTGCAGCGTCCCTGGCCACGGGGGACAGCACAAGGCCCGCCAAAACGTAATCGGATCGAGTGGAAGGGGTCAGTGCCGCCTGTCAGATAAGTGCTTGGGGATGCGGCGAGGGCGTGCCGGAGTACCGCTTTGGATCCATCGGGCAGCCGGTATGCGCTTTGCGATGCGCAAACTTCCGGCGGCCGTGCTCGGCGTAAGAGCCTGTGAGAACCACTGCGCCATGGCAGGATGGGCAGCGTTTCGGCGCCATCACGTAAGCGCCCTTCGCTTCAGCAATGCTGATCGGATGCCAGACCCCGCCAGTCTTCGCTTCGCAGATCGGGTTGACGGGGCTAAGCATTGTTCTGACCTGCCATGCTGGGGCGCGTGTCACCAGCGCTCTGAGACCCTATTTCATGACGCTCTGGCGAGCCGCCTGACGAGGATCATGGCCGCAGCGAGCATGAATAAGGCGAGCGTGGAGGACGGAGTCGCTTCATGGTCGCGCGCAAGCCTGCGGCAGCGACTGATCCAATTGAATGTCCGCTCGATCACCCATCGTCGGGGTTGAACGGCAATGCCTTTCTGCCCGGCTTCCGGTTCGACGACCTCTACCACGATGGCCGTGGCCATGCCGACGCGCTCACCTCTGTAGGCGCGGTCAGCGAAGCAGTAGGTCAGGAAAGTGAAGAGCCCGCGCGAAGCCCGCAACAGGGCGGTGCCGCCGTGGCTGTCGTTTAGGTCGGCGGTGGAGACGCCAGCCATGAGCAGGCAGCCGTCTGTGTCGGTCAGCGCGTGGCGTTTGCGCCCGATAATCCGTCGGGCTGGATCATAGCCGCGCTCGCCTGCCGCCCCGACTGGGATTGCCCCGGTTTGGTGAACACTGAAAACGCTTTCGCGTGAGGTGTTTTGTTGATGTCTAATACCAATCGACGGTGAGGCTGACTCACGGGGTATCGTTGCGGTTCTGGATCTGATTCGATGAGGTGAACCGGAGGGTTTGCCATGTCATCTGCGGTGCGGCTGCGTGAGGACTTCACGGCCGACGATCTGCGGCGGCACGCCAAGGTCAGCCGGGATGCGGGCCAGAGCCGTCGTCTCCTGGCTCTGGCTGAGATCTACGACGGCGGCAGCCGGACCGATGCGGCGCGGATTGGGGCGGTGGGCCTGCAGACGGTGCGCGACTGGGTGCTGGCCTTCAACGCGGATGGCCCGGCGGGGCTGATCGACCGCAAGGAGCCGGGCCAGAAGCCGAAGCTGGACGCGGCACAGCGCCAAGCCCTGATGCAGATCGTCGAGAGCGGGCCGGACCCGGACCGGCACGGGGTGGTGCGTTGGCGGCTGAAGGATCTGGCCGCCTGGGTCTACGCGAGCTTCGGCGTCAGCCTGGACGAGAGCACACTCGGACGGCTGATCAATCGCCTCGGCTTCCGCAAGCTGTCGGTGCGCCCGCGCCATCACGCGCAGGATCCGGCTGCGCTCACCGCGTTCAAAAAACCTCCCCGCCACCGTGATGGCGATCCGCGCGGGGCTACCAGCCGGAACGGCCATCGAGGTCTGGTGGCAAGACGAAGCGCGCGTCGGCCAGAAAAACAGCCTACCGCGACGATGGGCACGCCGTGGGACACGACCCTCGGCACCCAAGGACCAGCGCACGGCCTACGCCTACATCTTCGGGGCGATCTGCCCGGAGAAGGGCAAGGGTGCCGGTCTCGTCCTCCCCCGCTGCGACAGCGAGGCGATGACCTTGCATCTGGCCGAGATCAGCCGCTCCGTCGCGCCCCGCGCGCATGCCGTGCTGATGCTCGACGGCGCAGGCTGGCACAGCGCTCACGACGTCATCGTGCCGGCCAACATCACCCTGCTGACGCTGCCGCCCTGCGCGCCTGAACTCAACCCGGTGGAGAACGTCTGGCAATTCATCCGG
>NZ_JALNUL010000096.1:0-7801 GCF_026540775.1 Methylobacterium sp. GC_Met_3
CTAGGAACGGATGCGCCGGAGAGGGCTTTGCTGCAGACCTTTGCGGAAGCGGAGCCGCTCCCAGCCCCGATGGCTCCCATTGGCTGACCGATAGGGCGTCATCGAATGGGACGCGCATTTGCGACGACAGAGCATCCTAAGCGCATGTGCTGCGTTGGCGATCGCGTCTGCACCATGCCGGCAAAGGCTTGAGCGGACGCATCAAGATGTCTGTAGACGTTTCCAACGTGCGTCCGCTCGGCGAGACGCCCGAGGACGGCCCTGGGCCGTGTGTGTAAGTCCGCTCATGATCGACACCGGTTATAACCCGCTCTTCGTCGCCCTCTCGATCGCCATCGCGATCTTCGCCGCCTACACTGCCCTCGACCTTGCCGCGCGGGTGCCGGGGAGAGCCGGACCACGCTGGGCCTGGGTTGGCGGCGCGGCCCTCGCCATGGGTGGGGGCATCTGGGCGATGCACTTCGTCGGCATGCTCGCCTTCGAGATAGGCATGCCTGCTGCCTACGACCTCGGCCTCACACTCCTCTCGCTCGCCCTCGCCGTCGGCGTGACCGGCGCCGCTTTCGCCTGGGTCGTCGTACAGGGCGTCGGAGCGCGTGCGTTAGCCGTCGCCGGACCGTTGATGGGCCTCGGTGTGGCGGGGATGCACTACGTCGGCATGGCGGCGATGCGCATGCCGGGCAATCTCGTCTACGACCCGGCCGTCGTCGGCTTATCCGTGGCGATCGCTGTCTTGGCTGCTACGGCCGCGCTCTGGCTGGCATTCCGCCGCAGCCGCCCCTGGCAGAAGCTGGCCGCCGCCTGCATTATGGGGCTGGCGGTGGCTGGTATGCACTACACCGGCATGGCCGCGGCGACCTTCACCGCCGAGGAGGCCGGCGCCCATGCAGCGCACACCGTGGCACTTAGCGACAACCAGCAGAACCTCGCTCTCGCCGTCGCCGCGGCGACGTTCCTGATCCTGCTCCTTGGCATGCTGGCCGCATCACTTGATCAGCGCCGGGTGCAGCGGCGCCTACACCGCAGCGAGGAGCGCTTCCGTGTCGCCGTGCAGGCCGTCAAGGGGGTGATGTGGGTCACCGGCGCCCACGGGGCGTTCGAGGAGGATCAGCCCGCCTGGGCCGCCCTGACCGGACAGACTTTCGTCGAGATGCGTGGGGACGGTTGGACCCACGCCATTCACCCCGACGACGTGCTGGAAACTGCGGCGGCTTGGGCGGAGGCAGTGCGGACAGGCGTGCCC
The DNA here is from genome assembly GCF_026540775.1 of Methylobacterium sp. GC_Met_3. Classification (NCBI taxonomy): domain Bacteria; kingdom Pseudomonadati; phylum Pseudomonadota; class Alphaproteobacteria; order Hyphomicrobiales; family Methylobacteriaceae; genus Methylobacterium; species Methylobacterium sp. GC_Met_3. Next base: position 1,244 of record NZ_JALNUL010000096.1, read on the forward strand.
TACGCGGTGGAGCATCGCGTGCGCGTCGCCAATGGAACTTGGCGGTACTTCCTCGCCCGCGCGATGCCGGTGCGCGACGAGGGCGGGGCGGTACGCGAGTGGGTGGGTGTGCACGAGGATACAACGGAACACCGTGCGCACGAGGTGGCGCTGCGCGATGCGCGCGACGCGGCCGAAGAGGCACGAGCCGCCGCCGAGGCCGCCAACCGTGCCAAGAGTGAGTTCCTGGCCAATATGAGCCACGAGCTGCGCACACCGCTCTCGGCTATCATTGGCTACGCGGAGATGCTGATCGAAGAGGTCGAGGACGGCGCCGAGGCGGATGCGATCGCCAGTGACATCGGTAAGATCGAGGGCAACGCGCGTCATCTGCTGGGCCTCATCAATGACGTGCTCGACCTGTCCAAGATCGAGAGCGGCAAGATGGAGGTGTACGCCGAGACCTTCGCAGTCGAACCGATGCTGCGTCATCTAGTGGCCACCGTCGCCGGCTTGGTGGCCAAGAAGGGGGACGCCCTCACGCTTGAACTCGCGACCGACATTGGCGACATGCACTCGGATTTGACGAAGACCCGCCAGATCCTTCTCAACTTCCTATCAAATGCTGCCAAGTTCACGGAGGGCGGGCAGATCCGCCTCTCGTGCTGCCGGGAGGACATTCAACCGGGGAGCGAGCGGCTGGTCTTCGCCGTATCGGATACCGGCATTGGCATGACGGACGAGCAGACAACGCGCCTGTTTCAGCGCTTCGAGCAGGCGGACAGCTCGACAACACGCAGGTTCGGTGGGACGGGGCTCGGGCTGGCGCTGACGCGAGCCTTCTCCGAAATGCTGGGCGGCACCGTATCTGTCGCCAGCCGCAGCGGTGCGGGCTCGACCTTCACGCTGGCCCTGCCTGCGACCTACGTCAGGCCCGTAGATAGCCGAGGTGAGCTGCAGCCGACCGAGGTCGTGGATGACGCGGGAGATGCGGGGACGGGGGGAGAGCTGATCCTCGTGATCGACGACGACCCAGCCCAGCGCGAACTCATGACGCGCTTTCTCCGCCGCGAGGGTTTCCGGGTGCGGGTCGCCGCCGACGGTCAGGCCGGGCTGGACCTCACCCGTCGGCTCCGGCCTCGCGCCATTCTGCTCGACGTGATGATGCCCGGCGTGGACGGCTGGTCGGTGCTCAGCCAGATCAAGGCCGACACAGCGCTGTGCGCGATCCCCGTGGTGATGGTGACTGCGTTGGACCAGCGCAATTTAGCGGCCTCGCTCGGTGCGGCCGATTACATGTTGAAGCCAGTGGAGTGGACACGATTCAGAGGTGTTATGGATCGCTACCGGTCCTCTGGAACGAATATCCGCGGTGCCGTCCTGATTGTCGAGGACGATCCCGTCGCGCGGCTGTCGATGCGGCAGAGCCTCGAAGATGACGGGTGGAGCGTGGTGGAGGCCAAGGACGGCGAGCAGGCCCTTCGCATTGCGGCGGCCACTCCGCCCCATGTCGCCGTGCTGGACCTGAATATGCCAGTCATGGACGGCTTCACCTTTCTCAGGATGTTCCGCGAGTTGCCTGGCTGCGCTGTAGTGCCCGTCATGGTGCTGACGGGACGGACGCTGTCAGCGCAGGACCGTTTGGCGCTGCGTGGAGCGAGCCAAGTCCTGAATGCTGGCGATCTCAGCTCAGGCGATTTGGTCGAGCGTCTGCGGTTGCTGACCTTGCCCACGCCGGAGGGCGCTTGAGCCATTTATTGCGCTGGGACTGATCTGCGATAGACCGCTTCAAACCCCGTCGCTGTCCTCTTTGGCGCCGGACCGCCGCCGAAGCGGACCGGTCGCTTTCAGGCAAATACGCCCACCACGGATGATCCTCCGGGCGTCCGGAAGGGGTGGGTTTCTGCCGGTCTGCTTTCAGGCAGCAATGCACGAGAGCGGACATTGCCGCCGCGTACGCTCACGACCCTTCTCTAAAGTTCAGAAGGTTTGCTGGCGGGCAACTCCACCCAGCACGCAAGACATACGCCGACGAAAAATACCAGATTGGAAGTCTTGCTATCTCGTGAATAGACATACCTTGCAGACCGAGCGAGTCTCGACCCCAAACGTCTGAACCTGGGAGTATGGATTGACCGAGCGCCCCCGCGTCAAAACCCTGAGGCAGAGCACGGCCGAGGTCGAGTCCAAGCGAGCGTTCGAGTTCTGGCGCGACACGGCGCTGGCCATGTCTGGCGTCTCCACGGCCGGGTCCGACGAACGGCGGTCGTTCGCAGCTAGTCGCCTGGTTGCTGTCACAGACCATAGCACCTTGCTGCACACCGAGGGCCCGCGGGTCGATGTTGCGCGCTCGGCGCGCCATGTCCGCCAAGACGGGCGCGACACCATCACGATCGCTCTGGTTCTGCGCGGTACTCAGTACTTCGAACAAGGGACCCGCGGCGGGCGGATGGCTCCCGGCGACATCAGCGTCACCGACTCCGGACGCCCATTCCTGATTGGGGCCTACGAGGATTATGAGGAAATCCGTCTTAGCACGACGCGAGCGACCTTCAGGGCCCATGTCGGCGAGCCGGAAGCCTACACCGGGCGCCTGTTTGGCCACGGCCCACTCAATGCGTTGTTCGCGACCTACCTGCGGTCCTACGCGGCCTTAGTGCCCGACATGACGGAGGCCGAGGCCAGCATCGCGGTCGAGAGCACCCTCCACCTGTTCCGGGGTTTGGTGGGCGCCCCCACGGGCGACGTTTCGGCGGACGCGCTGCGGTCACTGGCCGCGGTGCACATCGAACGCAGCCTGCACGATCCGGGGTTCGGTCCCGACGCCCTGTACCGGGCGTTGTGTGTCTCCCGCAGCCGTCTGTACGCCGCCTTCGCCGACGGGGAGGGCGTGGCGGCGGCGATCCGCGACGCGCGCCTCGACCGAGCGCATCGCCAGTTGTCGGCGCCTGCACATGCTAGCGACAGCGTCACGGCCATCATGTATCGCTGCGGTTTCACCAACGCGTCGGGTTTCAGTACCGCCTTCCGTCGGCGCTTCGGCATCGCGCCACGCGATCTCAAAGCCTCGAACCCCTAAGGGCGGACGCTTTTCCGAAAACCGGGCGGCGACCAACCACGTCCAGGGCTGAGCCAGGACGCCGCGTCGCCGGGGAGGAGCGGTACCAGTCGCGCGAATGCAAAAAGGCTTCTTGACGACCGCGGTGGGCGCAAAGCTGGAAATCCGCTTACGGACACAAGGTCAACTTTCGCTTCCCACCCCGAGCTGAAGTTGCAGGACGTTTGACGAACATCCACTTCGGGGGAACGCCGACAGCGCTTCCGGCGGATAAGCTGGGCCGGACCCGAAATAGCGGCTTAAAGTGGAAAACAACATGACCTGGTCTAGGGCGGGAGCCGCAGCGCACGTTAGGGCGCACGCGATGACAATATTTAGGAACGACAAAGCCTCTCTTCATTCAGAAAATCGTTGACGATAGTCTGAGGAAGACGATCATTACGATGCCTCGACGTTGTCGCCTTGGTCAGACCAGGAGGCACCACGTGCGCATCTCAGAAGCATCCAAAACTTTCTGTCTCACGATTCTGTGGTCGCGATTATGCCTCCGACCGATCGCGAACGGGAGTCCGACCGAGCGGGAACACCGACCACCCGGAGGCATTGTGGCCTGGAAGTTCACGACCCCACGGAAACCCGAACGGACAACAACCCGCAATGACGAAGAGAAATTTTCGGACGGTCGCCGTTGCAGCGATGGTGGTGGGCCTCGGGATGGCGTCGCCTGCGTTCGCCCAGTCCGCAGCCAGTCGAATCGACCAGCCCACCCCGGGGACCTTGCCGTCGGGCATGTCGCAAGACGGTGGCAACGATCGCGTCGCGCCGCCGAGCGCTATCCAGTCCTCCACCGACGTCATGCAGGGCGAAGCCGTGCAGGGTGACGGTGCGCCGTCGCGGACGAACCCGATCCAGCATCTCCCCAAGAACATGCGCTGACGCCGGTGCCGGCACCGTGAACCGGCGCGTCCGTCAGTCCCGTGGCCGCTCCGGACGCGGGTGACGTCGTGGCGGCCAACGCGATCCTGGCTGCAGCGGGAGCCGCCGAGGGAATCAAGGGACATCCGGCACCATGAGGTCCATGCAATCGGTCCCACGCCGCTTCCTTAACGCCGTCCGGCGTTCATTCCGGCAGTTCCTCGCCCTGCCGCTCGCCACCGTGCTCGGGTTCGTTGGCCTAAACGCACTGGTCTACCTCGCCGACAGGTCCTGGTCCGGTGGCGAGCACCCGACCGGGTTCCGCTGGCTCGGCGAACTGCTCGGGGACAGCGCCGCCCTCGGAAGCCTCCTGACCACCGTGGCGTCGAGCATCATCACGGTGACTTCGATCACATTCTCGCTGCTACTGATCGCGGTGCAGCAGGGGGCCGCAGCCCTGACGGCGCAGGTCACCGACCAGTTCATGGCCCGGCGCACAAACCAGTTCTATTTCGGCTACTTCGTCGGGCTGTCGGTGTTCGTGCTGATGACACTCGTGACCAACACCGGCTTTCACCGGCCCGTGTTCGGAACGACGTTGGCCCTGCTGCTCACAACCTCAGCGCTCTGCCTCATCATCGTAATGATCTACAACACCATCGACCAGATGCGCCCGGCTCAGATCATCCAGTTCATCCATGGCCGGGTGCTCGAAGCCCGCACGGCGGATCTCGACCTGCTCGCGCGGACGCGCAGGACCTCCCGGCACGGCTGGCCCGTCGTCGCGACGGTGCGCTCCCGGGAAAGTGGATACGTGGTCGGGATCGACGTGGCCCGCATCGACAGGGCCGTCGAGCGTCACGCGAAGAGAACAGTCGAGATCGAGTTCGACATCGCGGTCGGGGCCTATCGAGCTGTCCACGACCCGCTGTTCCAAGTCCGGTGCCAGCCCGGTGTCACCCTCAATGCGGACGCGCGCACATCCATCGTGGACGAGGCCATGGCGGCGCTCTACTACGACGACGGGCGCGACCTCAAGCATGACACCGCCTACGGCTTGCATCAACTCGCGACCATCGCCTGGACCTCCGTCTCGACGTCCAAGTCGAACCCAAGCCCCGGCATCTCGGTCATCCAGGCCCTGCGGGACGTCATTTCGCAATGGAGCGGTGGCGAGACAGAGGCGCGGGAGAACGTGATGTCCTGCGTCGTCTATCGGGACGCCGCCCCGACCGTGGCGACAGATGCGCTTGAAGCCGTAATCGTGGTGGCGTCGGAGTCGATCCAGCCCCAAACACTGGCCGAAGCAATCACGACCCTCGCCATCCTGCTCCGCCATGTCGGTCAGCCGACGGCCAAACGGCTCGCAGACGTCTCTACCCGCGCGCTATCTAGCCTTGGTGAACACGTCCTGACCCGCCAGCTCGAAGCCGCGCTCACCGACCTCTCGGAGGCACTGCTGGAGCGCGGCTTCGCCTCGGTAGCCGATGCTGTATCAACCTCGATGGCGGATCTCTCCGCCAGCCTGGGCAAGCTGAACTCGCGCTCGACCCGTGTGCCGGGAACGACATCGTAGCGGAAACACCAAGGCGCCGGAGCTCGACCCCAGGGAGGCAACGGCATCCTGCTTCAGTCACGCACACGCTTCGTCTCAGGCGGCGGCATCGCGATGGCGACGGTGTTCGATGTTGGATACGAAAGCGCGACGCAGTTCAGCCTGGAGTACGCACGCTTCTTCGGTCTAACCCCCTGCCCGGGATTTCGTCAGGATCCGCGAAGAGATGGGCAGTGTCGCGGCGCCTCCTGACGATCCTGGAACGAACGACCGCTTTGGGAGGCAGCGTAGGCTGTCGTGAACGCCACGGTTGGGCGACACCATACTGGCCGGGATGGGTGGAATTCGGTCAGTCCGCTTACGAGCTGAAAGGCATAGAGGCGGACGGTTCTACCCGGCCTGATCACGAAACTAAGCGGTCTCTTGGCGAAGTGCGGAACTCATACTTCGTAGCGTCATAAACCCGACCATAAATTAAAACGCGCACAATGATATCTCGACGACCGGAAGTTTCGCGTTACTAACTACGATCGGATCATCGCAGCCTGCGCGCGGGATAATTTCTATTATGGTCCCCGGTCTATATTAAAGATGGTCGCTTTCTTATAACAGCTTAAATTCGGATATGCATTCCGAATAAAAGTCTTTTGTGTATGCGTGAAAGCGTATTTCTCCTGACAATGTCAGTTTATGAGCGTGTGTCGAAGTGATTTCAGCATCAATGGTGGGGTTTTTCCAGCATAGTGGTAAGTGTAAAAGCCATGCCATACCCCCCAGCCGTTATAAATAGGAAGTACTGCGATCACGGTCAGGCTGAAGATACCGACTACGATGCGGATGACCCTTTTGTGCTTAGGAATCGGCGCCACTGATGCCATAGAAGAAGCTTAGCACGACCGTCCCTACGTGAAACATGCCGATTTCTGCTATCCACCTTAAGCCGAAGTCACCGGAAGGCCGATGAATGGCAGCTTTCGGGAAGCGCGGACAGCAGTCAATATGGGTGAGTTGGGTCGGTAAGAGGGCCGTCTGCTTTTTCGGCCGGCCCTCT
>NZ_JALNUL010000097.1:0-7444 GCF_026540775.1 Methylobacterium sp. GC_Met_3
GGAGTTGTGTTTTGCAGCACACCGCGACGTGATGCATGAGGATTAACCCTGTCTGGCACCGTCGTCGCCGCCGTGACTGAGAGGGCGCAGGTGCTGGAGGGTCTCCACCATGTTGACTCGCGCCGTCGTCAGCCTCGCCGCTCCGGTCTTCCTCATCGCCGCATGGGCTGCCCCGTCACTGGCACAGCCTGCCGCCAATGGCGCGCCCAAGCTCCTCATTCACGGCAACTACTGTGGCCCGGGGAACAACGCCCCGCTGCCGCCGATCGACGCCCTCGACGCCGCCTGCGCGCGCCACGACGCGTGCTCACCGGATGTCGGCCTGCCGTCGAAGGCATGCAATCTCCGGCTGCAGCGTGAGGCGGAGGCCGTGGCCCGCGACCCGCGGCAGCCCGATGATCTGCGCTCCCTGGCGGGCTTCGTAGCCTCGTTCGCTTCCAGTGCGTCCAGCGCGGCTCCGTCGGTGCTTCCGGCAAAGTTGGCGCGGTAACGGGCGAACGCTTCGGTCTCCTGCCCCAGGCTGAGCTCCCTGTGTTCGAGCAGGTTGCTGAAACCGGAGCCTTGGGTATCTTCGCCGGGGGTACGGGCTTCGCGATGAGGCAAAGCGCTCTGCACGACGCACGACGATCATGCGACCTGCGTTGATCAGATGGCTCGCGGCGGCGCTTGCGGGCAGCGTCGGCACCGCGGCTGTCGCCCAAAAGGCGCGAACGCGGAGGCCGGCTCCGCGTCCAACGATCGAATCGCCGCAACTCGGCTACCCGCGTCTGCCGACCACGACGCTGCGGCCGCCTGATGACGGCATCATCCATTGGAACACGCCGAACAAGGACGGCAACCTCGGCGGTCCTGGGGCAGGCGGAAGTGGCGGCGGCGGTGGCTAGAGCGCACGCCGCCGAAGTGGACACCGTTTCGACGCCCGAGCGCGCGTCGCAGCAAAGGCTGAGAGCCGTGCGCGCTTGCAACGCGATCGGGCACGGCTCGAGACCTGTCGCCGCGAAAAAGCCCGCCGCGGCGGACCGGGCGGGCTGACGAGGGATCGAGGGAGAGCCTACCTCCCGCTCGGGGCGGCGTAGCTGCCGGTCGTCCCATTGCCGCCGCCGCTACCGGCCGGCGCGCCCGGGGTGGTGTTCCGGACGAAGCTGGCGCCTGGGTACTTCCGCTGCGTCCGCATCATGGAGCGGCGGTGCATATGGTGGCGCCTCATCCGAACGGTGGTGACCATGTCAGAAGGCGATGTGACAGCGGTTACTGGGCCAGCCGGCACGGCCGATGCGGGAAGCGCCAGGACGCTGAAACCGACCCCGGCCAAGGCTGCGAGAACTCGAAAACGCATGACGTTCCTCCGTGCCTCGGCGCAGATGGATCGCGTTGGCCCTCGGTGAAGCCGTGGAATACGCCGCGAGTTCATTGCTCCCGGTGGTCCGCGACTCAGCACCACGCCTCTGAACCGGTTGGCTCGCCGCAACGCTCCTCCGCCCTCGCTATTCGTCGCCCATGAGTCCGCGCCGCGTCGCGGAACAGGCTTGGCGGCTGAGATGGCGACCCGCGTCAGCGCGTTGGCGTGACGCAGGAACGGACCGTGTGACGACCGGTTGGCCCAACTCAGCACCAGGGTCGATCTTCCAGGCCCGCGACGTTTGGAGCGCTACCATGGCGAACGCCGGCAAACACGGAATGCACCCGGGCGCTCAGGGCAAAGGGTCTGGGTCTGGTGCGATGACCGAACTGCCAGAGGGCACCCTCGGTGAGAACGAGGTGTTGAGCAACCGCGACAAGTCTCAGCATGACGATGAGCGTGGCCTCGACGGCAAGGGCGTCCAGACCGACCAGTACCAGGATCATTCAGCCAATCGGCATGATGCCGACGGGGCTGCCGGAAAGCCGGAGCGGCCTTGAACCCCCGCTCGGGGTCATCCGTCCCCGCTGCAACACCCCGTGCTCGAACACCACGCCGGACGCGGAGGTCATCCAGCCCCCGCGCCCCGAAGCATCTGCTGTTCGCTGGGCCGCCCGCTCCGCTCGACCCCGATCGGCTCACAGAGCGGGGGTGGGGGGGCGTCCGACCTCATCGGCGATGAGCTGAACCGATACGCGATGCGGCGCATGAGGAAGGCGCCCGCTCGCATTCAGCGAGCGGGCGCCTTCCCGGGTATCTGGTGTCCCTGGCCGGGATGCGAGCACGAAAAACCCGCGACGGCGGAGCGGGTCAGAAGCCCCCGCGGCGCCCGTACCCGTAACCATGGCCGTATCCACGACCGTAGCCATGGCCATAGCCTCTTCCATATCCGCGCCCGTAGCCGTAGCCGCGCCCACGGAAGTGCGGACCCCCATAGCCGCGATGACCGTAACCGAAGCGGGGGCCACCGTAGCCATACTGAACGTCCTGCACCGCAGAAGCAGCCTCCGGAACGGCTCCGAGGCCGATCTGACCCGCCGCCGATGCCTGGGCGGGGACGAGAAACATGCTGGCTGCGAATAACCCAGCCGTCAGTGTGGGTATTTTGAACAAACGCTCTCTCCTCACGACGGCCGCAGATCTGCGGCGATCACGCAGGCCAACGGGACGGGCACGCACACTGTTCCCCATCGCCTGTTGGCCTTCGCCATCCGCCGCCCGTGATTCTGCGCCACGCTGCGGAAGGGTGTGCGGGTGACGGTCGTGATCCACGATCGTCGGATCGTTTGGACAAGAAGAGCGCCTGCGGCGAATGGACCGGCGGCATTCGCCGCGGGATCAGACGCTTGGTTGCGGTCTTCTCCACAGCATGAACCGCTTCGCACTCATCAGCATCTTTGCCGCCCTGTTCGCCGGGATCCTGGCCATTGGTGGGACCTGGACTTACGTCACAAGCATAAGCCCGGCCGTCGGTCCGGACACGAGTTCGACGCCCAACCCGACGGCCCAGCGGAAGCAGCCCTAAGGCATCGTGAGGGCCTTGGATGGCCCTCAGCCACCGCTATCAGGTCGGCTGCACCTCGGTCTCCTTGACCTCGGGATCGTCCTCTTCCGGGACGGTCGTATCGGGTTTTGGCGATGGCTCGATCTCGTCGAGGCGTGAAGGGTCTTCGATCAACACACCAGGATCTTCTCCCGGCATCGGCGTGTCGGCGTGGGTCATGGTGTGCGCCTCCGTTCTCTGGAGGCTACGTCCCACGATCCATGGTGTTCCCCGACGGGCCGCCGCCATCCTCGACACGGCGTCGGGCGCCTCTCAGGCGAGCAGATCGCCATGTGCGCCATGCCCGTGCAGCCAAGCCCGGGCGTAGCCGCAGAGCGGTATGATCTGGTCACCGCCTGACCGGGCGTGGGCCGCTACCCCTTCCATGAGCCGATCGGCTGCCCCCGTGCCGCGCAGCATCGGCGGAGCGTAGACGTAGGTGATGACGAGCCGTGCTGGTTCGCGACGGTAGCGCGCAAACGCGATCTGATCGCCGACCTGCAGTTCGAACCGGCACTGCGCGACGTTGTCGCGGATCGGATCGGTCATTCTCGTCCTCAAGCTTCGCTCAGAGGTGCGGCGTGACCGAGCGCTCGAGACCGAGGGGCGGTCCCTCGGCCGCGGCGTGCGTCCGCTCGCCATCAAAAGTCACGTGGGGATGCCGACGATCTGATGTGAGGGGACGAGGCTGATGTGGGCCGGATCCCGTGACAACGTGGTTCGGCCCTGTGCCGTTCGGCGTCTGAGCCGGAGCGACGATGGCCATGTAGCACTTAGGTTTTCCCGCGGCAGCGCAATGACTACTGAGGGCTGCATCACGCGTGCAACCTACAAAAGCTCCTTAAAATCGCGTCGCTCAGAAGTTGTGATACCTGACATATCTATGCCGTGCTGGGTATGGATGAGCGGGGGTTGCCGGTGACGGGATCTGTTTCTTGCGGTCGCGGCGTCGATCTCATTGCCCACACGCTGACCCGCTCGGCATAGGGCTGGCCCGCAGGTCACGCTTTGCGCGCGTCCGTTCAAGGCAATCCGCAGCTTGGCGGTGATCGCCTCGATAGGCGTCATCGCTGACCCTCCGCAGAAGGGTTCCGCAGCGCAGCGTGACTCACCGCACCGCACGCGTCCGAGCGATCCGGCATCATCATTGCAGATCGTTTCCCCGGGCCTCTCAGCAGGCCCGCCGCATGATGACAGGAGTGCGCAACATGGTCCTCAAGGGCTTCTCCTACGCGATGATCGGCGCCTTCGCGGGCGGCATCGCCATGACGATTGCCGGTTCGGCCGGTGTGCTGATGGGCCTGTAAGGGCTTCGGACGACGGGCGGCTTCAGCGACCGCTGAGATCGGCGAGCAGAGGAGCGGCGGGGTGTCAGTCCCGCCGTTTTCGCAGGCGCGGTCCGAGCGGGGGTGCGAACGGACAAGCCATCGGGTTGATGAACGCATGGACCAGAAGTAGTTCAGCCTCTTCGGATCACTCTCCCTGTCATGCGGTCCGGCAAGTCCGCTCCGAAGGGTTCAAGAGGTCTGGATCATGATGCGCTTCAAGTTGCTCGGAATGGCCGCGGTCATAGCGGCAGGGCTCGCCACCGCTCCCGCCGCGAACGCAGCGCCGTTCGGGTACGGCCCGCCCGACGGCGGCGGGCTGATCGAGCGTGTGGCCGGTGGCTGCGGCCCAGGCTTCCATCCGAACCCGTGGGGGCATTGCCGTCCCAACGATCGGGGCTGGGGTTATGGCGGCCCGCGCGGCTATTACGGTGACAGGCCGGGCTATGGGTATGGCCGGGGCTACGACCGCGGTTACGGTGGTTATGACGGACCGCGCCGGTTCTACGGCGGCTACTGATCCGTGCGATCGACCGGGGCGTCAGGATTCCATCCTGGCAGCCCCACCCAGGGTCCCGGCGGTATCGCGGGGGCAGGATGCCGCCGTACCGGGCCAGTCCTCCCCAACGCCTGACGTAGTCCCGCTCCGGTCAACCGCTGGCCCTCGCCCCCGGATCGGGTGACGCCGCGGCCCCACAGAGCCGCCCGCCTTCGCAGCTCGCCGACGCGCGCAAGGGCGTGGCGATACAGCAGCAGAGGCAAGTCGGCCTGCAACGGGCCCAAGCCACGTTCGATTCTGGCCGGTTCTACAGCACGTTGGGGAATGCGGGGATCTGAGGCGGGCGCCCTTCAGGCCATCCGCGCCGGCCGGCCTCGCAGCCGCTCGGCCTCCTCGCGCCACGCATCGCGCTCGATCCGCATCGCCTCGACCAAAGCGTGCATGTTGCCGGCGTCGATGGCGGTTTCGACGAGCATGTCCTGCGCCGAGGCGAGTTGCTCGCGCAGCTCGGCATTCTCGGCCGCCAGCGCCAGGAGCAGAGCGGCCACCACATCGCTCATTCCTGCTCCCGCGCACCCAAGGCAGTGCGTTTAGCCGGGCTCAAGCTTGGCCGCAATCGCGTCCGATCATCGCGACTGCACCGGCGAGGCCGCACCGAGGCCGAGGGGTATCAGGCCCCGGTGCTGCTCTTCCGGCGCGCGGCCGGAGCCGATCGCTGACGGTATGGTGGGACGCAATGATTAACGGACCGTCTATTCAGCCTTCGGATGACGTCGAAATTCAAGTGCAGGCATTTCAGGTACGGGAGGCGGATGATCCGCTCCGCGTCAGGCTTGGATCGCGAGGTCCGATGGAAAGGAGACCTTGGCCAGAACGTTCCCGGTCTGATCCAGTACAACCACATGCCAGTGGAACGGGTCTGCCGCCCCCGCCGCATGTGCCGTGATGATGCGCTTCCAGACCTCCAAGGCTTCAATTCTTGCTGCGTCCAGATCGGGAAGGTCGATCCCGCTGTGATCGCGCGATACGTCCTCCCCATCGTGCAGGACGTCGAAAAAATAGCGTGGCATCTGCGTTCCTGGAAGGCTGAAGCACGCTGTTTATACAACGCTAGCGTGTGGATCTAGCGTTCACAGAAGCCTGATGTTCCTAATGAAAGAGTCATGCGGTCGATATTGGATCGCGTGCATGGTGGATCGTCTGAACGAGGACACGGCTATCGGCTGCAGGCCGCGCCGAAAAGTGTTGTTCGGCGCGCTCGCGTGGCCTCGCGCGCGGATCGAGGCCAGCCGGAAATCGGCCCCGGGCGTCGGGCTCCTGGGTCTGGCGATCGCCCGCAACCGGCAAATCGTGGCGGCACGGAAGGAATGCGCTCACCGTTGCGGACCTCCGACGCGACCGCTGCGTTGAGCGGCATGCACCCGGAGTTTCCCATGGCCCTCACCAATCCCACGCGCTTGGCCTTGACGGAAGCCGCTCTGGCGTCCGCCGATCGGCTCTGGCGTGATGAGATGCGCCGAAACTACGGGGCGGATGGCGTGCTGACCTACGGCTTTGCACCGGAAGCGCAGGGCGACCTCGGTACGCCGCTTCGCAGAACCTACGAGGCCCGCCGTGTCGCGGTCGCGCTGTGGCGTCATGAGCGGCATCGGGTAGCGCCTTCGCCGTGAGACGCACGTCAGACATCAGGGCACTAGTCTAAAACTTGATCCGAGGGCATGCGATGGCTGAGACTGACAAGCCCAAAGGCGAGAGCGTGATGCCGCCGACCGTGCGGATCGCGAACGTCAATGTTCCGGACCCCACGACGGACCCCACGACGGACCGCGCGCCTGAGAGCACGGATGTGGTGAAGGACGCCGAGAGCAAGCCGGACGACCCGGACAAGGCGGCCAAAGACGGTCTGGCTTGAGGTCGTAGACCCAGAGCGTGTCATCGCGGCGACCGAGGTCGTTGCCGCTGAGGCGCTGGAGCGGAGCCGCAGCCCCGCAGCAGGCATGCTGCGGGGCGCGTCGGTTTTACTTGCCGCTCGGGGCCGCACCGCTGCCGGTGGCACCGTTGCCGGTACCGCTCCCGGCCGGTGCGCCGGGCGTGCTGACGGGCGGACCGCCGCTGGTGCCGGGCCCCGTGCCCATCGTGCCCGTGCCCGACGCGCTACTCCCGCCCTCCATGCGCTTTTCGGAGTTGCTCTTCACGGAGCCCGGGTTGTTCATGTTGCCCTCGGCGCTGCCGCCACCGGCTGCGGTCTGGGCGATCGCACCGACGGTGAGCGAGAGCGTGATCGCTGTAGCCAGCGCGACTGTCTTGATCGACATGGACGTTCCTCCGGACAGATCGGATTGATCAGTCCAAGCTTGAACGTCATCGCTGTCGTTGTTGTTCGGCCACTCGTCAGGGTTGCGGTTACAAATCCTGCACCCGTCGCAGCCGAAGGGCCAAAACGCACCGATCGCGTCGTATCGAGCGCTCGGTTCGACGGATTTCGACAAAGAAACACCCCGGGAGCGGGGGCCCCCAGGGTGTCGCCGATTGCGCGGCCCGTGTGATCGAACTGGAAACGCGAAGGGCAGCCCATCGGCTGCTCTTCGACGGCGGTGAACGGTGGGGAGGACCAACGACCCCTCGCCCGCCGCCGTGTTCTCCCGGCAGGATGGCCGGGAGCAGCGCGACCGGATCTC
>NZ_JALNUL010000098.1:0-7297 GCF_026540775.1 Methylobacterium sp. GC_Met_3
ATCTCACCCCCCGGAGCGTCGCATGACATGCTCTCGTTGCGCCGGGCTCGGACCGGGAAGTCTTGCGCCGTTCCAGGGCCCGCCCGGCCCACCGGGGCCAGCCGGTCCGAACTACGGCTTCGGCTCGATCACCTACGGGCATCTCGTGGCGGACCCGAACAGCACTGATCCGGCGGTGGCGGGCAATCCCATCACCGCCAACGTGCCCCTGCCGCTCGCCTTCGCAGCCGACCCGGCACCCTTGAGCTACGCCCACCTCAACCCACCGTTCGTGGGGCTGACGCTGTGGGATGGCACGAAGGTGATGGGCCGGGCCTTCGCCGACCGGTTCGAGGTGCAGGTCAACCTTATCGTGCGCTCTCAGCGCGCGGGCGGCTCGATCACGCTTGAGGTCTCGAACGGGCCCGGCGCGATCCCGATCACCGCGGACAACAAGAACCTGATCAAGCCCGCAGGCGTGAGCGAACGGGTGACGCTGCTCGTGCGGTTCGAGACCCTGGCCGGGGTCATGGCCAACGGCGCGCAGCTCGTTCTGACCTCGACGGTGAACGCCGCGATCTTCCGCGAGAGCGTGATCGTGGCGCCGATCAGCATCCTGCAACCGAGCCCGTCATGAACCTGCTCGGCTTCGACCAAGGCCTCGGGCTCGTGCGGATTGCGGGCTGCGCGGAGCTATTCCCCCCGCGCTCGCTCGTGGCCACGTGCGCCAGGCCCATGATCACCGTCACCCGGGTATCGACCGGGGAGGCGCTGATCTTCGCGCCGTTCTCCGACATCGGCACGCTCGACGGTGCGCCGTTCGCCGATGCGCCGTCCTGCCTCGCCTATGTCGCCTGGGTGCTGGCGCAACGCCCGCCCGGCGACGCGATCAAGGTTATGATCGCCGCCGGCGACCTCTCAGGCCAGCGCGCAGTCCTATCGACCGGAGATGGGACGGTGGCCTACGCCTCCGCCCTCGACGCCAGTCACCGCAACGCCGTCCTCGGCCTCACCATCGCGGCCGCCAGCGCGGGCGCCATGGTCGATGTCGCGACCTCCGGGCCGGTCGCCAGTCCGGGCTGGGGGCTCACGCCGGGCCTGCCACTGTTCCTCGGCGAGGACGGGCTGATCACCCAGACGCCGCCGTCATCTCCCGCCGCCTTCGCGCTCCGGCTGGGCCACGCCGCCGAGCCCGACACCGCGGTGATCCGCATCGGTCCGCCGATCACGCTCCTCACCTGATCCACACGACGAGACGACCGCCGCCATGACCCAGCGCAAGATCCTGACCCACAACGGCTCCGGCGATATGGCCGAGTATGCCGGCGTCATTCAGTCCGCCGGTGCGGGCTCGGCCGGCGACGTGCCGGTTGGCGACGCCACGGGCCGGCTCGACATCTCGTGGATGCCGTCGGGCGTCGGGCCCGAGAACGAGCAGATCGTCGCCTCGGAGGCGCTCGCCGCGGGTGACTTCGTCAACGTGTACAACAACGCTGGCGTCGCCAACTGCCGGAAGGCCGATGCGTCCGCCTCAGGTGGGTTGGCCAAACGCGCCCACGGCTACGTGATGGCCGCCGTCGCCTCGGGCGGCACCGCGCTGGTCTTCACCGACGGCAAGAACAACCAAGTCACCGGCCTGACCGCCGGCGAGGTGTTCCTATCCGACACCACGCCCGGCAAGCCGACCAACACGCCGCCCGCTGGCACGGGCAAGATCGTCCAGTCGCTGGGTGTGGCCGTCTCCGCGACCGAGCTGAACACCGGCTTCGGCCGGCCGATCCTGCTGGCATGACCGGCCGCCGCCCGCATGTCACGAGCGGGGGCGACACGGCTGAGCTGCAGGCGGGCGACAGCCTCACATACACCCTGCAAGGCATCGTCCCGGTCGTCGGCGGCTCATACCAGCTCGACGGGTCCGTGATCGTCGTCTTGGAGCCGGTTGCGGCTCTCGGCTCGACCACGCTGACTCTGCCGGCGAGCCCGGTCGACGGGCAGGTGGTCCAAGTCACGTCCCGCTATACGATCTCGACGCTGACCGTGTCGGCCGGCACCGGCAAGTCGATCGTCGGCGCACCTACCACGGTCGGTCCCACCGCCCCGTTCGGCCTGGTCTACCGCGCTGCTTCGACGACGTGGTTCCGCATCTAGGCGGCTGAAGCCGCACACCCCGCACCTTGGAGATCCACCATGCTCCTGCAGCGCCTCGCGCTGCGGGCAGCTTGCGTTTGCGCGCTGCTGCTCGCCCCCGCGCCCGCCTTCGCTTGGGAGGGGATCGCCTCGACCTATGGCCGGGAGATCTTCCGCATCAACCCGGGCGGCCGGACGGCCAACGGCGAGCGGTTCAAGCCGATGGGTCTGACGGTGGCGATCTGGGACGTCCCGTTCAACACCCGGCTGCGTGTCACGCATCTGGCCACCGGCCGGAGCATCGTCGTCCGGGTCAACGACCGCGGCCCGCATCGTCGCTTGGGCCGGCTGATCGACCTGTCGACGGGGTCGTGCCGGGCGCTCGGCGCCTGCGGCCTCGCCCGGGTGCGGGTCGAGGTCGTGTCGTCCGGCCACCGTGTGGCGGACGCGCGCTGATGCGGCGTCAGCTCCTGGCGGCGATCGTCGCCCTCGCCTGCCTCCCGCCGGCGGTCGCACCCTGCGCCGCCCGAGGCCGACCGCATCTCCCGCCCCGGCCGAGCGCGGCGAGCCTGCTGGCGGCCGGTCCGATCGCGCCGAACAGCACGCTCATTCGGGACGCCGAGCGCCTGCGCACGCTGGAGCTCGACGAGCTCGCGCCGCTGCGCCTGCGGATCTCCATCCCCTTCTGAACCCTGGTGGCCACCATGACCGACTGGAAGCGGATCCTTCCCGCCGTCGCCCCGCACGCACGCGCCGACATCGTGACCGCGTTCATCGCGGCGGACGAGCGGATCGTGGGGGCCGAGATCACCACGCCGCTGCGCATCGCCCACTTCGTCGCTCAGATCGCCACGGAGTCCGGCGGGATGACCCGCCTGGAGGAGAGCCTGTTCTACACGGCCGAGAGGCTGTGTCAGGTTTGGCCAAAGCGCTTCCCGACCTTGGCCGCCGCCAAGCCGTACGCGGGTAACCCGAAAGCGCTGGCTGAGAAGGTCTACGGCGGCCGGATGGGCAACGTGCGGCCGGGCGACGGCTGGCGGTATCGCGGTGGCGGCCTGTTGCAGAACACCGGCCGGGCGAACTACCGCGCGGCCGGCTTCGAGGCAGATCCTGACCGCCTGCGCACGCCCACCGGGGCGATCGCGGCCGCACTGACCTTCTGGGCCGACAACGACTGCAACGCGCTGGCCGATGCCGACGATGTCGAGGCCCTGCGTCGGCGCGTGAACGGCGGCACGATCGGGCTCTCCGAGTGCAGGGCCTACCTCGCCAAGGCGAAGGCGGCGCTGCGGGTGATCCCGGCCCAGGCCAAGCTGAAGGCGCTGCGCTACCCCGTTGGCAAGGTCGACGGCGAGCACGGAGACCGCACCACCGGCGCCGTGCAGCTCCTGCAGAAGAAGGCCGGGCTCCCCGTCACGGGCGAGCTCGACGACGACACGCTCGCCGCCCTCGACACCGCCGAACCCCTGGCGGTGCCAGCGCGTGACGCGAACCTCGCGAAGAGCCGCACCGTCCAGGGCACGGGTGTGGCCGGGTCCTTCGGCTTCGCCGAGGTCGCGCAGAGCGTCAGCGAGCTGAAAGACCAGGCCGAGAGTGCGCAGGCGCAGATCTCGGCCGGGACCGTCTTCGGCTTCGTCATGGGTGCGCTGATCGTCGCCGGCGCCGCCTACGCCCTCTACGCGCGCTGGGACGATGCCGGCCGGCCCGTGCCGGGGGTCCTCGCGCGCCGCTTCCCCCGCCTCACCGGAGCGCGCGCCTGATGTTCGACTTCTCCTGGTCCGCCATTCTAGCGGCGGTCGCCCCCCTGCTGTGGGCCGCAATCTCCCCGGTGACGCTGAAGATCCTCAGTGCCGCCTTCGCCATCCTCTTGATCGGGCGGGCCATCCTGCCCGCGCGCCTGCGCATCGTCGGCCGCACGGTCGCCACCGGCGTCGCAGCTTTCGCCTTCTGCTGGCAGGTCGCGGTGACCGACGGCGCGCGGCGCATGCTCGCCCACGACCACGCCGTGGCGATCCGGGCCGAGCAGCTGCGCGCCGAGAAGGCCGAGGCGATCACGCAGGAAGCGATCGAGCTTCGCGCTCGTGAGCAAGCTGACCGCCAGGCCGACACCCTCAAGATCAAGGAGCTGACCGATGCGCTCGCCAAGGATCCACGCCGCGATGGCGTCTGCCTGCCTCGGCTTTGGTCTCAGCGCCTGCGCCGGCTCTAAGGGCCTCGTCCCTGCGATCGATCCGGCTGCTCCCACCGAGATCCGGGTGACGCTGCCGGCGCCACCGGAGGGCATCGAGGCCTGCGTGCGCGCGAGCTTCCCGGATATCCCGGATCGATCGCTGACCCGGTCCGACGTCATCCGGATCATCGGACGGGCCAAGGTCCTCGATCGATCCAAGGCGGCCTGCGCCGAGCGTGCTCAGGCCTGGATTGCGGCCGTCCGGCGCGACTTCTCCAAGCCCTGATCGGCCCGCCAAGCCCATGAAAGTTTCACGGGCTTCCCACATCGATAAGCCCCCTCTCTCGCACGGGAGAGGGGCATCAGCGCGCGACCGGAACACCGGCGCGCGGCTCTCCGGCCTTGGGGGCCAGACGATGACCCAGAACCTCCAGCAGACGCAGCAGATGCAGTCGCCGCCCATGATCGGCAACCTGGAGGCTCGACTGGAACGCCAGGAGACCCGCCTCGACGGCTTCGGCTCGATCCTCGACAACGTCGTGAAGAGCCTCGGCGCCCTGAGCGACAAGCTCGATCGCCGCAGCGCCACGCCCTGGGCCGTGATCTGGGGTGCCATGGGGACTTGCGTCACCGTCGCCGCCCTTATCGGCGGCCTCGCCTTCTATCCGCTGAAGGATGGACAGGCCGACCTCAAGAGCTCGCTTTTGCTCATCCAGGACAAGGCCGACAAGCGCATCGAAGGCCTGGCGGCGAACCAGGTCACCCGGGCCGAACACGAGGTGCATTGGCGGAGCCAGGACCGGGATTACGACTTCATGCGCGACCGGATCGGCCGGGTAGAGAACCGGGCCGTGAAGGGGCTCGATGAGATGAAGACGCGCCTCGACCGCATAGAGGATCGCGTCGTCTCCCGCAGTGAGGTGCTCGCGCGCAACGACGCGCAGGACCGGGTGACAGGCATGCTGCGCGGAGAGGTCGACGAGCACATGCGAGCGTTCAACGAGCGGCAGCAGCGCCGGATCGATGCGCTGGAGGCAACTCCTCGGAAGTAGCGCCACTTCACACTCTACTGCACATGCTTCGACGCGCCCCGGCTCCGGCCGGGGCGCTTTTGTCGTTTCAGCAACCATTCGGCCGTACCGCGGCAGCCATGTCAGACCTCCCGCCCGCCATCGCCTCCTGGCGCGACCAGATCGAGCGCCTGTCCGAGCACGCCTCGCCGTGCCGGTATCTCCTGCCGACGAAGTAGCCGTCGATCCGGGCGAATGCGCTGGCCTTCATCGACAAGTTCGGTGCCGAGGCGGACCGGCTGGGTTGGACGGCGCCGCAGCTGTTCGGGGTGCACCCTCGGCACCATTTCCTGCGCGTGGAATATACCGGCGCTCTGATGGGCAACGGCGCGCCGGCCATCGGTGTTGAGGCCGAACGCATCGTGTTCAACCGGTTCTCCGGCTACCGAACGAAGCCCGGTCAGGTCTGGGGGCCGCCGATCTGGGGGTTCGCCGCTCAGGCCCTCTGTTGCTCCGCCTCGTCCTCAGCGGCGTGCTCCCGCTTCATTGCGATCAGCACGTAAAGAAGTCCGCATCAGGGGGTTTTCGCACCGTCTGCTTTCGATCAGCGATGCATGGAAGTGGATTTCGTAGCAGGGTTGCTCACAACACCGCGGAGACGTGCGGTCGAACAGCAGGCGAATCCCCCTTTTGGTCCATCCTCTCGAACACATAGTCGGTATAGGTTGAGTCGAAGGCTATCACTGGCTTCATGGCAACGACGCCCGCTTCGTCGAAGCGCATTAGGAAAGCCCGCACAAGGTAGTAGTCAATTGTGTAGGGGTTGTGGAGGCCGTAGACGCGGAAGCCTGCGTTAAGGAAGCGGGCAACGAACTCAGCCGAGCCTACGCTCACTTCCGAGGCGACGATCAGATCCGGCGGCAGCTTGTCGAGATCTTCGAGGATTGCCTGAAGCACTGGCGCCTCGCTGCCCTCAATGTCGATCTTGATAAAGCGGGCGCGACCTATGTCCTCACCCAGAATCTCACGCAGTGGCAGACCAGGGACCGTAAGGCCGGAGCCGCCGACCACTACGCTGTTCGAGCCGGAGTTTCGGGCCTCTCCTTGCTGGATTGAGACCTCGCAGCGCTCAGCAGTCGCAGCAACGTTCAGAGCGGTAACATTCTCGAAGCGGTTGATCCGGATATTCTGCGCAAGCCGGGCGTAAGTACGCGGGTCTGCCTCAACGGAAATCACACGACCGGCGGGCCCGACGATTTTGGCTGCTAGTGTCGTGAAATAGCCAACGTTCGCCCCAAGATCGACATACAGATCCCCCCCGCAAGCGTTGCGCGGTGAAATAACTTAGGTTGTGCTCGAAAATTCCGAAAAAGCGGATCCGGCGCTGCACAAAGTCACGAGAGTTGCAGGCTATAAGGACATCGAACGTCGTTCGGCAACCACGGTTTGCTGATACATAGGATACACTTCGCATGTAAATGCGCTGCAAGATATCAAGACATTGAATTACAATAGAAAATATCTTTATATTGATATCTTGACGGTACATGAAATTGCAACTCTCTTGGTAGGTTACTAGATATCGAATCGAATTAGATCGCTACCAAACTGGCGATTGATCCGCAACACATTCCCTGAGCGAAAGGGTCACTGAAT
Organism: Methylobacterium sp. GC_Met_3; assembly: GCF_026540775.1. Lineage (NCBI taxonomy): Bacteria > Pseudomonadati > Pseudomonadota > Alphaproteobacteria > Hyphomicrobiales > Methylobacteriaceae > Methylobacterium > Methylobacterium sp. GC_Met_3. The sequence goes on from NZ_JALNUL010000098.1 coordinate 6,943, forward strand.
CGAAGGCTGCGATATCTCACGACGAAGCCTTCCGCACGTACACTACATAGGGTCCGAGATAGATATGGGCCGCCTGTTCGTGGGAACCGCCGCACAACCCAAGCCAACATCTATGGACGAGTAGCGAGTAGTTGCTTGCGGAAAGTAAAGATTGTCGCTCGTGCGGGTGAGATAGGTTGAGATTAATTACATGCACCGGCTAAAAAATCGCACTCAAAACGGACCAATTACTGTCAGATTGACCAAACGGTCCCGGCCGCAACGCCAAGGCTGTTCACTATTCCGAGCTAAAATCGTCGGACGGCGAACGAACGTCCGCTTCGAGGAAGCGCGGGCAGCGCTTCCGGCGGCTAGG
>NZ_JALNUL010000099.1:0-7152 GCF_026540775.1 Methylobacterium sp. GC_Met_3
AGCGATAGGGCTGAGGTAGGCCTGATTATCAGGGAATAGAACGTTCATACGTCGTTTTTTGGCAGCGCTCGTCAGAAATTTCGCCCGTCGATCAAGCATTTAGCTACAAAATTCCCGTCGTTTTGGAACAGGGAATTATCGGGCCGTTACAGGGATCAAACTGTACGCCACCGCATAACCACCGTCCGAAAAACGTACACGGGTGCTATTGAAGCCGCGATTGGTGTCTCTAAATGGAGGCTTCATGACCGTGACCCGCCAGCAAGCCATCCAGCTCATCTATGCGCTCATGTACGGGGCGTCGGACACAGCTCGGCTACGCCTCGACAAACCGGTCCCCTCGCGTCTTGCCGCCAGCGTGAGGCGGCTCCTGGACGAGGACGTCTCCCAGGCCCGAGCCAGCCAAAGTGGGGAGCCGACATCCACCCTGGCGTTCTATGACGAGTTGCCATCGGGGACTGGGCATGAGGTTCGATACACGCCCTACCGCGTATTCAACCTCGCTGTAGCGCATGAGTTGACCCGTTTTGGCTGCAAGCAGGGAGAGGTCGTCGAGCTTATCGCTGCCATCCAAGACAAGCTCGAAGACGCCTTCGGCAAAGCGAATGATGGCCTTCAGACATGGGGGCGAACGAGCTCCACCCAACCTGACGAGTCCGATTTAAGTTCATCACCAACTGAAAGACGTAAGCGACTCCAAGTTTTTCTCGTTCTGCGGCGCGTAGAGGCGACCGAACATGCAGTCCAATATTATGGATCATCGGTCGAAGAAGGGAAGCGCCTCAATTACATGGAAATTTTCGATGGGTCAGAAAAACTCGCAACCTTCCTCTCCGGTGAGCTGACCGGCGGCCTCTTTGGTGCCTTCGTGATCGAGCTGTCCGAGCTGGCCGTCCGCATCACCGAACTTATCCAGCAAGCACCGGTGCGCAAGCGTGGGCGTCAGCCATCTAAGCCGCCCGCAAACTGGGGTGATGTCGTCTCCCAATTCCGTGTTCGGGATCGCGATCATGAGTGATGATTACAAGGTCGGCTACCGCAAGCCGCCACGCCATACCCAGTTCAAGCCAGGTACCTCCGGTAATCGTCGTGGGCGCCCACGCCGTTCGAAAAACATCGACACGCTGTTCGAGCAACAGCTCGATCAACTCATCGCCGTCACCCGCAACGGCCGAAAGGTAAGGGTTAGCATGCGCGAGGTGGTCGTGATGAACGCCGTCAAGGACGCAGCGAAAGGCGATGCCCGGGCTCGGGAGCTCGTGTTTCGGCATATGCGCGATCGCAGCAGGCCGGACTCCTTCGGGACCAGACCTTACGACGACAAGATTCTGACTGAGTTCGCCGCCACGCTTAACCTGCTCGTCGACGACGACGAATCGGAGGTGTGAGGATGCCGATCTCACTTCGCGAGCGCCTTTATCGCGCCGACCTAGCCTCCTTCACAAAACTCGCATTTCACGAGTTGTCGCCGCAACACGACCTCGGCACCACCTGGCATATCGACGTCATGGCTGATGCGCTGCAAGGCTGCCTCGATCGCGGCACCACTCGCCTGATCCTCAACGCCCCGCCGCGCAGCCTCAAATCGCATTGTGCCACGGTCGCGACGGTGGTCTTCGCCCTCGGCCGAGATCCGACGCGCAAGATCATCGTTGTCGCCGGCACGCGTGCCTTGGCCGCGGAACTGCAACGCCGCGTCGTCACGTTGATGCGTACCCCGCGGTGTCGGGTCCTTTTCCCGCATCTGCAGCCGACCGTGACACCGGGCGAGATCATCCTGCCGCATGGCGGTGGCATTCTGTATCGGGCTGTTGGCCAGAGCCTGATCGGGCGCGGTGCCGACCTCATCGTCATCGACGATCCGATCGCGCCGCATCGAGCGCAGGATGATGTCGCGCGCGGCGGCGTCAGCGCTTGGTACGATGCTGAAATCGTGCCGCGCCTGGACGATAAAGTCGGCGGCGCGATCGTCTTGGTTATGCAGCGTGTGCACGAGGATGATCTGGCGGCTCACGTCCGCAAAAGCGGGGTGTGGGCCGAAGTTGTCCTGCCAGCTATCGCTCTCAACGACGAGGCATGGCGACTTCATCAACGGCGGACCGTCTTGCGGCAGAAGGGCGAGCCGTTGCTGCCAGATCGCGAAGGGAAGGAGACCCTGATCGCGATCCTGCACGAGATCGGCGCCTATAATTTCCGAGCGCAGTACCTGCAGCAACCATCGAAAGCTCCGGGACTCGAGCGAGTAGGTTGGTTCTGGGCGCCGCGGCGGTTCGACTCACAGCCCGGGATGCCGATCGGTGGGTCATTCCGCAAAGTTCGCGAGATCGACGCCATCCTGTTCGAGGTCTTCGGCGTCGGCCAACCGCCGCCATACGGGAGCGAGGCGCCCTACAGCGACGCTGAATGGGAGGCGAGAGCGATCGTCCAGCAGCAGCGGCTCGTGGCTGAAGCCCAGGCCGATCGGGACCGGCAGGAAGCGTAGGGTTGATGATCTTCGACACTCTTCCAGTCGGGTTGGCCAGAGGCCGGAAGATCGTCTGATTTGTGGACGGTGGAGCGCGGTAAAGGGAGAATGATCATGGGACATGCGACGCGAGACGGCTTGGGCAGCGCTGACCTGTTGATCGACGCTCTTCATGGCAAGAGCCGTCGGCGCCGGACAGCCCTCGACCGACCCGCTCCTGCGGCAGGCCGTGTACGCAACGACTTGGTTCCGAACCTCGCCTTGATTCAACGCTCACCGGAGGCACTTACGGCGCCGGCCCGCGCGGTGCGCAAGCGCGACATTGCCCAGGTGGAGCGCGTGGCCGCCTCGATCCGCGCCCTCGGCTTCTGCGATCCGGTGCTGATCGACGGGCAGGACGGCATCCTCGACGGGGTGGCGCGCGTCGAGGCGGCCAAGCTCGTGGGTTTGAGCGTCATTCCCTGCATCGTCGCGGGCCACCTCACACCGGGCGAGCAGCGCGCGTTGCGGCTGGCGCTCAACCGCCTGCAAGAACGCGGTGGCTGGGACTTGGACGAGCTGAAGCTGGAGTTCGAGGAACTCGCGCTTGAAGATGGCGCGCTCGACGTGACGGGCTTCACGGATGGCGAGATTGACCAGGTCCTCTTGGATGATGAGTCCGAAACCGTTGAGCCTGGCCCGCTGACACCGTCGGCGGACGCGGCAGCGGTGGCGCGGTCGGGTGACGTGTTCGTGCTTGGCCGGCACCGGGTGATCTGCGGGGATGCTCGCGATCCAGCCGTGCTGGCCAAGCTCATGGGGGAGGAAGGCGCGCGCCTGCTCCTGACCGATGAACCTTACAACGTGCCAATCCGCGGGCACGTGACGGGCGGTGAGCATCGCGAGTTTGCGATGGCCAGCGGTGAGATGACCGAGGCGGAATTCCAGACGTTCAACTTGGACTGGATCGGGGCCGCCCTGCCCCATCTCGTCGAGGGCGGCGTGTTTGGCACCTTCATCGACTGGCGCGGGCTACACGTGGTCCAACATGCGGCGGCTGCGTTGGCCTTGTCGCCTTTGAACCTGATCGTGTGGGCGAAGACCAACGCCGGCATGGGCAGTTTGTACCGCTCGCAGCACGAGCTGCTTCAACTGTTCAAGAAGGGCAAGGACGCGCACGTCAACAACGTCGGCCTGGGCCGGGGCGGCCGCTGGCGTTCGAACCTCTGGACCTACCCCGGCGCCTCGTCGCTTGGATCCGGCTCGCGGAAGGGGCTGCAGGATCACCCGACGGTCAAGCCAGTTGCGTTGCTCGCGGACGCCTTGCTCGATCTCACGGCACGAGATGAGGTCGTCCTCGACCCGTTCCTGGGCTCAGGCTCGACGCTGATCGCGGCCGAGCGGACGGGGCGACGGTGCTACGGAGTCGAGATCGACCCGCATTACGTCGACCTGATCGTGAGGCGGTACGAGGAGGTGACGGGCGGTCGTGCCATCCATGAGGCTGACGAATCGCACGATGGCCCAGCGGATTGGATTGTTCCGAGACCGTAATGCGGGGCTGACCTGCCGACGATGCTCTCAGATAGTGAAGGCCTCGTAAGTCGAAGCGCGCCCACTCTTGCCGGCAGCCTCGGCGCATAAACATCACCGCCTGCTCCGTTCACACTATAGATTACCATCGATTGCGAGATATGGCGCGCAAGTCGTGCATAAAGATTTACGTCAAAAAATGACGTCCGACGTCGATCACGACTGGACTGTCGTAGCCAATGGAGCTTCAATACTCACAGAGCGACGCACCCAGAACCTAAGTGATAAATTCGATGAGCCGCAAATCTAAGCTTCCAACCGCTGGTTTGGATTTCATTATCACGCACCTGAGCGCGATGAGCGTTCGCGGCGGTAGGTCGATCGAGTGTGACGTAGCCGCTGTGTCCGGTTGCAGGGCCTGCTTCATGCCCTCGGGCTGAAGCTGGGTAGCCAGCACGCCTGAGGGCAGCGGCGTTCGTGCCTCAACCCCGCCGGTCCCACGGGCTGACAGCGGGGTCGGGTTGGTGGCGGGGCAGGTCCCGCCAATGACTCGGAGCACAGCATGCTTTCCCCTACTCAGGGCCACATTCAGACCCTCTCCTTGATCCCAGCGGCCTTTCAGGTGGCCCCCTGCCCTACTGGATCCCCGTCAACCTCGACTTTGCACTCGCGGCCGTTTATCGGGCCGCGTGTCGCCCTCTTCCCGCTCAGCGCGTGAGGGTGGCGATGTCGAACCGCACCATCTCTTGGGCTGCTGCCTTGCGCGAGTTGAAGGCTGATCGCGCCGCCCGGTCTCCAATTCGCGAGGAACGCCTGCGCACGAATACCGGTTCGTGCGGCGCGCCTGCTTTCGCTATGAGCGCTTGGCGCGGGCGCTCCGGTCGGCGCTACGTCATGGTCGTCCAGCCGCTCGACGCTCCCGAGCTGGTCGCCGAACACGCGGCGGTCGTCCTCGCAGTCACTCGTGACGAGGATGGACAGGCCTCGATCGCCGCCGCCCGCGCCTGCGAGCCTGGCGATCCCGGTTTCCTTGGCTGGCTCGCCGCCTGTGCCGCGCTCGATGCGCGCGAGTTGCACGCCTACCGGTTGGCCGAGACCCGGGTTGAGCGCGCAGAAATCGCGGCTGACCTGGGCGGGCCGACCGCGGGTATCGCTGCGGGGGGGGCGTGATGGCGCGGCGGGAGTTCAGCAAGGCGGTGCTGCGCGCCGCCCTCGCCCGAGCTGACGGGCGCTGCGAAGGTGTGCTCACAGACGGCAGCCGCTGCCCGTGCGCGCTGCAGGTCGGGCGGTTCCACTACGATCATATCGTCCCAACTGCGCTAACGGAGAATGCCTCATTGGATAACTGTCAGGTATTGTGCCGGCCTTGTCACGCGGCCAAGACGGTGGTCGATGTCGGCGTGATCGCGCGAGTGCGGCGGATGCGTGACCGGCACATGGGCATCATAGACCCGCGCCGACGCCCGCTGCCGGCCGGTAGGGCGAGCCCATACAAGCGTCTCATTGGTGGCCGAGTCATCCGACGCGATCCAGGTGAGCAACAAGAGTGACGCCGCACGCATCGCGTATCCCAGCTAGCATGGCAGTGGATTTCGGAAAAGATCAACAGTTGTGACATCGATCAAGGGTGCATCGATGCTGGTACAAATTTGCTTATCAACGCGGCATATCATGGCATATATTCAAATTATCGCACAAAATATAATGCCGGGCCGTAGCTCTAGGGCGGCTCGCTTCCGATGTAATCAGTGCGCAACTCAAACTTGACGCGAGTCCCACTGGGGTTGTAGCAGCCGGGCTTCCTCGGGACGGGACAGTTTGATGACGGGCAAGCGCGCGCTGATCACGGGGGTGACGGGCCAGGACGGAGCGTATCTGGCGCAGCTTCTGCTGCAGAAGGGCTACGCGGTCACCGGCATCGTGCGCCGGTCCAGCCATGCCGGCGTGTTCGATCACCGGCTGAAGTGGCTCGGCATCCTCGACGATGTGGAGCTGGTCGACGGCAACCTGCTCGATCAATCGGCCCTGCTGCGCATCGTTCAGACTGCCAAGCCTGACGAGATCTACAACCTTGCCGCCCAGTCCTTCGTCACCTCGTCCTGGCAGCAGCCGCTGCTGACCGGGCAGGTCACGGGGCTTGGCGCCGCGCACATGCTCGAGTGCCTGCGCTCGGTCGCCCCGCAGGCGCGTTACTACCAGGCCTCTACGTCGGAAATGTTCGGGCTGATCCAGGAGGAGCGCCAGAGCGAGACGACGCCGTTCTACCCGCGCTCGCCCTACGGCGTGGCCAAGCTGTACGCCCACTGGATGACGATCAACTATCGCGAGAGCTTCGGGCTGCACGCCTCGAACGGCATCCTGTTCAACCACGAGAGCCCGCTGCGCGGCGTGGAGTTCGTGACCCGCAAGGTCACGGACGCGGTGGCGCGGATCAAGCTGGGCAAGCAGAAGGAATTGCGCCTGGGCAACATCGACGCCAAGCGCGACTGGGGCCATGCCCGGGACTACGTCGAGGCGATGTGGCTGATGCTGCAGCAGGATAAGCCGGACGACTACGTGATCGCCACGGGGCGGACCACGACGGTGCGGGACATGTGCGCGATCGCGTTCAAGCATGTCGGCCTGAACATCGACGACCACCTCGTCATCGACCCGGCGCTGTTCCGGCCCGCGGAGGTCGAGGTGCTGCTGGGCAACCCCGCCAAGGCGAAGGCGACCTTCGGCTGGGAGGCCCAGACCAGCCTGGAGGCGCTGATCACCGAAATGGTCGACGCCGACATCAAGCGCCTATCCTGATCCGCGTGCTTGAGCGCATTCTGATCACTGGCGCATTAGGGTTCGTGAGCAGCTACTTCCCCGGGCGTTCCGTGATGTCTTCGCCTCGGTCGGGATCCCAAGCGTTGGGCATCGGGGATCATTCAACGTACTGGACAAGATTTCTCACGAGCCTCTAGACCTCATCGATTCGACCGCGGTCGCGCCGAATCGATACTTTCCGGCCATATAAGTGCTTGATCTCGCGGCTTAAACGTCAATCGTTCGTGCCGGCCAATTCAAGTTCGAAAATTGGCGCGCGAATTTCAAATCATTTTACAACCTAATTAATGCGATTGAACGAACTGACACGCCTGCACTTTTGCTTCCATGAGCTCGACCGAGCTCTACGGACCTGGGTT